>NZ_JAEMRO010000066.1:2228-12250 GCF_016463295.1 Brevundimonas sp.
CAGCGCACCTCGCACACGCCCGAGGCCCTGTATCGCCTGGTCGAGGTCAATCTGATCCTCGGGCTGAAGGAAGAGGCCATGCGCAACGGCGCGGTCCTGGGCTTCAACTATCCGGGCAGCCCCTGGTACGCCGAGGCCTATGCCCTGCTGACCGAAGAAGGCGCACGGCCCGAGACGGCCCCGACGGGCCAGCGCGAAAGCTGGCTGCGCCGGATCATCCCGGGCTGACCGACACCTTGACCGGCGATATTTATGTAGTTACATAAATGATCGTCTTCGATCCGGCCAAGGATGCAGCGAACATCGCCAAGCATGGGGTGTCGCTGCGGCTTGCCGAGTCGATGTCGCTGGACGATGCGATCATCGTGCCTGATTTGCGTCGCGACTACGGCGAGGAACGGTGGACGGCCTATCAGCTTATCGGTGGCCGGGTGCATGTTCTGGTCTTCACGGTGCGGGACAGGGCGACGCGTCCGATCAGTCTGAGGAAAGCCAATGACCGGGAAAAGCGGTTCTTCGAAAGCCGACGGGGTCGCGGAAGCGAAGCGTGAGTTTGTCCTCGATGACGACGATGCGCCTGAACTGACACCTGAGCGGATGGCGCAGGCGCGCTTCGGGCATGAAGTCCTGCCCGAATACGTGCTCGCCCAGTTCCCCCGCTCACCCGGCCGTCCGCGCAGCCCCTCGCCCAAGGTGCAGACGACGGTGCGGTTCGATGCCGAGGTCATCGACTACTTCAAGGCCGGGGGCCCCGGATGGCAATCGCGCATGAACCAGGCCCTGCGTCAGGCCGCGGGATTCACAGACTGACTGTTCTCGCCCCGTTCCGGTCTAGACTGACGCCCATGCCGAATCGCGCGCCCTCATGCTGACCGCCCTTTCCATCCGCGACATCGTGCTGGTGGACGTGCTGGACCTGGAGGTCCGGGACGGGCTGACCGTGCTGACCGGCGAGACGGGGGCGGGCAAGTCGATCATTCTGGATGCCCTGGGTCTGGCCCTGGGCGCACGCGGCGATGCGGGTCTGGTCCGCCATGGCGCGAAACAGGCCACGGCCACGGCCGTCTTCACCGCCCCCGACGATCCGGCCCTGATCGACCTGCTGGCCGAGCGCGGGTTCGAGGTGGTGCCGGGCGAGGAGCTGATCCTGCGCCGCGTGGTCACCACCGATGGCCGCAGCCGCGCCTTCGTCAACGATCAGCCTGCGGGCGTCACGGCTCTGCGCGAGATCGGTCAGGCCCTGGTAGAAGTGCATGGCCAGCACGAAACCGTCGGCCTGCTGGACTGGAAGACCCACCGCGCCCTGCTGGACACCTATGGCGGGGTCCAGCCTCAGCTCAGCGCCGTCGCCACAGCCTCCGAAACCCTGAAAGCCGCCGATCGCGCGGTCGCGGAGCTGAAGGCCGCCGCCGCCGATGCCGCCTCGCGCGCCGAGGAGCTGACCGACGCCCTTGCCGATCTGGATGCCCTGGATCCCCGGGCCGAGGAAGAGACCGAGCTGGCCGGCGAGCGCGCCATCCTGGGGGCGGCGGAAAAGGCCCTGGCCGATCTGGCCGACGCCCGCACCCTTCTGGGCGGGGACAAGCTGTCACAGAAACTGGCCTCGGCCCTGCGCGCGGTCGAGCATGCTCGGCAAAGGGCGGGGCAGGCGGGCGCGGCAGCCGACCACCCCGTCATCGTGCAACTGGGCGCGGCGGCCGAGGCCATCGACCGCACCCTGGTGGAGGCGACCGAGGCCATCGCTACGGTCGACGCCGCCGCCAACGCCTTCGATTTCGAGCCGGGCCGACTGGACAAGGCCGAGGAGCGTCTGTTCGCCCTGCGCGCCGCGGCCCGCAAGCTGAACACCTCGGTCGAGAACCTGCCTGTGCTGCGCGTGCGGTTCCGCGAGCAGCTGCGCCTGATCGAGGACGGGGCCGACGCCATCGTCGCGGCCGAGCGCCAGGCCAGCGCCGCGCGCGAACACTATGACCTGGCCGCGACCTTCCTGACCTCGGCGCGAGAGGCGGCGGCGCTGCGGCTGACGGCGGCGGTGATGCAGGAACTGGGCCCGCTGAAACTGGACCGCGCCCGTTTCCGCGTGGCGTTCGAGCCGGTGGCCGACGGACGGCGCGGCCCGCTGGGCGTCGAGACGACCCGGTTCGAGATCGCCACCAATGCCGGGACCGACTTCGGCCCCCTGGACGCCATTGCATCCGGCGGCGAACTGGCCCGCTTCGCCCTGGCCATGAAGGCGGCCCTGGCTGGACGCGAGGACCAGCGCCAGCCGGTGATGATCTTCGACGAGGTGGATCAGGGCGTCGGCGGCGCGGTGGCCCAGGCCGTTGGCGAACGCCTGCAACGCCTGTCGACCGGTGCCCAGGTCCTGGTCGTGACCCACAGCCCCCAGGTCGCCGCCCGCGGCCACGCCCACTGGAAGGTGCGCAAGTTCGACACCGGCGGCCTGACCACGACCACGGTGGATGCGCTGGACGAGGATGCCCGTCAGGAAGAGATCGCGCGGATGCTGTCGGGGGCGGTGATCACCGACGAGGCGAGGGCGGCGGCGCGGACGCTGATCGGGTGAGGGGAGGGCAGAACGCGTCGCCGCGAGCGGACGTTCTGGATGTCCGCTATGGGTGGAAAACGGACCTATGCTTCCGACCATCCAGGGATGACCGACTTGGCCTTTCTGAGCAGCGTCTCCATGACTTCCCGAAGCATCTTCGGCGTGGGGAAGGACCATTCTAGGTCTTGGCTGCCGTCCTCGCGAAACGTGTCTACGCCTGAGCCTTGCCAAACCTGTCCTCGCCACTGGGCATCGAACGATCCGGGCTCTCCCGACTGGGTAGAACGCAACGTCACGGTTGCTGTCGCCCTTCGGCAAACTGATCCATCCATTTGGGTATGTTCGATCTGCACGCCCCACCAGGGCCACTCGCGATTTGAGCGGTTCGATGCGTCACGTACCACGCCGATGGCGAATGGCCCGCGACCCGCACATTCCGCGACGACGGTGTCCAGTTCAGCTATACGGGCTTCGAACGAAGGTGTCATAGGGCCACGCTAGCAACACTCCACCATCTGACAAGCAGACCTTTCCAACATCTGCTTCGGGTCGAGAGCCGACTCTGGTCTCCTTCCCGAAAGCAGACATCCAGGCCGTCGCCTGTAGGCGGACAATCTGGACCGCTGTTACGGGTGGGAAGCCGACATAATGTTGCTAGCGCGGCGCAAGCCGTTGCTAGTCGATTTGCTGCCAATGACTGGGTTCACGTCGAAGATAAAGCCAGCGCGCCGATTGTAGCGGCTTCTTCATAGGGCCTTTGCAGACCTCTATCTCCACATAGTGCGGGACGGGTGAGTCATACATGCCCTCCCAGTCGCTGACGGCGCTCTCGATTTCCTCTCGATCCTCAACTGAATCCGTTTCCAAAACGAAGTGCATCACCCATTCGCAGCCGTTGTGATCCAAGGTCATCAGCCTGAAGTTGGGGGAGATAACCCCAAGCAAGGCTTGCTGCATCATCAGCGCCGTCTGATTCCATTCGGGCAACGGGGGCGATGTCATAGATGTAAGCCTAACTCGACATGCCAATGGCTGCTATGGGTCAATCGCGGACAGTGCTAGTCGGGGGCATCCTCTCCCACCAAAATGATGCGGATTCCTCGTTCAGCGAGCTTTTCATCTTCAAAGCCGGTCATCACGCAAACGTACACAGGGTAACTTGGGATAGCCGATGCGGATGGCTGCACCAGAAGATCGCCGCCGCGAGTCAGATGAAGAAGAGATCCGACCGGGACACCACATCCTTGCTCGATGCGCGTCGCCGCCTGTCGAAGTTCCAGAGCACTGGCGGCGGGTTGCCCTGCGCACCCGGTAGCCAACATTGCGCAAAGAATCCAAGGCCTCATGAGTTAACATCGCTCGTGTTTGGGATGTCGGCAATGGGTCGAGGGCGACTTCAGCTCATGGTGTGCAAGCGGACACTGTCATCAACCTTGCTGGAGCGTGGCGAGCCGATCCCACGCGGAACGACTCGACCCGTGGTTTCGCTATGACAGCATCGATCCACGCGGAGAACACCGATGTCAGCCACCAAGGGCAAGGGTAGCCACACGGCCCGGCGTGCCAATGCCGTGGCGGCGAAGGAGGGGGAGAGCAATCCGCGCAAGTCGTCCAGGGCACAGGCGATCCTCGGCAAGAAGGGTGGCCAGTCCAGCTCGTGATGGACGATCCCGCTCAGCCTGCGTGCGTGCGCGTCATCGACCTTGAGACCGCCGGAAACGGGGCGGGTGATGTCTGCGAGATCGGCTGGCAGGACGTGGTGCAGGACGCCGACGGTCTGTGGTCGGTCAGTGAGACCTCGAGAGGGGCCCGCTTCGTCAATCCGGGACGACCGATCTCGCCGGACACCATGGCGGTGCATCACATTCTCGATGAGTGGGTGGCGGATGCGCCGTTCTGGAAGGATGTCGCCCCCTCCGTGCTGCGACCCGACACACCCATCGTGGCGCTGGCAGCCCACCGCGCCGCCTTCGAACAGCGCTACTGCACCCCCCGTCTCAGTGGGGGCGCGACCTGGATCTGCACCTGGAAATGCGCCCTGCGGCTCTGGCCCGAGTTGCCCAGATTTTCCAACCAGATGCTGCGCTATCAGCGCAAGCCCGAGGGCCTGGTCCACGAGCGCGGCCTGCCCGCGCACCGGGCCCTGCCCGATGCCTATGTGACCGCGCACCATCTGCGCGACATGCTCAATGCCGTTCCACTCGCCCAGCTCATCGAATGGAGCCGCCAGCCCGGTCTGCTGCCGCGCGTTCCCACCGGTGCGGATCGTGGCAAACCGTGGTCGGCCGTTTCTGACGACACGCTCGCCACCCTGACCCGTGATCGCGACATCGATGTGCGCTTCAGTGCAGAGACGGAGCTTGCAAGACGCGCAGGCCAGCCCCTTGCCACACCGGGGAAGTCAGATCAGCAGACGTTGATCTAGTCGTAGCCTTCGACTAGCCCCGCAGCACCTTCTGCAACTGCGGATGCAGGTCGGAGTTGGTGGCCAGGATCTGCGCCCCCGTCTCCGGGCGGCCTTCGCCGTCGATGGTGGTGACGATGCCGCCGGCTTCGGTGACGAACAGGATGCCCGCCGCCACGTCCCAGGGCTTGAGGTTGCGCTCGTAATAGGCGTCGTATCGGCCTGCGGCGACCCAGGCGAAGTCCAGCGCAGCGCTGCCCAGGCGGCGGATGCCCGCGACGCGCTGGCCCACGGCGTGGATGTCCTTGATCGACTGGGCGTGGCCGGTCTTGCCGATGAAGGGCAGGCCGGTGGCGATCAGGCTTTCGGACAGATCCTTGCGGCCCGCGACGCGGATGCGCTGGTCGTTCAGATAGCAGCCCTTGCCCTTTTCGGCCCAGAACAGCTCGTTCATCACCGGGTTGTAGGTGACGCCCGCCACGATCTCGGACGTGCCGTCCGGTGCTGTGCGTTGCAGGCCCACCGTGATTGCGAAGTGGGGCATAGCGTGCATGAAGTTGGTCGTGCCGTCGATCGGGTCGACGATCCACATATGGGACTTGTCGGTCCCTTCCATCATGCCCCGCTCCTCGCCCAGGAAGCCGTAGCCGGGGCGGGCCTTCATCAGCAGCTCATACAGGGTGTCCTCGGCCCGGATGTCGGCGGCCGTGACGAAATCGCCGGGACCCTTGCGGGAGACCTGCAACTGGGCGACCTCGCCGAAGTCGCGCAGCATCGGACGCGCCGTCTTGCGAACGGCATCCATCATCACTTGAAGCAGGGCAGAGGCGAGGGCCATGGTCTTTCCTTCTCCCTCCCAGAAGGGGAGGGTGGCCGCGCAGCGGCCGGGTGGGGAGGGCTAGGCGACGCATCCACCGGTGATCGGGATCGCCGAGCCCCTCCCACCCGGCTTCGGCTTCGCCTCAGCCACCCTCCCCCGAGGGGGAGGGAGAATACCAGTTAGTCCGCGCGGCGGACGTATTCGCCGGTCGCGGTGTCGACGACGATCTTTTCGCCCACACCCATGTAGGGCGGGATCATGATGCGGACGCCGTTGTTGGCTATGGCCGGCTTGTACGACGACGACGCGGTCTGGCCCTTCACCGTCGGCTCGGTCTCGACCACTTCCAGTGTCACCTGGTCGGGCAGGGACAGGCCGATGGGGCGGTCTTCATGCGTCTCGATGATGACCTTCATGCCCTCTTGCAGATAGGCGATGCGGTCTTCGCCGACCCAGTCCTTCTGCAGTTCGACCTGCTCGTAGGTGGTGTCGTCCATGAAGACCAGGCTGTCGCCGTTGTCGAACAGATAGGAGAAGTCCTTCTGCTCCAGCGTGACGCGTTCGACCTTGTCTTCCGAGCGGAAGCGTTCGTTCAGCTTGTTGCCGGTTTCGAGGTTCTTGGCTTCGACGTTGGCGAAGGCGCCGCCCTTGCCGGGCTTGACGTGGCTGGCCTTGGTGACGACCCACAGGCCGCCGTTGACCTGCAGAACCATGCCGGGCTTGATGGTGTTGCCGTTGATCTTCATCGGTGTCTCGAAAGGTTTGGCGCAGGCCCTTGTGGCGCGCACGAGCGGGCGCAGTCCGTAAAGGAAGCCGGGGCCTACGGCAAGGCGCTGTCCGTCAGTGGACGGTCGGTCGATGATCCGCCAGCTTGTCCTCGACCTTGTTCATCAGCCGGGTCGCGCCACCAATGGGAGAGGCCAGCTTTCCAGCCGCCGGATCCAGCTTGCGGGCCTCATGCGCGAAGGCTGCAGCCATGCCCGCCGAGGCCATGGCCGCAGCGATCTGGAAACCTCGACCCGCAGGCCGGGCCGCGAGCCAGATCGCATTGACCACCTGGGTCGCGGCCCATAGGGCCAGGGTGCCGGTGCGGCGCCGGCTCTTCGGTCCGTTCCAGACGCGGACGGCCGACAGGCTGGTGGCGGAAAAGACAGCCGGCACGATCATGCTCATCGCGCCACGCGGGCGCTCGGTGACGGGCCGGGCACCGCTGCGGATATCGGCGGGCGACAGGCGCGGCTGCAAGGCCTTGTTGGCCAGGAAGGTCGCGGCCAGAGCAAACCCGGCGGTGACCGCGACGCCCAGCAGGACATGGCCGATATCGTCCCTGTCGGCATTGACGAGGTCCAGCGCCGCGTCGCGAGCGTCTTCCACGAAATCACCGATGTCGGTCATCTTGAGCCCTTCCATTATCCTTGGCCGAACAATGGGCCGGGCATGGTTACGGTTCCGCCGATGCCTCGTCGTCGGGCAGGGCGGTGTCGTCCGGATTGTAGTCGTAGTCGAGCAAATCGCCGGGTCGACATCCCAATGCCGCGCACAGCCGGGCCAGGGTCCGGAAGCGGATGCCCTTCACCTTGCCCGACCGGAACAGGGACAGCTGGGTTTCGCTGAGGCCGACCTGCTGGGCCAGATCCCGGGCCTTCAAGCCTTTGGCGACGATGACGGCGTCAAGTGTCACGCGCACCGGCATCAGATCATCTCGTCCATCTCGGACTGAAGGCGGGCGGCCTGATCGACCACTCGCCCGAGCAGGAACAGGGCACCCCCGATCATGCCCAGAGTCATGCTGCCGACGTCGAAGTTCAGATAACCGCCGTCCGTCACCCCTGCGAGTCGCAGCAGATTGGTCTTCAGAAAGACTGTGAATAGGCCACCGCAGCCGAGGGCCAAGCCGACCTTGCGCAGGGCCGAAGACAGGGTGGGCTGGATCAAACGCCCCTTGGCCAGCTGTCCCATGGCCGTGCCGATCGACCAGACGGCAAAGAGATAGAAGGCGGCGGGAGCAACCCAGGCCACGAAAATCATTATGGTCTGAGCGGTCAAGCTGACGTCTGATCGGGCTGCCAGCACTAGCGGAGCGATCAGATACATCAGGGCGAAGACGCCGCCCACGCTGATGACCATGAAGATCGCAAGCCAGCGAAACTGGCCGCACAGGCGTCGAAAACGGGCGAGATCGGCGGTGGCCACGGCGACTCCCAAAATGAGCTATCTTTAATCTTGACTTAAATGTCTGTCGTTTGCAACTTTATCTAGGAGTTAAACGAGTAAGGTAGTCGGACGATGATCCCCGCCATCGAGACACGCGGTCTGACGAGACGGTTCGGCACGCGGGTCGCCGTCGACGCCCTGTCGATGACCGTGCCCGACAAGGCCGTCTATGGCTTCCTGGGGCGCAACGGGGCGGGCAAGACGACGACACTGAAGATGTTGCTCGGTCTGCTTCGGCCCAGCAGCGGCACGGCCGTTGTCGGTGGCGTCGATGTTGGCCGTAACCGGATTGGTGCCGCCCGAAAGGTCGGGGCGCTGCTGGAGGCGCATGGCTTCTACGGCAATCTGTCGGGCCGCGAGAACCTGAACCTGACGCGGTCCCTGCTGGGCGTTTCAGCCGCCGAGATCGATCGCGTGCTGGAGGTGGTGGAAATGCGCGTCGACGCCGGGCGCAGGGTGTCCGACTATTCGCTGGGCATGCGCCAGAGGCTGGGTCTGGCGCGGGCCATGCTGGGGGCGCCCCCGGTCCTGATCCTGGACGAGCCGACCAACGGCCTGGACCCCGACGGTATCGCGGACATGCGCCGGTTTCTGAAGGCGTTGCCTGAACGGACCGGGGCGACGGTCCTGCTGTCCAGCCATCTGCTGGGCGAGATCGAACAGACGGCGACGCATATCGGCATCATCAATGAGGGATGCCTGGTCCTGGAGGGCGAGCTGTCTCGCCTGAAGGCCGAGCTGACGCCGGAGATCGCTCTGCGGACGGATGGCGCTGAGCGGGCGGGCGAGGTTCTGCGCCGCCACGATCTGACATTGGTGTCGGAAAGCGAGGGCCTGGTCGTTCGGCTGCGACAGGGACAGGACGCCGATCGCATGTCGGCCACCCTGAACGCCGCACTGGTTCAGGCAGGGGTCGCCGTCTTCGCGATAGGGCCACGAGCCCGGTCGCTGGAAGGCATCTATCGCCAGGTCGCAGCACCAACTGCCAAGGCCCGCAAGGAGATCGTCTGATGTTGTCCGTCCTTGGGGTCGAAGCCCGCAAGCTGAACCGATCGCTGGCCCTGCTGCTGGCCGTGGCGGCTCCGACACTGATCGCCGTCTTCCTGTTCTTCAACATGCTGCGCGGCAAGGAGGGGCAGCCCTGGGAGATGTGGTTGCAGCAGTCGACCGGCATCTGGGCTTTCTTCATGCTGCCGATGAGCGTGACCGCCCTGACCGCCCTGGTCGCGCACATGGAACATGGGCCGAAAGCCTGGGATCATCTGCGGGCCCTGCCGGTCGCGCGATGGAAGATCTATGCCGCCAAGGCCTTCTGCGTGTTGTTGGTGATCGAGGCGATGTGCCTGCTCTGTCTGCTGCTGAATATCGGAGCGATCGCGGCGGCCGGTGCCATCAAGCCAGCGGTGGCGGCAACGGGCGAGATGAATCTGGCCGGTCAGTTTCTGTTGATGGGCAAGGTGTTCGCGGCGTCTCTGCTGCTGATCGGTGTTCAGCTGTGGATCGCGCTGCGCTTCTCCAGCTTCGTGCCCGCGCTGGCCGTTGGGATAGGTGGCACCTTCTTTTCCGTCGTGGCCGTGTCGGCGCGGATCGGTGTGCTGTCGCCGTGGCAGATGCCGGTCAACATGCTGGCGACGGAGGCCTGGCGCGTGACGACGGCCCTGGGGCTGGGGTGCGGGCTCGGCGCGGTCGTCCTGATCCTGGCCATTGCGCATCTGGCGCGACGCGAAGTGCTCTAGGCATCAAAAGGCCCCGGTGGGCAGAACCACCGGGGCCTTGGCAGTGTCAGTCTGAAGATCAGTTGCCGGTGGCGGATTTGTCCGGACTGATTTCGGTCATGGCGGACTGCAGATAGTTCTGCACGCCCAGTTGGCGGATCAGGTGGTGCTGGTTTTCCAGGAAGTCGATGTGCTCTTCGGTGTCGCCGAGGATGCGCATCAGAAGGTCGCGGCTCACGAAGTCGCCGGCGGCCTCGCACTGGGCGACGGCGGCGGCAGTCGTGGCGCGGCTGTCGATCTCCAGCTGGAGGTCGGCCCCCA
>NZ_JAEMRO010000140.1 GCF_016463295.1 Brevundimonas sp.
CGGCGCTCGACGCCAAGGTCGTCACCCTGCACAGCCGCATCAAGGCGCGCTGGACCGAGCTGGACGCCGACGGCAATGAGGTGACCAAGGTCATCGACACGACGCCGGGCCGGATGAAGCTGGCCGCCCTGCTGCCGCGCAACCCGAACGTCGGCTACCGCCTGCTCGAGAAGAACCTGACCAAGAAGGAGATCGGGAACCTGATCGACGTGGTCTATCGCCACTGCGGTCAGAAGGCGACGGTCATCTTCGCCGACCAGATGATGGGCCTGGGCTTCCGCGAGGCGGCCAAGGCGGGCATCTCGTTCGGCAAGGACGACATCGTCATTCCGGCGAAGAAGGCCGAGCTGGTCGCCGAAACCCGCACCCAGGTCGAGGAGTACGAGCAACAGTACGCCGACGGCCTGATCACGCGCGGCGAGAAGTACAACAAGGTGGTCGACGCCTGGGCCAAGGCCACGGACCGGATCGCCGACGCCATGATGGGCGAGATCGCGCAGCCGCGCGTGCTGATCGAGGGCGAAAACCCCGACATCAACTCGGTCTATATGATGGCCAACTCCGGCGCCCGGGGTTCGCAGGCCCAGATGAAGCAGCTGGGCGGCATGCGCGGCCTGATGGCCAAGCCGTCGGGCGAGATCATCGAGACGCCGATCATCTCGAACTTCAAGGAAGGCCTGACCGTCCTCGAATACTTCAACTCCACCCACGGGGCCCGCAAGGGTCTGGCCGACACCGCGCTGAAGACCGCCAACTCGGGCTATCTGACGCGTCGTCTGGTCGACGTGGCCCAGGACTCGATCGTCACCGAGGACGATTGCGGCTCGACGCGGGGCATCACCCTGCGCGCCGTGGTCGAAGGCGGCGACGTTCTGGTCTCGCTGGGTCAGCGGGTTCTGGGTCGCTATGCGGCCGAGGACATCCGCGAGCCGGGTGGCGACAAGATCCTGTTCCCGGCGGACACCTATCTGCAGGAAGAGGAAGTCGAGGCCATCGATGCGGCTGGCGTCCAGTCCATCAAGGTCCGCTCGGCCCTGACCTGCGAGGCCGAGGCCGGCATCTGCGGCATGTGCTACGGTCGTGACCTGGCGCGCGGCACCAACGTCAACATCGGTGAAGCGGTCGGCGTCATCGCCGCCCAATCCATCGGCGAGCCGGGCACCCAGCTGACGATGAGGACCTTCCACATCGGCGGTACGGCCCAGGTGGCGGAAACCTCGTTCTACGAAGCGACCAATGCCGGTGTCGCCAAGATCAACGGCCCGACCGTCAAGGCCGCGCACGGCGATCTGGTGGCCATGAGTCGCAACGTCACCATCACCGTGGTGGTCGACGGCAAGGACCGCGAGACCCACAAACTGCCTTACGGTGCCCGCCTGCGGGTGACCGAGGGTGCGGACATCGCGCGCAGCCAGCGTCTGGCGGAGTGGGACCCCTATACCTCTCCGATCCTGACGGAAGTCGGGGGCACGATCCGGTTCGAGGACCTGGTCGACGGCCTGTCGGTCCGCGAGGAAACCGACGAAGCGACGGGTATCGCCCAGCGCGTCGTCAGCGACTGGCGGGCCAGCCCGCGCGGTGCGGACCTGCGTCCGGCCATGGGCGTCACCAACGGCGACACCTATGCCAAGTTGGCCTCGGGCTCCGACGCCCGCTACCTGCTGCCGGTTGGGGCCGTTCTTTCGGTGTCCAACGGTGACGTGGTCAAGCCGGGCGAGATCATCGCCCGCGTTCCGACCGAGGGTGCCAAGACGCGCGACATCACCGGTGGTCTGCCGCGGGTGGCCGAGCTGTTCGAAGCCCGTCGTCCCAAGGACTGCGCGGTCATCGCCGAGATGGACGGCCGCGTCGAATTCGGTCGCGACTACAAGAACAAGCGCCGCATCAAGATCACGCCGGAGCCGGATGCCGATGGCAACCAGGGCGAACCGGTCGAGTTCCTGATCCCCAAGGGCAAGCACATCTCCGTCCACGACGGCGATCTGATCCAGAAGGGCGACTACATCATCGACGGCAACCCGGATCCGCACGATCTGCTGCGCATCCAGGGCGTCGAGGCGCTGGCCGAGTATCTGGTGAACGAGGTGCAGGAGGTCTACCGACTGCAGGGCGTGCCGATCAACGACAAGCACATCGAAGTCATCGTGCGTCAGATGCTGCAGAAGGTCGAGGTGATCGACGCCGGTGAAACCACCCTGATCCGCGGCGACACGGTCGAGGTGGCCGAGGCGGCTCTGGAGAACGCCAAGGTCGAGAAGCGCGGCGGTCGTCCGGCCATCACCCAGCCGGTTCTGCTGGGCATCACCAAGGCGTCGCTGCAGACCCGCAGCTTCATCTCGGCGGCCTCTTTCCAGGAGACTACGCGCGTCCTCACCGAGGCTTCGGTCCACGGCAAGAAGGACATGCTGGAAGGCCTGAAGGAGAACGTCATCGTCGGCCGTCTGATCCCGGCCGGTACGGGCGCCTATCTGCGGTCGCTGCAGAAGATCGCCAACGAGCGCGACGCCGAACTGACCCAGGCCCGCGAAGACGCGATCGAGCCGCTGCCGGCCGATCTGCAACTGGAGCTGGAGAGCAGCGAAGGCTGATCTCCGGTTACGGATGTGATGAACTGTAGAGGGCGGCGCCGGCGACGGGGCCGCCCCTTCTTTTATGCGTCAGTCCTTCCAGCGCTCCCTAGGGGCCGAGGCGCCGGGGGTGACAGGGGCGCCGGCGGCGCGGTGGCCGTCGCGGCCTGTCTGTACGTTCTGGCGGGAATCCGGCGCCAGGGACGGGTCCAGGTGGGCGCCCGCACAGCCCGTGCCGAAGTTCGAGCCGACACAGTCCGCCGGACCGACGACCCCGACCCCGCCGGACAGGGGGCGGCGCGTCGCCTCCCACTCCGCCAGACGGCGCGCCCCCTCGCGGGCGAAGCGGGCGTCGCGCTCGGGGTTGCCCGAGCCGGTGATGGGCGCCGCGTTCTCGCCCCTTCGGGCGAACTCATTGCGGCAATGCTGTCGCTCCATCTCGTTCAACAGGTCGGGCGAGGCGCAGCCGGGCAGGCCCTGGCGCAGGGTGCGGGCCATGGCCCCGCTGCGGTTTGAAGG
>NZ_JAEMRO010000067.1 GCF_016463295.1 Brevundimonas sp.
CCCTTCTCCCCTTGCGGGAGAAGGTGGCCGAGCGAAGCGAGGTCGGATGAGGGGTCGCACGCGCCTATCCGGTTGTCAGCCTTCGCTCGGACGCCGCCATGATCGCGCCGATCACCTCCCAGCTTCGGCTCTCGATCTGCTGGTTGGTGAACCGCAGCACCACGAAACCCTCCGCCGTCAGCCAGGCATCCCGCGCCTCATCGTGGTCGATCCGCTCGTCGTGCAGCGGCCCGTCCGCTTCGACGATCAGCCGATGCCGGAAGCAGACGAAGTCGGCGACATATCTCCCCAGCACGACCTGTCGGCGGAATTTCAGGCCTTCCAGTCGCCTGTCGCGCAAGAGTTTCCAGAGCCGTCGTTCATACAATGCGGGCTCACGCCGCATGTCTTTGGCGCGTCCCTGAAACCAATCGTCCGACACCGCGCGACCCCTCATCCGTCAGCCCTTCGGGCTGCCACCTTCTCCCGCAGGGGGAGAAGGATCAATGGATGCTAGTCCTCGGCCACGAAATCCTGGGCGAACTCGGGGCTGTCGTCGTCGCCGGGCATGAGGGGCTCGTCGTCGTTGTCCGTCGCGCGGGACGGGTCGGGGACCTCGAAGCCGACGGGGATGGACAGGTCCAGCAGGCCGGCGGCCTTCATTTCCTGCACGCCGGGCAGGTCGTAGAGGTTGGACAGTCCGAAATGCTCCAGGAAGCGGTCGGCGGTGGCATAGGTAACGGGGCGACCGGGCGTGCGCCGGCGGCCCTTCAGCTTGACGAAGCCCATCTCCAGCAGCAGGTCCAGGGTGCCGCGCGACAGGGAGACGCCGCGCACGCTCTCGATCTCGGCGCGGGTGCAGGGCTGGTGGTAGGCGATGATGGCCAGGGTCTCGAGCGCGGCCTTCGACAGTCGGCGCGGCTCCTCGCGCTCTTCGGTCATCATGAAGGACAGGTCGGCGGCGGTGCGGAAGCGCCAGCGGTCGGCGACGCATTCCAGCTCGACCCCCCGCCCCTGATAGCGGTCGCGCAGAGCGGAAATCGCCCCGCCGACATCCGCACCTTCGGGCAGGCGGCGGGCGATTTCGGCGGCGGAGAGGGGACCGGAGGCGGCGAACAGCAGGGCCTCGACGCGGCGCTCGATCTCGGTGTCGTCGGGGGCGAACTGGATCATGGCGTCAGTTCGAGAGGCATCCCCTGCCCCCGCCGCTTCAGATAGACCTCGGCAAAGGCCGTCGCCTGTTTCACGTCCATCGCCCCTTCCTTGACCAGTTCCAGACTGGCCGAGAGGGTGGAGGCGGTAAAGCTGGCCTGGGAGGGGCCGTCGGTGTCGGTGCGCTCTGGCGCGACGCGATCCAGCGGTGTCCACTGGTCCATGCGGGGCAGGATGTCGCGCAACCAGTCGCGGGCGGCCTCCAGCGCGAAAGCCTCGACGCGCTGGCCGGGATTATAGCGCCGCTGCTCCTCGCGCCGTCGCTGGGTGACATAGGCGGCCATCAGTTCGTACAGGCTGGCGTCGATGCGGTCGGACGGGACGATGACCGTCGCCTCCGGGTCGCCGCGCGTGAAGACGTCGCGCTTCAACTGGGGTCGGCTGGTGATCGCCTCGACCGCGCGGCGCATCGCCTCCAGCTTCTGCAGACGGAACGCGAGGGCGGCGGCCATCTCCTCGGCGGGTGGCTCCTCGCCCTTGCCCTTTTCGGTGCGGGGCAGCAGCAGGCGCGATTTCAGATAGGCCAGCCAGGAGGCCATCACGAGATAGTCGGCCGCGAGGGCGAAATTCCTGCGCCGCGCCTCGTGCACGAAGGCCAGATACTGTTCGGCCAGCCGGGTGATCGACAGCTTCAGCAGATCGACCTTCTGCGTCCGGGCCAAGGCCAGAAGGACATGCAGGGGGCCTTCATAGCCTTCCAGATCGACCACGAAGGCCTCACGCGCATCGACCTGTTCGACGGCGGTGAAGTCCAGATTGGGCTGGAAGGCTTCGGTCATCGAGCGATGCCCTTCCCCCCTTGCGGGGGAAGGTGGCAGGCGGAGCCTGACGGATGGGGGGGCTGGTTCAGAAGACGGGCCTTCAGACGTTCAGCGCGTGGCTGGCAGCCCCCCCATCCGAGCCGCTCCGCGGCCAACCTTCCCCCGCGAGGGGAGAAGGACATCGAAATGGTCATGCCTGCGCCTCGCCCACGTCCGGCCCCTGCGCCGCATCCAGCTTGCCGGCCAGCATCGCGTCGAAACGGGCGCGGGCCTCGAACGCGTCCAGGGGCTCGGGTGTGTGAACGATGCGGGCCAGTGCGGCGTCGGCGCGCCGCCGGGCTCCGCCCTTCAGCCTGCCCGTGCCCTCGGCCACCTGACGCATTTCGGCCATGTCGCCGTTCCAGTGGACGACGAGGTCGCAGCCGGCCTTCAGCGACGCCTCTGCCCGCTCGGTCAGGGTGCCGGACAAGGCATTCATGACCAGGTCGTCGGACAGCAGCAGGCCGTTGAAGCCCAGATGCCGGCGGATCAGCTTGATGGCCTTTTTCGACTGGGTCGCGGGGCGTTTCGCGTCGATGGCGGTGAAGACGATGTGGGCCGTCATGGCGATCGGCATGTCCGACAGCGTCCTGAACGGCGCGAAGTCCCAGGCGTCCAGGGTGTCGAGATCCGCGTGGACGGTGGGCAGCTCCTTGTGGCTGTCGGCGAAGGCCCGGCCGTGACCCGGCATATGCTTGATGACCGGCAGGACGCCGCCTGCCAGAAGCCCCTCGGCGGCGGCGCGCCCCAGCTGGGCCACGGTAGCGGGGTCCGTCGCATAGGCGCGGTCGCCGATGATGTCGTGCGCCCCCGGCACCGGCACGTCCAGCACGGGTACGCAGTCGATGGTGATGCCGACAGCCCTCAGATCGTGCGCCATCAGACGCGCGCCCAAGCGGACCAGCTCGCGCGCCGCCAGCGGGTCGTTGGTCGCCTTCAGATAGGCATTCCCAGGCGGATATTTGGGCCAGTGCGGCGGGCCCATGCGCTGGACCCGGCCGCCCTCCTGATCGATCAGGATGGGGGCGTCCCAGCCGACGCTGTCACGCAGATCGGCGGTCAGAGCGCGGACCTGATCCGGGCTGTCGATGTTGCGCCGGAACAGGATGAAGCCCCAGGGGCGGACCTCGGCGAAGAAGGCCCGCTCCTCCTGCGTCAGGCGATGGCCGCTACAGCCGTATATGGCGGCGCTGGTCACCCCGGTCAGCGCACGATGCAGTCGCCGCCGGAGGCCTTGATCGCATTGCACAGGCCGGTGGCCTGTTCGCGGCTGAGGCCCGCGACGCTGGTGCGATACAGGGTCGAGCCGCTGGAGGACTGGACCTCCTGGATGCGACGCGAGCCGCCCTGGGTGAAGCGCGAGTAGCGGCCGACGACGGCATTGTACTGGGTCTCGGCGATGCCGGGCGTGGAGAAGGCGCCGATCTGGACGCTGGCACTGCCGCCGGTGGCGGCGGGCGTGGCGGGGCGGGTCTCGGCGGGCGGTGTTGTCGGGCGTGGCGAGGGCGCAGGCGTCGGGGCCGGGCGGACGACCGGCGGGGCGGTGTCCAGCGGACGGGGCTCGGGACGCGGCTGAACCTCTTCCGGCGGGGCGGTGAAGGTCGGCGGCGTGGTCGGCACGGCCTCGGCAGTGTCATAGACATCGATGCCGGCGGCCGGATCGACGGGCTGCGCGTCGATGGGCGGTGCGGCCTTCATCTCGCCGACGACGGTGCCGACGGCAGGCGGCGCGTCCTCTGACGGCGACAGCCCGTCCATGTTGAACATGACGACGATGCCGATGATGATGGCCAGCAGCACCAGGGCGCTGACGATCAGGGTCACGGGCGGGGCCTTGCCGCCGCCGCCACCGTTGCCGCCGCCGCGGGGACGGCGCGGGTCATAGCTCTGGCGGTCGAACGGCAGGTCGTCGTCGGTCGGCGGCGTATAGGCCCCGCGGTCGCGGCCCGTGTTCGGACGGTAGGGATCTTCGTGTGACATCGGTCGCGCCTTGGAGAATGCCCACGCGAATCGCACGCGCGGGTGATCAGTCTAGCCACCCCGCCGTCAGGAATCACAGATCGAGGGCGAGGTCGAGGCTGAACAGCTTCTTGTGTTCCTCGATGGCATAGCGGTCGGTCATGCCGGCGATGTAGTCGCAGACGGCGCGGGCGCGTTTCGCCTCGTCCGCCGCGCCCGCCTTGCCCGACCATTCCGGCGGCATGGTCTCGGGCTCGGCCATGAACAGCTGGAACATCTCGGCCAGAATGCGCCGGGCCTGACTGCGGGTGCGATTGACGCGGTAGTGGCGGTACATGCGCTGGTACAGAAATTGGCGCAGCACGCCCAGGTCGGCCAGCATCTGCGGCGAGAAGGCCACCAGGGTGCGGTCGGCGGTGCGGACGTCCTCGGTCGAGCGGATGCCTGCGGCCTCGATACGGCCTTCGGTTTCGGCCAGCACATCTTCGACCATGGCCCCGATCATGCGGCGCACGGCCTCGATACGGATCATCCGCTCGTCGATGTCGGGCCAGTCGCGGCGGGTCTGATGCAGGATCGGCCCGATCAGGGGCACCTGGGCCAGATCGTCGAGGGTGAACAGGCCCGCCTGGACCCCGTCATCCACATCATGGTTGTTATAGGCGATGTCGTCGGCGATGGCGGCGGCCTGGGCCTCCAGCGAGGCGAAGGTGCCCAGGCGCAGGTCCCAGCGGGGTGCGTAGTCGGCGACGGCCTTCCACGCGGGTTCGGCCAGCATGTGATCGACCGGACCATTGTGCTTGATGACGCCCTCGATGGTTTCCCAACTGAGGTTCAGGCCCTCGAACTGGGGATAGCGTTCCTCCAGCTCGGTCACGACGCGGAAGGTCTGGACGTTGTGGTCGAAGCCGCCCCAGGGCAGCATCTGGGCCTGAAGCTCGTCCTCGCCCGCATGGCCGAACGGCGGATGGCCCAGGTCATGGGCCAGGGCCACGGTCTCGGCCAGATCGGTGTCCAGCCGCAGGGCGTGGGCCAGCGAGCGGGCGATCTGGGCGACCTCCAGGCTGTGGGTCAGGCGGGTGCGATAGTGGTCGCCCTCATGCGCCACGAAGACCTGGGTCTTTTCCTTCAGGCGTCGAAAGGCGGTGGCGTGGATGATGCGGTCGCGATCACGGGCATAGGCGTTGCGCGTACGGCTGATGGGCTCGTGGGTCAGGCGACCCCGGCTGTGTTCGGGATATTCGGCGTAGGGAGCGCGGTCAAAGGACACGGGTAGCGGCTCATTTGATGGGGCCGACCGTTGCGGTCGCCCGTCAGCGCCTCATATAGAGGGCTGTGACCAGCGTCCAATCTCCAGCGTCGTTCCAGATTTCCCCGGCCACCGGCGGGCACGGGCTGTCGCTGTCCGACAGCGCGGCCAGACGCCTGGCCAAGCTGGGCGAGGTCGAGGGCCATCCGGTCATGCTGCGCGTCGCCGTCGACGGTGGCGGCTGTTCGGGGTTCCAGTACCGGCTGGATCTGGTCCAGGCGGCGGAGGCCGACGACATCCGCATTGAGAACGACGGCCAGACCGCCCTCGTGGATGCCGTCTCCCTGCCCTTTCTGAAGGGCTCGGAGATCGCCTGGGTGGATGAGCTGGCGGGCGCGCAGTTCGTGATCCGCAATCCGAACGCCGCCTCCAGCTGCGGCTGCGGGGTCAGTTTCTCGATCTGAGGGCGTTAAGCACGCCTGTGCTGGAACCCGTCTGCGTATCGTGGTTTTCTTTCGTCAGGGAAGGGAGAACCACCATGTTCACACGCCGCCTTGCAGCCACATCACTCGCTTTCGCCGTCGGCCTGGCCTCAACCGCCTCGGCCCAGACGCCCCCGCGATTGTCGGACATGGTCGGGGCGCGTGCCGGGCAGGCCGAGGGCGAACTTCAGCGCCGAGGCTATCAGGCTACGAATCGCAGCGAGGTCGTCGGCGACGGTCGCATGACCTACTGGCGGCGCGGCGACGAATGCGTGTCGATCATGACGCGGGACGGGCGGTACGATTCCATCAATCAGGCCGGGCGAAGCGAGTGTGGCGGAGGCAGCAACTCTTCGTCTGACAGGGCCGCAGCGGCGGTGGCCGGCGTGGCCCTGATCGGGCTGGTCGCTGCGCTGGCATCCCACAACCGGCGGCACGGCGAGACGGATCGGGATCACGATCGGGAGTATGAGCGCGGCTATCAGGCCGCGCTTTACGGGGCCGACTATGACGATCGCCACGAAACCGAAGGCTATCACGACGGCTATCTGGCGGGTGAGGCCGAGGCCAGCAACCGCCGTCACTCCAACAGCCGCTGGGTCCGCGGTGCCCCGGATGCGGCGCAGCAGGCGTGTTCGCGTCGCGCGGACGAGTTCCAGAACCGCCCCTATGGCTCCAGCGTCCCGATCAGCGTGCGCGATGCCGGCAACGGGGAGTTGGAACTGACCATGGCCACAGGAAGCTATCGCTCGATCTGCCGCGTGACGGCCTCGGGCAATATCCGGTCTATGGACCCCTACTACTGAGGCTCAGGCCAGGGTCTCCATGAACCGCACGGGCTGGCCGTGCGCCTGGCCGATCAGTTCGCCGTCCTTCATGACCACGCGACCGCGCACGGTGGTGGCGACGGCCTTGCCGGTGGCCTCGAAGCCGTCGAAGGGGGTCCAGCCGCAGCGGCTGGCCATGTCCGCGTGCCGGATCGTGTGTTTCGCCTTCAGATCGACGAGGGTCAGGTCGGCGTCATAGCCCTCGGCCATCCGGCCCTTGTTGGCGGTGCCGAAGACGCGTTGGGCTCCGGCGGAGGTCAGGTCGATGAACCGGTCCAGCGACAGCTTCCCGTTCGCCACATGGGTCAGCATGACAGGCACCAGGGTCTGGACGCCCGGCATGCCGGAGGGCGAGGCCGGATAGGGCTTGGCTTTTTCCTCGATCGTGTGCGGGGCGTGGTCGGAACCGAGCACATCCACCACCCCCTGCTGGATGCCGTGCCAGAGGCCCGCAATGTGCGGGGCATTGCGGATCGGCGGGTTCATCTGGGCATAGCCCTTCAGCCGCTCATAGGCCTCGTCCCCATCCAGCGTCAGGTGCTGGGGCGTGACCTCGACGGTGGCGACGTCCTTGTGCTCGGCCAGGAAGGCGATCTCTTCCGCCGTCGAGACGTGCAGCACGTGGATGCGGCGGCCGACCTCGCGCGCCAGGCGTACCAGGCGGCGGGTGGACATGATCGCGCTGTCGGCGTCGCGCACGTCGGTGTGGCTGGTCCAGTCGCCGGGGCGGGCCAGGTCGCGGCGCTCGGCCAGGCGGTATTCATCCTCGGAATGAAAGGTGGCTCTACGGCTCACGTTCGACAGCACCTCGCGTACGCCGTCGTCGTCGGCGATCAGCAGGTCGCCGGTCGAGGCGCCCATGAAGACCTTGACCCCGCAGCAGCCGGGCAGCCGCTCCAGCTCGCCCAGCCAGGCCGCATTGCCGTGGGTGCCGCCGATGTAGAAGGCATGGTCGGTCCACATCCGGTCGCGGGCGCGGGCCAGTTTGTCTTCCAGCGTCGCCGGGTCGGTGGTGTTGGGATTGGTGTTCGGCATCTCGAACACGGCGACGACGCCGCCCAGGGCCGCGGCGCGAGAACCGGTTTCGAGGTCTTCCTTCCACTCCAGGCCCGGCTCGCGGAAATGGACCTGGGTGTCGATGACGCCGGGCAGGACGGTCAGGCCGGTCGCGTCGACTACCTCTCCCGCCGAAGCCTGGGACAGATCGCCGATGAAGGCGATGCGGCCGTCGCGGACACCGACGTCGGCCAGACCACGTCCCGCATGATTGGCCACTTCGCCGCCCCGGACGATCAGGTCGTAGGTCTGGGTCATGGCGAAGCGTCCTGGCAGCGAGCGAGAACGGCCTTATAGCGTGGCCGAGCGACCCTTGCGCAGGTCCGGACAGACTTTTTTGCGGCTCACTCGGCGGAGGCGGGTTCCGGCTCGGCCTCGGCGCGGAACGGGCTGATGCGGATGCGCCCGCCGCAGGGTGTCAGCGCCTGGGCCAGGGTCACGGAGGTGTCGTCGCCCGGCACCGTGGCGCGGATGCGGGTGACCGACGGACAGGCGGTCTGGCCCTGACCTTCGTTCGGCACGACATTCCAGGCGATGTCGAAGAAGGCCTTGGCATTGGGGGCCAGATTGACCGGGGCCGGTGCCTGACCGGCACGCAGGTAGCTACCGGGCGTCGTCTCGGAACGGATGGCGCTGAGGGTGCGGTTCTGGCGATCCTGAACGGTGACGGCGGGATAGCCGGTCAGGCTGCAGGCCTGGGTGCCCGTGTTGCGCACGCCGATGATGGCGACGCGGTTGCCGGCCCCGGCATCGCCGCCGTCTGACGACAGGGCCAGTTGGCCACCCTTGCAGGGCGGCGAGCTGGGCAAGACGCCGCCGGGTGCGTCCTGAGCGGCTTTGGTCGCCGCAGCCTCATCCACGGGCGGGGCCGTCACGACCACCGGCAGGGTGCGGCGGCAGGTTTCGAGGACCTCGCCTCCCGCAGAGGCCACACGGGTCAGGACCCCTGTCTCGATATTGTCGCGGGTGCTCAGCGTCCATTCCACGCCTTCGTCGATATAGCGGGCACCGGACGGGATCGGGGCACTGCGCAGGACGCGCACCTGATCGCGCCAGGTCACCTGGGCCGATTCCGGATCGCGGTAGGCCGCGCCGATGGTGAGACCGCTGTCGCAGACATAGCGGGCGGTGACGGGGGCGGCGTCGGCGATGGGCGGTACAGGCTCGACGGGCGGCGGCACCGACTCGGCATCGCGGTCGCAGGCGCTGAGCCCGATAGCGAGCATAGCGGCGGCGCAAACAGCAGGCTTGAAGATGGACATGTCGGCTCCCCGTCTGACGCAGGGCAAACGCCACAGTCGGCCAAAGGCTCCGCTTGTCGCGGACGCGCGTCCTGCGGTCAGGCTGTCAGCACACGCGGCAGTTTGAAGGTGACCGTCTCGCGCGCGCCGTCGTCCTCGATCACCGTCGCATCGAAGCGGGCGCTGACGGCCTCGACCAGCTCGGAAATCAGGCGTTCGGGCGCAGAGGCTCCCGCCGTGATGCCCAGGGTCCGGACGCCCTCGAACCAGGACCAGTCGACGTGGGAGGCGTCATCGACCAGTTCGGCCGCCCCGGCCCCGGCCTTCAGCGCCACCTCGACCAGGCGCACCGAGTTGGACGAGTTCTTGGACCCGACGACCAGAACCAGATCGCAGCCCTCGCCCAGCCGCTTGACCGCCTCCTGACGGTTGGTCGTGGCGTAGCAGATGTCTTCCTTGTGCGGGTCGGGCAGTTCAGGGAAGCGCCTCTTCAGGGTGGCCAGGATCTCGGCGGTGTCGTCCATCGACAGCGTGGTCTGGGTCGCATAGGCCAGGGGCGCGTCGCCGGGACGCTGGAACACCTCAGCATCCTCGACCGTCTCGACCAGGCTGATGGAGCCGGGCGGCAGCTGGCCCAGGGTGCCGACGACCTCCGGGTGGCCTGCATGGCCGATCAGGATGATGTGCCGGCCGTTGGCGTGGTGGCGCTCGGCCTCGACATGGACCTTGGAGACCAGGGGACATGTGGCGTCGAGGAACAGCATCTCGCGCGCACGGGCCGTGGCGGGCACCGACTTGGGCACCCCGTGGGCGGAGAAGACGACGGGCCGGTCGTCGGGGCATTCGTCCAATTCCTTGACGAAGACCGCGCCCATGGCCTTCAGCCGCTCGACCACATGTTTGTTGTGCACGATCTCGTGGCGGACATAGACGGGGGCCCCGAACTTTTCGAGCGCGCGCTCGACAATCTGGATGGCGCGATCCACCCCGGCGCAGAAGCCGCGCGGCGTGGCCATGCGCACGGTCAGGGGGCGCTTGCCGGACAGGGGCACGACGTCAGTAAGGGTCATGGCGCGAACCTAGTCATTGCAGCGGGGTCACGCCACCTCGGTTTGACGACACGGCGCGTTTGCCGCGCCTCGCTTTAGCCGCTATCAGCGGCGAGCGTTCGCGCTGCGTCAGGCTGTCGCCGCGCGTCTCCCTGCTGACTGGAAGAAACATCGATGCGTCGCGTCCTGAAACTGTCCCTGGCCTCGGCCATCGTCGCGGCTACCATGATGCCGCTGGCCGCCCAGGCCCAATCGCCGCAGCAGCGTCCGGGACAACAGGGGGCGTCCGAAGAGCCCGAACGCACCACCCGCGCGCCGCGGATCGCGCCCTTGAGCCGCCGCGCGGCGGCCGGCCCCTGCCCCTATGTGAAAATCCTCTATGACGCCGCCCGCTATGTCGAGATGACAGGCGAACGCCCGTCCGCCGCCAACGTCGGCTTCACCGGCGAGATCGAGGGTCTGACCTCCAACTGCATGTATCAGGCCGATCAGCCGATCACGGTCGACACGCGGATCCTGTTCAACCTGGGGCGCGGTCCGCAGGCCCAGACGGACGGACGCACCTACCGCTACTGGATCGCCGTGACGGAACGGAACAAGGCCGTGCTGGCCAAGACCTATTTCGACCTGCCCGTCGCCTTCGAGGGCGCGGACCGGACGTCGGTGACCGAGGAACAGACCATCATCATCCCCCGCGCGGAGTTGACGACCAGCGGCGATAACTTCGAGATCCTGGTGGGCTTCGACGTGACGCCGGAGATGGCGCAGTTCAATCGCGACGGCAGCCGCTTCCGCATCAATGCGGGGGCAGCACCCGCTGCTGCGGCGACGACCCAGCCTCCGGCCCAGTAGATGAGCGACCTCCGGACCCAGTTGGGCGAAGCGGTCGCCGCCGCCTTCGCCGCCGAAGGCGTGGATGCATCGCTGGCGCGTGTGACGCCGTCGGACCGGCCCGACCTGGCGGATTTTCAATCCAACGGAGCCCTGGCCGCCGCCAAGGCGCTGAAGGCCAATCCTCGCGAGCTGGCGGGCAAGATCGCAGAACGGCTGGCCAATGACCCGCGACTGTCGTCGGTCGAGGTGGCCGGGCCGGGGTTCATCAATCTTAAGCTCGCCGATGCGGCTCTGGCCGAGCGCGCGACGCAGGTGGCGGTCGATGCCGATCATGCCGGAGCAGCCGTCGTCGAGGCCCCGCGCAAGGTCGTGATCGACTTCGCCGGACCGAATGTGGCCAAACCGATGCATGTCGGCCATCTGCGCAGCTCCATCATCGGCGAGAGCCTGAAGCGGCTGTTCCGGTTCCGGGGCGACACCGTCTGGGGCGACGCCCACTTCGGCGACTGGGGCTTCCAGATGGGGCTGCTGATCGTGGCCGTGGGCGACGAGGGCAAGGCGGCAGCTTTTCTGGCCGACGGCGACGGACCCTTCCCGACCGAAAGCCCGGTCACCCTGGAGGATCTTGAGCGGCTGTATCCTCAGGCCGCCGGTCAGGCCAAGGAAGACCCGGCGTTCCGCGACCGCGCGCGCAAGGCGACGGCTGAGTTGCAGGCGGGTCGTCCCGGCTATCGCGCCCTGTGGCAGCATTTCGTTGCGGTCAGCCGCACGGCGCTGGAGCGGGAGTTCGGGGCGCTGGGCGTGACCTTCGACCTGTGGAACGGCGAGAGCGACGCCGATCCGGTCATGGCCGAGATGATCGCCCATCTGGAGACCACCGGCCTGCTGGTCGAGGATGACGGTGCGCGCGTGGTTCACGTCGCCCGGCCCGGCGAGACGCGCAAGAAGAAGCTGGCCGACGGCTCCGTGATCGAGGCTCCGTCGCCGCCGCCGCTGCTGGTCATCAGTTCCGAAGGCTCGGCCATGTACGGCACGACCGACCTGGCCACCATTCTGGACCGACGCAAGGCGATCGATCCGGACCTGATCCTGTATGTCGTCGACGAGCGGCAAGCCGAGCATTTCGAACAGGTGTTCCGCGCCGCCTGCCTGGCCGGCTATGCGACCGAGGGCAGTCTGCAGCACCTCGGTTTCGGCACCATGAACGGCACGGACGGCAAGCCGTTCAAGACCCGCGCGGGCGGGGTGCTGAAGTTGCACGACCTGATCACCCAGGCCACCGACAAGGCGCGCGAGCGTCTGCGCGAGGCCAAGCTGGGCGACGACCTGCCCGAGGCCGAGTTCGAGGA
>NZ_JAEMRO010000141.1 GCF_016463295.1 Brevundimonas sp.
CGCCCAAGCTGGAGCGTCCCGGCCACAACCAGCCCGCACCGCCCTCGGTGGTCGAGCTGCTGAAGGTGCTGCTGAAGGCCAAGAGCGACAATGCCGGCGTGGCGACCAAGCTGCTGGCCAATGTCGCGGATCTGGAAAAGATCGCCCTGGACGACCAGGCGGACGTGGACGCTCTGAAGGGCTGGCGTCGCCAGCTGTTCGGCGAGGATGCGCTGAAGCTGAAGCGCGGCGAGATTGCCTTGGTGCTTAACGGGCCGAGGGTTGAGGTCGTCGAGATCGAATAGTCAGGCGGTCAGACTGGTGATTTCGCGTGCCAGATTGGCGCGCGCCCGTGTCTCGTATCGCCTGGCCAAGATCGGGTCGGCGAACAGCGGCTCACTTTCCAGAAATCGACTGAGGATCGCCGCGCGTCCGGCTCGGTATAAAGGCTCAGGCACGTGCCCGTACTCGTGTCGGATAGCCGCGGCGTAGGTGTCATATCGCTCGGGTTCAGCACCGAGGATCGACAGGTCGATCGAGACAAGTCGGGCTCCGATGGCATCGTCAGGCTCAACGAAATGCCCGGCTGTCAGCATAATCAGGCGGCTGACTTCATCGATGAAAGTCTGGTTCGCGCCTTCAGCCTTCAGCCGCTCAACAGCTAGCCTTGCGCTCTCGGCCTCGTTGTCATGGCGTGTCGCGTCATAGACCGCGTCGTGGAACCAGATGGCGACCTCCATGAGGCGGCGTTGTTCGTCTGAAAAATCCGTCGACGCCGTAACCTGAGCCAGACAGTCCTCGATATGCGTCATCGTATGATAGCGCCGGTGCGGCTCGCCGTAGCGCGCGATTAGTTCGTTGCGAACCGCACCGGAAATCATAGTCTTCAGGCCACCGTAGCGGTGACGATCTTGCCCGGATTGCGGGGCGGTTCGCCCTTGGGCAGAGCATCGACGTGGTCCATGCCCTCGATCACTTCGCCCCAGACCGTGTACTGGCCGTCCAGGAAGGAGGCGTCGTCCAGGCAGATGAAGAACTGGCTGTTGGCGCTGTTCGGATCGCTGGTGCGGGCCATGGAGCAGACGCCGCGCGCGTGGCGCTGCTTGGAGAACTCCTGCTTCAGGTTCGGCTTCTTGGAGCCCGAGGTGCCCGTGCCTGTCGGATCGCCGCCCTGTGCCATGAAGCCGGCGATGACGCGGTGGAAGACCACACCGTCATAGAAGCCTTCACGCGCCAGTTCGGTGATGCGCGCGACATGGCCGGGAGCCAGGTCGGGGCGCAGCTTGATGACCACGTTGCGGTCTTCGCCGTCACCGGTGTCGAGTTTGAAAGTCAGGGTTTCGTCGGCCATCGGCGCGCTCCATGTGTTGAATCTGGCGGGGGTCATAGCCCGTGAAGGCCGTCCCGGCTATGTGGGAAGGATGAGTGACGACGAAAAGACCCCTCCTGCGCCAGAGCGCCGCCGCATGGTCCGCCCTCCGTCGGGCGGCACGGCCTCTGGCCGGGGCATGGGCACCAAGATGAAGACGGCGGACACCAAGTCGATGTCCAGCCAGCAATGGATCAAGCGCCAGCTGTCCGACAAATGGTCCGAGCGCGCCCGGGCCGAGGGCTGGCGCAGCCGTGCGGCCTTCAAACTGCTGGAGATCGACGAGCGGTTTCACCTGATCAAGACGGGCAGCCGGGTCATCGACCTGGGGGCCGCGCCGGGCGGCTGGGTGCAGGTGGCGCTGAAGAAGGGGGCCAAGTCGGTGGTCGGGGTCGACCTGCTGATGATCGAGCCCATACCCGGGGCCGAACTGGTCCAGGCCGATTTCACCCATCCGGGGGTGGATCAGCAGATGATCGATCTGCTGGGCGGCCGTCCCGATGTGGTCCTGTCCGACATGGCGCACAACACCGTCGGCCATCGCCAGACTGACCACCTGAAGATCATCGCCCTGATCGAGATCGCCGCCGACTTCGCCATCCGCACGCTGAAGCCGGGCGGGCATTTCGTGTCCAAGAACTTCCAGGGCGGCGATGCCGGCGGGGTTCTGGCGCGGCTGAGGGCCGAGTTCGAGACGGTGAAATACGTCAAGCCGTCGTCGAGCCGGAAGGACAGTGCCGAAGTGTTCCTGGTGGCGATGAACCGGAAGTAGGTCTCAGACCTCGGCCAGATCCGCCGCGCGTCGGGCCTTCCTGGCCTCGATCCGCGTCCAGACCCGGTCATGCACCGTGAAGAACAGGGTCTGGACCAGAGGCTCGATCGTGCCGATGGCCAAGGCCAGTTGCCAGTTGCGGGTCAGGGCGAAGGCGACGGCGACGGCGACGGCAAAGTGCATGACGCCATAGGTGACCGTCTTGGCAGCGATCTGCTTGAACGAGCGGGGCAGGGCGTGGCTGTGGCCGGCATGGGAGCCGAAGCCGAGAGCGTGGCCGTGGGCGCGGGTCTGTTCTTCGGGCGTCATCATGCCCAGTCGGGCGGTGAAGGCCTCGGACGCTTCCTCGACGCCGGTCAGCATGCCGCGCCGCTCAACCCGGTGCCAGACGCGGTCGTGGATCGAATAGGCGATGGTCTGGAAGAAGGGCTCGATGACCCCGACCGCCAAGGCCAGCCGCCAGTCGCGCGTGATCGCGAACGCCACCAGAATCGCGACGACCAGGTGCATCACGCCATAGCTGGCGATCTTCAGCGCAAGGCGACGGGCGGTGGTGAGGATGGCGCGGACCATAGGTGCTCAGAATGTGGGGGCGGGGCCACGCGGCGCAAGCCAAAAGTCGTTATCGTCCCTATAGGTCGCGGCAGGCCTTGCGGTTCCTGCCTGTCGGGCGTTATACGCGGCCCGCAAAACGGAGACTCCTCATGGAGATACGCGAAGGGCTTACCTTCGACGATGTTTTGCTGGAACCCGGCCCGTCAGAGATCATGCCCGCAGACGCGGACGTCTCGACGCAGCTGACCCGCGACATCAGGCTGAACATCCCGCTGACCTCGTCCGCCATGGACACGGTCACCG
>NZ_JAEMRO010000068.1 GCF_016463295.1 Brevundimonas sp.
CGCCGACGCCGCCGAACTGGACGATTTCATCCGCGGCCTGCCCGAGGGCATGGACACCCGCGTCGGCGAACGGGGCCTGAAATTGTCGGGCGGCGAGCGTCAGCGCGTCGGCATCGCCCGCGCCCTTCTGGCTGATCCCTGCATCCTGATCCTGGACGAGGCCACCAGCGCCCTGGACAGCCGCACCGAAGCCGCCATCCAGAAGACCTTGCGCAAGGCCCGCAGCGGCCGCACCACCCTGGTCGTCGCCCACCGCCTGTCCACCATCGCCGACGCGGAGCAGATCCTGGTCCTGAAGGCCGGACGGGTCATCGAGCGCGGGGCACACCACGAACTGGTCGCCCGACAGGGTGGGGAATATGCCGCCCTCTGGCGCAAGCAGACGCGTGGCGCGCGGACGGGTGTCGTCGCGGACTGATGCCGACCACTCAGTAGGCGATCGCGATCCCGTCCTTGCGCATTTCCGTGGCCGCGCCATAGGTCCAGGGGCCGCGTTCGTTCACCTGGCGCACTACGTTCTGATAGCCGCCGAACCCGCCGTCGGGCGGGCCCAGCACCCAGCCCATCTGCTCCAGCGCCCGCTTCGTCGCCTCGGGCACGCCGCTTTCCAGATGAAGTCGGCCGACGGCCTCCGCCGGCTGGCCGGTCGGTTCGGACGAGCCATAGTGCTGCCAGCGGGGGCTGTCCCCGGCCTCCTGGGGGTCCAGGCCGTAGTCGACCATGTTGATGATGATCTGGGCCTGGCCCTGAGGCTGCATGCCGCCGCCCATGACGCCCATGGCCATCCACGGCTCGCCGTCCTTGCAGGCAAAGCCGGGAATGATGGTGTGGAACGGCCGCTTGCCCGGCGCATAGACATTGGGGTGGCCGTCGGTCAGGGCGAACAGCTCGCCCCGGTCCTGGAACATGAAGCCGAGGGTCCGGCCGTCCACGCCGTCCGGCACCAGGCCGGAGCCCATGCCGCGATAGTTGGACTGAATCCAGCTGACCATCATCCCGTCTTTGTCGGCCACGCTGAAATAGGTGGTGTCGCCCTGCGTCGGGGCATCACCGGGGAAGACGCGGTCCATGACCCGGTCCGGCCGGATCAGGCGGGCGCGCTGGATGGCGTAGTCCTTGGAGTTCAGCCACTCGACCGGGGTCTGGCTGAACCGCGCATCGGCGAACCATTTGGCCCGGTCCTCGAAGGCCAGCCGTTTCGCCTCGGCCTGATGGTGGATGCTGGCGGCGGACTGAAAGCCCATGCCCTTCAGGTCGAACTGCTCGCAGATGTTCAGAATCTGGTTGGTCGACAGCCCCTGGGTGTTCGGCCCCAGACCATAGACCTCGACCCCGCGATAGGTGGTGCGGATCGGCTCGACCCATTCGGTGCGGTGCGCCGCCAGATCGGCGCGGGTCATCCAGCCGCCGATGCGCCGGAAATAGGCCTGCATCTGATCGGCCAGCGGCCCGTCATAGAAGGCGTCGCGCCCGCCCTCGGCGATCAGGCGATAGGTGCGGCCCAGGTCCGGGTTGGCGAAGACCTCGCCCACCTTGGGTGTCCGGCCGCCGGGGGCATAGACGCGCTTCCTGTTATCGTTCTCCTCGATCAGGGCGGCGCGGCGGTCAAAGCCGGCCATGCCGCGCTCCAGATACCAGGCGATCAGCTGGGGCATGGGCACACCCTGTTCGCACAGCTCGGCGACGGGCAACAGGACATCCTTCCACGGCAGTTTGCCGTAGCGTTGGTGCGCGCTCCACCAGGCGTCGACCGTACCGGGCACATTGACCGTCACCGACCCGACGGCGGGCAGATAGCCGTCCACCGCCTTTGACCGCGCCGTTGCCAGCGACAGGCCCTGCGGGCTGTTGCCTGAGCCGTTGAAGCCGACAACCTTGCGCTGGGCTGGGTCCCACATCATGCAGAAGGCGTCGCCGCCGATGCCGTTGGCCACCGGCTCCAGAAAGCCCAGGGCCGCATTGATGGCGATGGCCGCATCGATGGCCGAGCCGCCGCGCTTCAGCGTCTCGATACCGATCAGAGTGGCGGTCGGATGCGCCGTCGCCGCCGCGCCATTGGCCCCCCAGACGGTCGAGCGTCCGACGAACTTCACCCCGCTGTTGCGATCGCCGATGCCGATGCCGGCATAGGGGTCGGCGGGTCGGGTGCGGGGTGCGGGTTTCGCCGCGGTAGCCGGGGCGGGTGTCGGCGTCTGTGCTTGGCCGGCTCCCGCACTTGCCAGCAAGGCCCCGGCGGGCAGGGTCGAGAGAAAGGTCCGACGGCGCATGAGGCAGGCTCCCTGAAAATCAGGGTTCGGACCGTATAGGGTTCGCGCATCTTGTGAAGCGCCTTGGTTGCGCCTGCGTCAGCCGGTCCGCCAGTCGCTCAATACGCTGCCGTCGGTGTCCTCGAAGGCGACGCGGTCCATCTGGACGGCGGCGATACAGACCGGGCGCTGATCGACGCTGGCGGCGCGGCAGCGGATGGCCCGGCCGTCGGGGAAGGCTGCGAAGCGACCTTCCAGCACCAGACGATAGCCGCCGGTGTGCGGAGGCGGCGGCTGATCATCCTCGCCGCGGATCGTGAAGCTGTAGGCCCGGCCATTGCGGCGATCCAGACGCGATCCCTCCGGCTCGAAGACGGCGGCCAGGCCCACGGTCTGGGGCGAACTGACGGCCGCCGGACCGGCCGGTGCCTGATCGGGGTTCACCTGTGGACAGGTCTCTGCGCGCAGCCAGGGCCGGGTCAGCCATACCCCCTCGACCGCTTCCCAGATCGGCGCTTCGCCCGCGACCAGAGCGGTCTCGGTCCAGTCGGCCGGCGTCAGCGTGAGGCGTTGCGTCTGCCCATCATCGCTGGCAGTCCAGCCCGCAAGACCGTCGGTGACGGCGGCTGTTGAGGGCAGGGGACCGCCGCACCCAAAGGCCTGACGGATCGTGAAGCGACGCCCCACTAAGGTATCCTGACCCGTCGAGGCCGCGCCGCTCGCATAGGCCGCGACAGCGGCGTCGACGGCAGCCAGAAATCCGGCGCGATCCAGCACGATGGGTGCAGCCTCTACGGTGATGGGCGCGGGAGTCGGCGCAGGAGTAGCAGGCTCGACCGGGGCTTCAGCCTCACGGTTACAGGCGGCCAGGCCCAAGGTCAGGCTGACGACAGTCGAGCAGATCAGGATAGAACGTGGACGTGCAGACGACTTGTGCATGCAACCACCCTAGCACGACGAACGCTTTCATGTGGACCCGCATCGGCAGTATGGTTGACGCCGAGGGTCTGCGGGGGGCAGCACAGCGTATGAATTTCGATCAGATTGCCGCCCTGGTGGTCCTCGTCGCCGTCGTCGGCGCGCTGATCTACGGCAAGATCCGCGCCGATGTCGTCGCACTGACCGGTGCCGCTGCCTTGCTGATCATGGGCGTCGTGCGGCCGGTGGAGGTGCAGGGGGCATTCGCCAGCCCGGCGGTCGTCGCCCTGGCCGGCCTGTTCGTCATCGCCTATGCGATCGAGTTGTCGGGTTTGCTGGGTCTGCTGATCCGCAAGGCGACGGCCCTGGCGTCGCGGGTGGGCGCGCGGGGTATCTGGATGGTCATCGCCATGTGCGGGTCCGTCGGTGGGTTCCTGAATAATACCCCGGTGGTCGTGCTGGCGGCACCGGTCATTCGCGACGTCGCCACGTCCCTGAAGCTGTCGCCCAAGCGGTTCTTGATGCCACTCAGTCATGTGACGGTCATGGGCGGGCTGCTGACGCTGATCGGGACGTCGACCAATCTGCTGGTCAACGACATGGCCCGTAACGCGGGTCAGCAGGTCTTCACCCTGTTCGAGATCACGCCGGTGGGTCTGGTCATCGCGGCGGTCGGCGGCCTGTGGCTGTACTTCGTGGGCGCAAGGCAGCTGGGGCGGTCGGTGGCGGCCGACGAGGCGGAGCAGGCCCGTCAGGCAGAGATGGAGGAAGCCCGTCGTCTGGCGGCGGAAGAGGCGTCACGCAAGCGCCGCCGTCTGATCCCTTTCGGCTTTCCACGCCTGGGCGAAGCCCGCAATCAGGCCGATGGCTCCGGCGACGCTCATCTGGGCGACGTGGACCTGTACGGCGCGGCGGACCGGCCGTTCCGGTTGCGGCCTGCGGCAATCTCGATGGCAATCTTCGCGCTTGTCATCTTTTCCGCCGCCGTGGGCTGGGTCCCTATCGCGGCGGCAGCTTTTGCCGGAGCCGTCGCCCTGATCCTGTTGCGTGTCATCACGCCGGAAGAGGCCTATGCCGGGTTGCGGCCCGAAATTCTCCTGCTGATCGCGGGCATGGTCGTCGTCGGCATGGCCATCGAGGTGACGGGCCTGGCCTCGGCGGGGGCCGAGCGGCTGATCGATGTGATCCGCCCCCTGGGGCCGCTGGGTGCCTTGATCGTTCTGTATGGCGTGACGCTGTTTGCGACCGAACTGCTGTCCAATGCCACGGTGGCGGTGCTGATCACGCCGGTCGCGGTGGCTCTGGCCGAAAGTCTGGGCGTCGATCCCCGGCCGTTCCTGGTCTGCGTCATGATGGCGGCGTCGGCCGCCTTCGCCACGCCGTTCGGCTACCAGACCAATGTGCTGGTCTTCAACATGGGCGGCTACAGCTACATGGATTTCGTCAAGATCGGGGTGCCGCTGAACCTGATCACCTGGGCCGCGGCCATGGTGGCGATTCCGCTCTTCTTCCCGTTCTGATCCGGCGTCAGCCGCCCAGATCCAGCGAATAACCCGCTGAACGCACCGTCCGGATCGGATTGACGGTGCCCTCGACGTTCAGCGCCTTGCGCAGGCGGCCGACGTGGACGTCGACGGTGCGGGCCTCGACATAGACGTCCGAGCCCCAGACCGAATCCAACAACTGCTCGCGGCTGAAGACGCGGCCCGGGTGCTGCATGAAGTGGTCCAGCAGGCGGAATTCGGTCGGGCCCAGATGGATCTCGTTGCCCGCGCGGCGAACCCGGTGCGCGACGCGGTCGATGACGATGTCGCCGTGGTTGATCCGGTCGTCGGCCAGACCGGGACGGATGCGGCGCAGCACGGCACGGATGCGCGCCGTCAGCTCGGTCATGGAGAAGGGCTTGGTCAGATAGTCGTCGGCCCCGGTGTCCAGGCCCCGGATGCGGTCGCTTTCCTCGCCCCGTGCGGTCAGCATGATGATCGGCAGGTTGCGGGTCTCGGCCTTGCCCCGGATGCGGCGGCAGACCTCGATGCCTGACAGCTTGGGCAGCATCCAGTCCAGCAGCACCAGGTCCGGCAGCCGCTCGTCGATCTGCAGCATGCCTTCCTCGCCGTCGGAGGCGACCACGACGTGGTAGCCCTCTTTCTCGAGATTGTACGACAGCAGGGTCGCGAGCGCGTCCTCGTCTTCCATCACCAGAATATAAGGCTGCACGGCGTATTCTCCGGTCTAGCGGGGTCGTCTAGTTGGGGCCGACGTCGGCACCCGGCTGGTCCTCGGGATTCCAGCGGGGGCGTTCCCCGGTGAATTCCTGGCCCGTGATCTCGTAATAGATGGTCTCGGCGATGTTGGTCGCGTGGTCGCCGATGCGCTCCAGGTTCTTGGCCATGAACAGCAGGTGGGTACAGGCGCTGATCGTGCGCGGGTCGCCCATCATGTAGGTCAGCAGCTCGCGGAAAAGGCTGTTGTAGTGCTCGTCGACCTCGTCGTCGGTGTTCCAGACGGCCACGGCCCGATCCACCTCGCCGGCGGCATAGGCGTCCAGCACGTCACGCAGGCGCATCGATACCAGCTTGCCCATCCGCTCGATGGAGCGGGTCAGGGGCTGCATCGGCTCACCCTCGGCCAGGATCAGGGCGCGCTTGGATATGTTCTTGGCCAGATCGCCGGTTCGCTCCAGGTCGACGGCCAGCTTCATCGCAGCAAGCGCCCGGCGCAGGTCCGAGGCGACCGGCTGGCGCAGCGCGATCAGGCGGATGGCCTTCTTCTCGATCTCGCGGTGCATGGCGTCCAGCTTGGCGTCACGCTCGACGACCGCACGCGCGAGGGCCACGTCGCGGCGGGCGACGCTGTCGACAGAATCGGCCACCTGGGCCTCGGCCAGCCCGCCCATCCGTGCGACTTCTGCCGTCAGCTGATTCAGCTCGTCGCCATACGCCTTTACTGTGTGCTGGTTCATCAGCCGAAGCGTCCCGTGATGTAGTCCAGCGTGCGCCGTTCGCGCGGATTGGTGAAGATCTCTTCGGTATCGCCCGTCTCGACCAGACGGCCCATGTGGAAGAAGGCGGTGCGTTGCGACACACGGGCGGCCTGGGCCATGGAGTGGGTGACGATCACGATGCAGTAGCGCTCGCGCAACTCGTCGATCAACTCCTCGATCTTGGCCGTGGCGATGGGATCCAGGGCCGAGCAGGGCTCGTCCATCAGGATGACTTCGGGCTCGACCGCGATGGCGCGGGCGATGACCAGACGCTGCTGCTGACCGCCCGAAAGGCCAGTGCCGGGTGAGTGCAGCCGGTCGGCGACCTCTTCCCACAGACCGGCCCGCTTCAGCGAGGCCTCGACGACCACGTCCAGCTCGCCCTTGGTGGAGGCCAGGCCGTGGATCCGCGGACCATAGGCGACGTTTTCGTAGATGGTCTTGGGAAAGGGGTTCGGCTTCTGGAAGACCATGCCGACGCGGGCGCGCAGCAGCACGGGATCGACCGCGCGAGCGTTGATGTCCTCGGCGTCCATCTCGATCCGGCCGGTGACCTTGCAGCCCGGAATGGTGTCGTTCATGCGGTTCATGGTCCGCAGGAAGGTCGACTTGCCACAGCCTGACGGACCGATCAGGGCCGTGACCGTCTTGTCCGGAATGTCAAGCGAGACGTCGTACAGCGCCTGCTTCTCGCCATAGAAGACCGAGACGTCGCGGGCGGCGATCTTGGTCGGGCCTACAGGCGCGCTGCCGTGGACGACCGGCGGGGCGCTCATGACGGGCGTGGTGCCGGCGGGGGCACTTTCCGTGCCGTCGGCTGCGCGAAAAATGTTGAACTTCATAGCACTACCACCGGCGTTCGAAGCGCCGACGCAGGATGATCGCGGCGGCATTCATGATGATCATGAAGGTGAGGAGGACCAGGATGGCCGCAGCCGTCCGTTCGTGGAAGGCGCGTTCCGACGCATTCTCCCAGATGTAGACCAGCGAGGGCAGGGCACCCGTCGGCTCGACGATGCTGGTCGGAATGCCCGGGATGAAGCTGACCATGCCGATCAGCAGCAGGGGGGCCGTCTCGCCCAGGGCATGAGCCATGGAGATGATCGAGCCGGTCATGACGCCTGGCATGGCCAGGGGCAGGGTGTGCTGGAACACCGTCTGGGTTTTCGAAGCGCCCATGGCCAGGGCCGCCTCGCGGATCGAAGGCGGTACGGCCTTCAGCGAGGACCTTGTGGCGATGATGATGGTCGGCAAGGCCATCAGGGCCAGGACCAGACCCCCGACCAGCGGGCTGGCGCGCGGCAGGTGCATCCAATTGATGAACAGGGTCAGACCCAGCAGGCCGTAGATGATCGACGGCACGGCGGCCAGGTTGTTGATGTTGACCTCGATCAGGTCGGTCAGCCGTCCACGCGGCGCGAACTCTTCCAGATAGACGGCCGCACCCACGCCCAGCGGAATGGCGATGACGGCCGTGATCATCAGCATCAGCGCAGAGCCGACGATGGCTCCCAGCACCCCCGCCAGTTCCGGCTCGGTCGAATCGCCCTTGGTGAACAGGCCGGTGTTGAAGTGCGACGAGACATTGCCCGAGGCCTCCATCCGGTCCAGCCAGTCGATCTGCTCATTCGTCAGGCGGCGCTGATCCTGTGGCGTCTCGCCGCTGATTTCGCCCTTGAAATACAGGTCTGCGTCGTCCGACAGGGGCGCGGCGATCGGCAGGGTCTGGCCGATGACATTGGGATTGCTGGCCACGCGCTCGGCGGCCACGAATTTGAGCTCGGACGAGAACAGGCTGCGCATGGCCAGGGCCTTGGTGCCGGCCGCATCGTCGGTAATGCCGAACCGCGCCAGCTGCTGCTCGGCGACCAGCAGTTCGAAATTGGTACCCTGCGGATAGGCGCGATCCACCCGGGCCGGGTCCATATAGACCGGCGTCGTCAGGGTGTGGGCATAGAAGGCGGTGTGCCCCTGCTCGATGATCCGGCCCAGCAGCAGCAGCAGGAAACCGACGGCCACGGCGATGGCCAGCAGGCCATAAAGCTTGAACCGACCCTCGCGGGCATAGCGGCGCTTCAGGCCCGCGCGCAGGCGGTCGGTGCGGGCGGTAGCGTCGGCGGAAGTGGGGGTCGCGTCAGTCATACTGCTGCCGGTATTTCTGGACGATGCGCTGGGCGACGATGTTCAGCATCAGGGTCACCAGGAAGAGGGTCAGGCCCAGGCCGAAGGCCGACAGGGTCTTGGCGCTGTTGAACTCCTGGTCGCCGGTCAGCAGGGTCACGATCTGGACGGTCACGGTCGTCACCGTATCCAGCGGATTGAGGGTCAGATTGGCGGCCAGGCCCGCCGCCATGGTCACGATCATGGTCTCGCCGATCGCCCGCGACATGGCCAGCAGCATGGCCCCCGCGACGCCGGGCAGGGCGGCGGGCAGAAGCACGCGCTTGACCGTCTCGGACTTGGTCGCCCCCATGGCATAGCTGCCGTCACGCAGGGATTGCGGCACGGCATTGATGATGTCGTCGGACAGCGAGCTGACGAAGGGGATCAGCATGATGCCCATGACCATGCCCGCCACCAGCGCCATCTGGTTCTGCACCAGCATCAGATACTGCCCCAGCCCGTCCAGCGGTCCTCCGACCAGCATGGCCCCCAGATCGTTGAAGAAGGCGCGGAAGGCCGGACCCACCGTCAGGGCGGCGAAGAAGCCGTAGACCACGGTCGGCACGCCCGCCAGAATCTCTAGTACCGGTTTGATCATCGCCCGGAACCGCGGTCCGGCGTATTCCGACAGATAGATGGCCGAGAACAGGCCGACGGGCGCGGCCACGGCCATGGCGATCAGCATGATCAGGAAGGTACCCGCGAACAGCGGCAGGGCCCCGAACGCGCCGGTCGAGCCGACCTGGTCCGCGCGGATGGCCGTCTGCGGGCTCCACTGGGTGCCGAACAGAAAGTTGGCGATCGGGATTTCCGAGAAGAACCGCACTGAATCGTAAAGCAGCGAACCGATGATGCCGATGGTGGTCAGGACTGCGACAGCCGAGCAGACGAACAGGGCCCCGATGATCCAGCCCTCGACGCGGTTGCGCGCGCGCATGGCCGGGCGGATCTGAGTGAACACGAACAGGCCGCCCAGCATTGCCGCCAGCAGAGCACCGACGCCGCCGCCCAGGCCGATGGTCTGGCCGATGCGTTTCGCGCGCTGACCCTCGACGGGCAGAAGTTCGGCATAGGGCGCGGGCCAGATCTGGGCCGTCGGCTGGCCGGCTCCGACGTTGCGGGCGTCGGCGAAGAAGGCCTCGCGTCGCAGCGGCTCCAGCTGCTGCACGGCCTCGGGCGCACCCGCCAGGGTCAGCGACCGCTCCATCGGGGCCGAAAAGACCGCGACGCCCAGCAGCACGACCAGCGCCGGGACGGCCGTCCAGATCAGGGCATAGGCCCCGTGCTGGCCGGGCCGGGAATGCGGGTTTTGACCCTCGCCGCGCATACGCGCCAGACGACGCGCCGCCAGATAGGCCGCGACCACGATGACGATCAGGATGGGCAGGAAAAGCCAGGTCATGGACGTCCGGAACAGGGAATCGGAACGCGCCGGTCCGCCGGTTCGTCCGCGGCGGAACCTGCCCCGGAATGGTCAGCGGATTAAGACGGCTGCGTGACAGTTCTGTTACGCCGCACAGCTAGGCTGTGACGGGACCGTCACACTGGCCGAGGCTACCCTCAAAGAGCCAGGTCTCGTGGAGTTTCCGGCATCGACGCGACGCGCTTCTCGGCCACCGGGAAATAGGCCGTAAAGGTCGCGCCCTGACCCGGTTCGCTCTCGACCGTCAGGCCACCGCGGTGGCGGTTGACGATGTGTTTGACGATGGCCAGGCCCAGACCCGTGCCCGCCCGCTCGCCGCTCTTCTGACCCTCGACGCGATAGAAGCGCTCCGTCAGGCGGGGCAGGTGCTCGCGCGCCATGCCTGGCCCGTGATCCTGCACCGTCACCGCAGCATAGCGCACGCCCGTCTCCCGGTCCGGCGTCACCAGGGGTAGGCGTGTCGCCCCGGCCCCGCGATTGCCGCCCGACCAGGGCGCGGATGCCTGATCCAAGGTCATGTCGGGGCGAATGACGATCTGCACCGTGTCGCCCTCGGCCGAATATTTGATGGCATTGTCGACCAGGTTCTGGACGACCTGGAGAATCTCGTCGCGATCGCCGCTGACCGGGGCGGTGATGTCGTCGGCCTCCAGCTCGATCTTCACCTTCCGCTCGGCCGACAGAATGCTGACCGCATCCACCACATCCCCCGCCGCGCGGGCCAGGTCGACTCGCCCCGAAGGCGGTATGTGCTCGTTCAGCTCGATCCGGCTCAGCGACAGCAGATCGGCCACCAGGCGGCTCATTCGTTCCGCTTGGGTGGCCATGATGTCCAGGAACTTGTCCCGTGCCTTGGGATCGTCGCGGGCGTGCCCCTTCAGCGTCTCGATGAAGCCGCTCAGGGAGGCGAGGGGGGTCTTCAGCTCGTGGCTGGCATTGGCCAGGAAATCGACGCGCATCAGCTCCATGCGCCGCACGTCCGTCTCGTCGCGAAGGACCAACAAGGCCAGCGAGGTCCCCTCGGCGGCGGGCAGGGGCCGGGTCATGGCTCGCCAGTGCCGTGTCTGGGCACCCGATCCGCCATAGTCGGTGGTGCGTGCCACGCCGCCGAACAGGGCCTCGTCCACCGCTTCCAACACGCCTGGGTCGCGCAGGGCCGAGACCAGCAGCGCCCCCTCGCGAGGAATGCGCAGCAACTCGCGCGCCGCCGCATTGGCCAGCACGATGCGTCGTCCGGCGATGTCGTCCGCTTCGCCGCCCGCGATCACCATGACCGGATCACCCAGTCCCTCGAATACGCCATCCAGCAGGGTCGGGTCGGCCAAGTCGAGCGATTCGACGACCTGTTGCGCCGGCGAAGGGTTGTCGGATGATACTGGCGGGCGGCGATGGATGGTCCAGGTCGCCAGAGCGATCACCGCTACCGCGCCCAGCAACCAGACGGCCAGTTGCGGCTGCATGACCGCCAGCCCCAGCAAGACGGCGACGGAAATCCCCGCGCTGGCCCCCACGGTCCACAGGCGCGAACCGGTCTGCGGCACAACGGGAGAGGGGGCGGCGTCGTAAGGCATTCAGGCGTCCGGCGATGGAGCGATCTTATGCACCGAACATGACATGGAATTCATGACAGGACAGAGCGGATCGACTTGTAAACCGTCCTTTACACCCCCTATGATCGTCCTGACGCAAGGAATGGGGTTGGACCATGACGACAGCATTGACGCTGGAGGGCGTGAGCAAGCGCTACGGCGATTTCCAGGCGGTGCGCGACCTGAGCTTTCAGGTCGGCAAGGGCACGATCTGCGGATTTCTGGGACCCAATGGCGCGGGCAAGACCTCGACCATCCGCATGATCCTGGGGCTACAGTCGTCCAGCGCCGGCCGTATCGAAATCCTGGGGGCCGACGACGGGCGCAAGGTTCGCGACCGGATTGGCTTCCTGCCCGAGGAGCGCGGCCTCTACAAGAAGATGACCCCCATCGACGCCATCGC
>NZ_JAEMRO010000013.1 GCF_016463295.1 Brevundimonas sp.
GGCCAGGCCTGTGCCCTTGCGTGGTGCGGTCGAAGTGTCGGTCATGTCTCTCCCCGGGGGTCGTCGGCGGCATCCGCACGACGATCAAGAAGCCTAGGTTTCATCCGTGCGCGGTCACGTCCAGCGCATTCTTGCAGGCGGTAACCAAATGTGCCCCACCCGGCATAAGGAAGCCCGGCCAAAGAAAAGGCCGCCCCGGTCTCCCGCGGCGGCCCCAGTCTCGACCGTTCAGGGCGGTCAGTAGCGGTAGTTGATGCCGAACAGGAAGGTCCGGCCATAGGACTGGTAGTTGATGGTCTGACGCTCGTCGCTGTTGACGTTGGTCGTGAACTCCTCGTCCGTCAGGTTGTTGACCTGGGCCAGGAAGGACAGGCCTTCCAGCGGTCCTGACTGGAACTGATAGCCGATCTGGGCATCGACGACGCTCTCTTCGCCGACCTGGCGGAAGGTGCGCGAGTTGCCGAAGCCCGAGACCTCACCCGTGAACTCCGAACGGTAACGGTTGCTGACCCGCGCCTGGAAGCCGTCCTTTTCGTAATAGAGGGTGGCGTTGGCGACGACTTCCGACAAACCGGGAATGGGCTGCGACGGCTCGCTTGGATTGGGCGTGATGTCGCTCTCGGTCGAGGAGATGCTGAACGTCCCGCCGAACCCTTCCAGCCAGGGGTGGATGAAATCGAAAGGCGTGGAGACCGCGAATTCGACACCCTGGATCGACCCGCCCTCGCCGTTCTGGGGCGAGGAAATCTGACCGATAAAGGAGGCGGGCGTGTCACCGGGTATGACTGGATAACCGGTGAAGTCGAACAGGACGTTCTGGTTGTAGATGTAGGATTCCAGATCCTTGTAGAAGGCCGCGATCGAGATGTAGGCCGACCGTCCGAAATAGCGCTCGTAGGAAATGTCGAAGACATTGGCGATCCACGGACGCAGTTCCGGATTGCCACCGCCACCGTTGAAGTACGCCTGAAGCGGATCTGTCGATCCTTCGTTCTGCTGATTGACCCCATAGGTCTGGGAAGCACGCAGCTCATCCATCCGGGGACGCGCAAAGGTGCGGGCCGCGGCCATGCGGATGAACTGATTTTCCCATGGCTCGAAGATCAGGTTCAGCGAGGGGTACAGCTGCGTATAGCTGTCGCCGCCCGAGATGGGGGCCACATCGCTCCCACTGGCCGAGAAGCCGTCCGAGCTCTGATCCGTATGGACGATCTGCACGCCCAGATTACCCGTGACCGGGATGGAGCCCATGGTCGTATCGATATCGGCCTTGATATAGGTGGTCAGAATCTTCTCGTTGACCGCCCAGCTGCCGGCGATGACGTTAGCATCCAGGTTGGGGATCAGGTTGTAGGCCCCGCTACCGACCAGACCCGAGACGTCGTAGCTGAGCACGCCGCCGTTGATGCCGACGAAGTCCAACGATGTCGGAGCCAGCAGGAAGCGGTCCGGCACACGCAGGTTACCGGGCGAGTTCGGCAGGACCAGATAGTACTGTTCGTTGTCCAGCGACTTGTCGCGCTCATTGCCATAGACGCCGATTTCCAGACGGCTGAAGGCGCTGCCGCCCTCCAGATCGATGTGGGCCGACAGGTTGATCGCGGTCAGTTCGTCCTCGATGGCCGGGCTGTTCAGATAGCCGTCCTGGCCGTTCGGAGCCGAAGCCCCACCCCAGCCCTGCGGGCTGGTCAGGACGATCAGGTTGGGATCGGCATAGTTGAGGTTGGCCGTAAAGCGCGGTGCCTCACCTGGCTGAATCTGGAAGCCGAAGGAGTCCAGAGCGCCATTGATGTTGCGGCCCGTTCCGGCCAGCGTCTCGTAAAGCTCGTCGCTGCGCTCGGCCTTGGACCAGCTGACGTCCGCCTCCAGCATGACACGGTCGGTCAGGTCGTACTGGGTGTTGAAGCCCAGGGCGTTGATTTCGGTCTCACGCGCGAACTCATAGTTCTGAACCAGAGCCTTGACGTTGTCGAAGGTGCCGCTGGTGATCAGGCCGTCCTCGACAGTAAAGTCGGGGCGAAGTGCGGGGCCGGGACGGCACTGCCCGGGAACCTGAACATTTCCGCTAATTTCACAGCCGCCGAGTACCGGAGGCGTCGCGCCACCGTTTCTTGACGGAAACTCGGATAAGCCCCCCCAGAACAGGGGCGCTTCCAGACCACGCAGGATCTGGGTGTTGTCGAAGGTCGAGTGATAGGCGTCGATGATGGTGCGGCTGCGGTCGTTGGGGCGCCATTCCAGCACGCCCATGAAGGCGTCGCGTTGCAGGTCGCCGGACATGACGCGGAACTCCGCGCCCCCCAGCACCAGATTGTTGTCCCCGGTCGTCGGATAGGGCGGGCCCCAGGCGCGGAACTGCTCGGCCTGATAGGGCGAACCGGTGTGGGCATAGCCGAAGGCGATACCGATGGTGTCGTCGGCGAACTGGTCGATATAGGACAGGCTGTAACGCTCGCCTGCGTCCTCGGTACCGGCGTTCAGCGCGCCCTTGTCGTTCAGCTCATAGCGGAAGTTCGCCGCGATGGCGCGTCGCCCGAAGGTCAGCGGACGCACGGTTTGCAGGTCGACCGTCCCGGCCAGGCCTTGCCCGACCAGGGCGGCGTCCGGCGTCTTGTAGACGGTCACGCCGCTGAGCAGTTCGGACGGATACTGGTCGAACTCGACGCCACGGTTGTCGCCGCTGGACACCTGTTCGCGCCCGTTCAGCAATGCCGTCGTGAAATCGGGGCCCAGGCCGCGCACGCTGATGACCTGACTGCGCCCATCCAGGCGCTGCGACGTCAGACCCGGCAGGCGGGCCAGCGATTCGGCGATCGACACGTCCGGCAGCTTGCCGATGTCCTCGGCCGTGATGACCTCGACGATCGAGCTGTTGTTGCGCTTGGCCGCGATGGAGTTCTGGATGGAGGCGCGGATGCCGGTGACGACGACCTCGTCGATCTCGGTCGCTTCGTCCGGATCGGGCTGGGCCGGCGCATCCTGAGCGGCCGCGCCGCCGGCGAATGCCAGAAGGCTGACGGCACCGATGGCGGCACCGGTCAACAGACGCGCACGACGTGTGACGTGGGTTCTCATCATTCTCTCTCCCTCAGGCCGTCGTCGCATTTCTGGTGAAGCGTCCGGGCTCTGATCGCAAAGTTATGCAAACTTGTGAGAATGTTGCAAGCCTGTAATCTCGATGAGCTGTTGAACAGTGACGAAAATGCGACGCCACAACGGCATATATTGCGGCGCAACAAGGATTTTGGGGCCTTTCGCCGTGATTTCGCCATTCGACATCAATGGATTGACAGCCAGCCAAACGACTGCAAAATCTTGCAAAGCGATCCAGCAGGCCATGTCGTCTGTGGACATTTGAGGGAGGCCGCCCATGAGAGGAAAGGCTGTGACAGGGCGCAGGCGGCGAATCGCCCTGAGCGCCGCACTGAGTGCCGTAATGTCGTGCGCCACGAGCGCGGCCTGGGCTCAGAGCCCCGCCCTTGAGGCCTTGCGCCAGCGTCCGGCCGAGGACGAGGTCATCTATTTCCTGCTGCCGGATCGTTTCGAGAATGGCGACATGGCCAACGACCGGGGTGGTCTAACCGGCGATCGGCTGACGACAGGCTACGACCCCACCGATCCCGGCTTCTATCACGGCGGCGATCTGAAGGGCCTGACCGAGCGACTGGACTATATCCAGGGCCTGGGTGCGACGGCGCTGTGGATCGCGCCGGTGTTCAGGAACAAGCCTGTCCAGGGTCGTCCGGGTCAGGAAAGCGCCGCCTATCACGGCTACTGGATCACCGACTTTACCCGCGTGGATCCGCACCTGGGCACCGACGAAGATTTCCGCGCCCTGGTCGATGCGGCCCATGCGCGGGGGATGAAGGTCTATCTGGACATCGTCATCAATCACACGGCGGACGTCATTCAGTACCGCGAATGCCCGGCCAACGACTGCGACTATCGCTGGAGCCGCGACTATCCGGTGCAGCGCCGCGGCGGGCTGGACGGAGACCCGATCAATCCGGACTTCGACGGCACAGACGTCGCTCGGATCGTGCGCCCCGACTATGCCTATACGCCCTATGTGCCCGCTGGCGAGGAGACGGCCAAGGCACCGGTGTGGCTGAATGAGGTCGGCCTGTATCACAACAGGGGCAACAGCGCCTGGTATGGCGAGAGCGCGCTGGACGGCGACTTCGCGGGTCTGGACGATGTGATGACCGAACATCCGCGCGTCGTCCGGGGCTTCATCGAGGTCTATGGCGACTGGATCGAGCGCTATGGCATCGACGGTTATCGTATCGACACCGTCAAACACGTCGATCCTACCTTCTGGCAGGCGTTCGTGCCCGCCATGCTGGCGCGGGCCGAGGCGGCGGGCATCCCCAACTTCCACATCTTCGGCGAAATCTATGCCTTCGAGCCTGGCGAGCTGGCGCGCCACACCCGCGTCGACGGCCTGCCCAGCGTTCTGGACTTCGCCTGGCAGCGGGCGGTGCAGGAGTCTGTGGCTGGCACGCAGGGCGCGGATCGCCTGGCCCGCGTAATCCATTCCGACCCCGTCTATGAAGGGGGCGAGGCGGCCGCGCTACGCCTGCCGACCTTCATCGGCAACCACGACATGGGTCGGATCGGGCACCTGATCCTGAAGGAACGGCCCGACATTTCGGATCGGGAACTGCTGGATCGCGCCACCCTGGCCCAAGCCATGATGATCCTGGGGCGCGGCGTGCCGGTCATCTACTATGGCGACGAACAAGGTTTCACCGGTGACGGCGACGACCGCCGCTCGCGTCAGGACATGTTCGAGACCCGCGTCCCCAGCTATGCCGATGACCGCCGTATCGGTCGGGCCTCGGGCCCATTCGATACCGAGGCCGAGATGTACCGCCGCATCACCGAGATGACCCGCGTTCGCGCCGCCGATCCCCGTCTGCGCCGGGGCCGCGTCCTGGTTCGCACCGCCGATCAGACACCGGGTATCCTGGCCCTGTCTCGCCTCGACGATGCCGGCGAGACCCTGGTGGTCTTCAACACCGCGACCGAGGCCCGGCAGGTGAATGTGCAGGTGGACGTCGGCAGTGCAGACTGGCGCAGTCTGATTGGCACCTGTCCGACCGCCAGCGCTGCCCCCGGTGCCGTGTCTGTTTCCGTGCCCGCTTTGGGCTACATCGTCTGTGTATCCGAAGGCCCTGTGACGTGACCGCCCTTACGCTCGAACACCCCGCCGTCCAGACCGCCGCCGACACCGAATGGTGGCGCGGGGCCGTCATCTATCAGGTCTATCCACGCAGTTTCGCGGACAGCAACGGCGACGGCATCGGCGACCTGAACGGCATCACCGATCGGCTTGGGCATATCGCCTCCCTGGGCGTGGATGCGGTCTGGATCAGCCCCTTCTTCACCTCGCCGATGAAGGACTTCGGCTATGACGTGGCCGACTATTGCGACGTCGATCCGATCTTCGGCACCCTCGCCGATTTCGACCGCCTGATCGACAAGGCCCATCGGCTGGGCCTGCGGATCATCACCGATCTGGTGTTCGCCCATACCTCGGACCAGCACGCCTGGTTCGACGACAGCCGACAGTCGCGCACCGGTCCGCACGCCGACTGGTACGTCTGGGCCGATGCCAAGCCCGACGGATCGCCGCCGTCGAACTGGCAGTCCGTCTTCGGCGGCCCGGCCTGGACCTGGGACGCCCGGCGCGGCCAGTATTACATGCACAACTTCCTGCCCTCGCAGCCGCAGCTGAACCTGCACAATCCGGACGTTCAGGACGCCCTGCTGGACGCCGCCCGCTTCTGGCTGGATCGGGGTGTGGACGGCTTCCGGTTCGACGCCATCAACTTCGCGATGCACGATCCGAAACTAACGGACAATCCACCCCTGCCCCCCGGCGGCAAGCGGACCCGCCCCTTCGACTTTCAGGACAAGATCAACAACCAGTCCCAGCCCGGCATCGTCGACTTCGTCGCCCGCATCCGCGCCCTGACGGACAGCTATGGCGGCCGGTTCAGCGTGGCAGAGGTCGGCGGCGACCATGCCGAACGCGAGATGCAGGCCTTCACCGCCGGCGACACGCATCTGAACAGCGCCTATGGCTTCCTGTATCTCTATGCCCCGTCCCTGGCGCCGGATCTGGTGCGCGAGGGGGCCGAGGTCTGGCACGGGCGGGGCGGTCAGGGCTGGCCGTCCTGGACCTTCTCGAACCACGACGCGCCGCGCGCCATTTCACGCTGGGCCCAGGGCCGCGACCCCAAGGCCTATGCCGAGATGGCGATGCTGCTGCTGATGTGCCTGCGCGGCAATGTCTTCATCTACTATGGCGAGGAACTGGGGCTGCCCCAGGCGGAGGTGCCGTTCGAGCGCCTGACCGATCCCGAGGCCATCACCAACTGGCCCCAGACCCTGGGCCGGGACGGAGCCCGCACCCCCATGCCGTGGCAGGCCGATCGGCCGCAGGCAGGATTCTCGTCCATCGAGCCCTGGCTGCCGGTGGACCCGCGCCATGCTGCGCTGGCCGTGGATCGTCAGGAAGGCGACCCGACCTCCATGCTGCATTCCACCCGGCGGTTGGTGGCGTTCCGCAAATCACAGCCCGCCCTGATGTGGGGCGACATGGCGATGCTGGACGCCGGGCCCGGCCTGCTCAGCTTCGAGCGCACCCAGGGCAATGAGCGACTGATCTGTGTTTTCAACCTGGGCCATGCCGCCGCCGACTGGACCCTGCCCGACGGCTGGCGGGTCATCGAGGCGGTCAATCTGAACGCCCCGCCAGAGGGCCAGCTGCCGCCCATGGCCGGCCTGGTCATGGCCACGGCATGATACAGAGCGCCCTCATTCCTTCCCCTTGGGGGAGGGGGACCGCGAAGCGGTGGAGGGGGCAAACCCTGGACGCAGGCGTCGCGGCAGGCCCCTTCCACCATCCTTCGGATGGTCCCCCTCCCCCGAGGGGGGGGGAATTAGCCGCCGCAGCTCTCGCGCACGATCAGGTCGGTGGGGATACGCTCCGACCGGCCAACGGATGTGCCGGAGTTGTCGAGCAGCTTGGACACCAGCAGGCGGCCCGCCTTCATCGTGTCCTGGGCGATCGTCGTCAGGGCCGGGCGGCTGTAGCGGCTGAAGGGGACGTTATCGAAGCCGATGACCGAGACATCTTCGGGCACCCGCAAGCCCGCATGCAGCAGGGCCCGCACGGCCCCCAGCGCGATCTGGTCCGAGGCGCAGACAATGCCGTCGAACTGGACGCCGCGCCGGATCAGACTGTCGACCGAGGCTTCCGCGGATTCGACCTCGAAATGCGCCTCCATGATCAGATCCGGATCGGCGTCGAGCCCGGATTTGGCCAGGGCCTCCAGATAGCCCCGGTGCCGCTGCATCGATTCGGGCGGGTCCAGATCGCCCAGGAACACGATACGCTTTCGTCCCAACCGGGCCAGATGCAGGGTCGCGCGGCGCCCCCCCGCCAGGTTGTCGGACCCGACCGAGCAATAGAGCTGATCGGCCAGTTCGGCGCCCCAGACCACAAACCGCCCCTCGGTTTCGGCGAGACGGTTCAGGCTCTGATGCAGGAAGCTCTGCCCCAGAAAGATAACGCCATCGGCTCGAGTGTTCATGGCCGCCGCCATGTCGTCATGGTTGGCCGGCGAGAAGTGGCTCAAGATCACGTCGCATCCCCGCTCGCGCGCGGCCTCGCCGACCCCGGCCAGCAGTTCCAGAAAAAAGGGATCGCTGAGGCGCCCTTCCCGCCCCTGCGGACGGGGCGTGACCAGGGCGATGACGCCCTCGGCCCCCACGGGTCCGGCGGGCATGTAGCGGCGGAACGGATAGTCGTGTTCGCGCGCCAGCTTCCAGATCAGCTGTTTGGTCCGCGCATTGACCGCCGGGCTGTCGTTCAGCGCCCGCGACGCCGTCGAAATCGAGACGCCCGCCAGCTTGGCCAGGTCTTCCAGACGGGTGTTGCGGGTCACGCTTCGGCTCCGGTCGAAATCACGTCTGCAAAATTTGCTGCAAACCTTGCTTGTTCTGCGCCGCTACGGTCGCGCTTGGCAAGCCCCTGTTGCCGGAGTGCCCCTTGATGCTGACCCGCCGCTTCCTGATCACGACCACGGCTTTGATGGCCGCGGCCCCCGCCATGGCCCCCGGAATGGCGAGGGCGCAGGCCGCTGCACCCTCGGTCACGGCGTCGTCGCCCGACGGCGTCCTGTCGGTTCAGGTCGGGGTCAATGGCGAGGGTCGCCCCGAGTATTCGGTCACGCGCCTGGGTCGCCCGGTCATCGCCCCCTCGCGGTTGGGCTTCATCCTCACCGACGGTCCCAAGCTGGAGCGCAACTTCACCGTTTCCGCAGAGGCCCCGACCCAGCACGATGACACCTGGGAGCAGCCCTGGGGCGAGCAGCGCTTCATCCGCAATCGCTATACCCAGTTGCGGGTCCGTCTGACCGAGCGCAACGGCCTGCAGCGGCGGCTGGACGTGGTCTTCCGCCTGTACGACGACGGCATCGGCTTCCGCTACGAATTCCCCGAACAGCCCGGCCTGACAACCGTCCGCATCGGCGACGAGCTGACCGAGTTCGCCGTCGTCGAGCCCGGCACCGCCTGGTGGATCCCCGCCTTCGAATGGAACCGCGAGGAGTACCTCTACAACCGCACCCGCATCGACGGCGTAGGTGTCGCCCAGACGCCGCTGACCGTGCGCACCGACAACGGCCTGCATGTCTCGCTGCACGAGGCGGCCTGCGTCGACTATGCCGGCATGAACCTACGCCGGGTCGAAGGCGGGCGGTTCAAGGCGGCGCTGACACCCGGCCTGACCAATGCGGCCGTCGAGCGCACCGCCCCCTTCTCCACCCCCTGGCGCACGCTGCAGATCGCGGACCGGGCGGGGGATCTGGTCGAATCGCACCTGATCCTGAACCTGAACGAAGCCAATGTGCTGGGTGATGTCAGCTGGTTCAAACCCATGAAATACATCGGCATCTGGTGGGAGATGCACCTGGAGCTGAAGAGCTGGAACTCCGGGCCCAAACACGGGGCCACGACCGAAAACGCCATCAAACACATCGATTTCGCGGCCAAGCATGGCTTTGGCGGCGTGCTGATCGAGGGCTGGAACGTCGGCTGGGACGGCGACTGGTTCGGCACCGGCTGGGACTACAGCTTTACCCAGGCCTATCCCGATTTCGACATCGAACGCGTCGCCGCCTATGCCCGCCAGAAGGGCGTGGAGATCATCGGCCACCACGAGACGGGCGGCAACGCCTATCACTATGACAAGCAGCTGGACCCCGCCTTCGCCCAGATGCAGCGGTTTGGCTGGCATTCGGTCAAGACCGGCTATGTCGCCGACGCGGGTGGCGCGCGGGTCGCCGGGCCCGATGGCCAGCCGCGCCTGGCCTGGCACGAAAGCCAGCCCATGGTCCAGCACCACATGCGGGTCGTCGAGACGGCGGCCAAGTATCAGGTCGCGGTCAATGCCCACGAACCATTCAAGGATACGGGCCTGCGCCGCACCTATCCCAATATGATCAGCCGCGAAGGGGCGCGCGGCATGGAGTTCAGCGCCTGGGGCCAGCCGGGCAATCCGCCGGAGCATGAGGCCAATCTGGTTTTCACCCGCCTGCTGGCCGGGCCGATGGACTACACCCCGGGCATCTTCGGCATGCAGACCCGCAGCCCGGACGGCGTCGCCACCACCTGGGCCAAGCAACTGGCGCTGTATGTCGTCATCTATAATCCGATCCAGATGGCGGCCGATCTGCTGGAAAACTACGAAGCCAATCCGGCCCCCTTCCAGTTCATCAAGGACGTGCCGGTCGACTGGGCCGAGACCCGCGTGCTGGACGGCGAGATCGGTGACTATATCGTCACCGCCCGCAAGGACCGGAACTCCGACATCTGGTGTTTGGGCGCGGTGACGGACGAGGAGCCGCGCGTGCTGTCGGCTCATCTCGGTTTCCTCGATGCCGGACGACGCTACCGCGCCGAAATCTATCGCGACGGCCCCGAGGCCGACTGGAGGGGCAAGCGCGAGGACATCGTGATCGAACAGCGTGAAGTGACCGCTGCGGACACCCTCAGCCTGCGTCTCGCCCCCGGCGGCGGTCAGGCCATTCGCTTCGTGCCGATCGGAAGGGCTCGCCGTTGACCGACTATGCCCCCCGGACCCTGCTGACCGCGCGCCCCCGCCTGACGCGGCTGGCGATCTGGAACATGTGCGTCGGCTTCTTCGGCATCCAGATCGGCTTTGGCCTGCAGAACGCCAACAACAGCCGCATCTTCCAGACCCTGGGGGCCGAGGTCGACAGCCTGGCCATCCTGTGGATCGCCGCGCCCCTGACCGGCCTGATCGTCCAGCCCATCATCGGCCATTTCAGCGACAAGACCTGGGGGCCTCTGGGCCGTCGCCGTCCCTACTTCCTGTTCGGGGCCATCGCGACGACCCTGGCACTGATCTTCATGCCCAACGCCCCCGTCCTCTGGATGGCGGCGGCGACGCTGTGGATCATGGACGCGGCGATCAATGTCACCATGGAGCCGTTCCGCGCCTTCGTCGGCGACAACCTGCCCGAGGAACAGCGCGCCACCGGCTATGCGATGCAGAGCTTCTTCATCGGCACCGGCGCCGTCTTCGCCTCCTGCCTGCCGTGGCTGCTGACCCAGGGCGGCGTCGCCAATACCGCCCCGGAAGGCATCGTCCCCGACAGCGTAAGGATCAGCTTCTACGTCGGCGCCGCCTTCATGCTGACGGCCGTCCTCTGGACTGTCTTCTCGACAAAAGAATACAGCCCCGAACAGATCGACGCCTTCGAAGGCGTCCGCCCGGCACCGCTGACCGATCACGAACAGCGCCCCGCCGCTCGCTATCTCAACGGAGGGCTGATCTGGCTGGCCGTCGGGGCCCTGGCCTTCCTCGCCGTCTGGTTCGTGCGTGACCAGGCCGTCGCCCTGCCCGCCGACGTCGAGGACTGGCGCAAGGCCGTCGGCAAGGAGCTGTATGTGCTGGCCGGCTTCGTCGCGGGCTTCGGCGCGCTGCAACTACTCGTCGCCGCCTTCCGCCGCGCCGCAAAATCCAACGGCCTGACCGAAATCCTGGACGACATGTTCGGCATGCCCGAGACCATGCGCGGTCTGGCCGTCGTCCAGTTCTTCAGCTGGTTCGCCCTTTTCGCCATGTGGATCTACACCACCGCCGCCGTCACCGCCGTCCACTTCGGGTCGTCCGACACGACCTCGGTGGCCTATAATCAGGGGGCGGACTGGGTTGGCGTCCTGTTCGGCATCTACAATGGCGTCGCGGCCCTGGTGGCCTTCGCCCTGCCGGTGCTGGCTCGGCGGATCGGCAAGCGCGGGGCCCATGCGGTCGCCTTAGCCATGGGCGGCCTGGGTCTGATCGGCATCTTCCTGATCCGCGATCCCCAGATGCTGTGGTTGCCAATGATCGGTGTCGGCATCGCCTGGGCCTCGATCGTCTCGATGCCCTACGCCATCCTGTCCAGCGCCGTGCCGGGGCGGAAGATGGGCGTCTATATGGGCGTCTTCAACATCTTCATCGTGGTGCCGCAACTGGTCGCCGCGACCCTGCTGGGCCTGATGCTCAACGCCCTGTTCCAGTCCCAGGCCATCTGGGCCCTGGTGGTCGGCGGGATCAGCTTCTTCATCGCCGCGGTCATGAGCCTGCGGGTACGCGAGGTGAAGGCGTGAACCGGCGCGGCCTCCTGGCCACCCTCGCCGCCCTGCCGTTCGCCGGCGCGGCCCAAGCACAGGTAGTGGCCCAGGCCGGCGCGATCGCGGGCGGGCGTCTGGTCGAATACGAGGCCGTGGCCTCGGCGCATCTGGGGCCGCGCAACGTCACTGTCTGGCTGCCGCCCGGCTATGACGCCGGCTCGGATCGCCACCCCGTCCTCTACATGCACGACGGCCAGAACCTGTTCGACCCGGCGCGCGCCAACTTCGGCGAATGGGGTGTGGACGAGCATCTGGTGCGGCTGATCGAGACCGGTCAGGTCCGCGCCCCCATCGTCGTCGGCGTCTGGAACACACCGTTGCGCCTGCGCGAATACGCCCCCGCTGACCTGATCGCCGCCCTGCCCGCCGAGGTCCGCGACAGCCTGATGCCGATGTACGGCGGCGCTCCCCTGTCCGACGAATACCTGCGCTTTCTGGTCGAAGAGCTGAAGCCCAGCATCGACAGCGAGTACCGCACCCTGCCCGGCCGCGACGAAACGGTGATCGCGGGCTCCAGCATGGGCGGGCTGATCTCGCTCTATGCCATGATGAAGCACCCCGACGTCTTCGGCGCCGCCGGCTGCCTGTCCACCCACTGGCCCCTGCGGCTCGAGCGGCTGGAGGGCGATGCGCTCAACACCTGGCGCGAGGCGGTGGTCCAGGCCTGGTCCGACGTCATCCGGCGCGGCCTGCCCGATCCGGCGAAGCACCGCCTCTATATGGATCGCGGCGACGAGACCCTGGACCAGTTCTACGTCTTCTTCCAGTCGCGCATCGACACGGTGATCCGTGACGCCGGCTGGGGCCCCGACCGCTTCCGGACGCTTGTCTTCCCCACCGCCGAACACAACGAGAAGAGCTGGAACAGCCGCCTCGACGTGCCCCTGACCTTCCTTCTGTCGCCGAACCTGTGAGTCCCCACATGACCAAATCCCTGATCCTGGCCTCTGTCGCCGCCCTGGCCCTGTGCACCGCCCCTGCCCTCGCCCAGGACCAGGCCCGCATCGCCCCCGGCGCACCCGGCGACGCCCCGACCTGGGTCAATGCGGCCAAGACCGGGGCGGGCGCGTCCTACGAGGCCTATGTCGACGGCCGCTACGCCGACGGCGGCCCGACCGGCGACGTCAGCCGCGTCTGGTTCTCCTTGGCCGACGGGGTCCTGACCGAGACCATGTACGGCCTCATCCACGAGGCCCAGATCAAGCAGCTACGCTTTGCCGTCGTGACCGAAACCGGCCTGTCGGTCGAAGGGACCGACACCACCAGCCGCACCGAATACCTGCACACCGATGCCAACGGTCGCCCCCTGTCGCCGGCCTATCGCGTCATCACCACGGACAACCAGGGTCGCTACGAGATCGAAAAGCGCATCTACACCGACCCGGATAGCCAGTCCTTGGTCGTGCGTACGAACATCAAGGCGATGGCAGGCAGAATTACACCGTACCTGCTGCTCGAACCGCACATGGCCAACACCGGCGTTGGCGATGAAGCCATTGCCTTCAACGACTACCTCTTTTCATCGGAGGGTGACGCTAATCTGGTCTTGCTGCCCGACAAGCCCTTTCAGGTGGTCTCGGCTGGGTTCATGGGTACTTCAGATGGCTTGACTGACCTGCGAGATGGCCGGTTGGACGATGTCTATTTCTCAACCGGAGAACAGCGCGGCAATACCATGCTGACCGGCGCATTGGAGCCGCTTGAAACGGGCGGAAGTCTACAACGAGATTTTGTTATCGGCTTTGGGCCTTCGCCCGCTGATGCAATGCATCAAGCAAAACGGACCTATCTGGTCGGCCTCGATGCCGTCCTCGCCAACTTCAACGGCGAAGGCTCCGCCGTGGGCTGGGAAGACTATATCGCCTCCCTCACCGATCTGCCCCGCATCGCCGAACAGTCCACAGACGGCGGCAAGCTGGCCTATGCCTCGGCCCTGATGCTGAAGGTGCAGGAGGATCGGACCCATGCCGGGGCCCTGATCGCCAGCCTGTCCAACCCATGGGGCGACACGGTCGATGCGACCAATCCCTCGACGGGCTACAAGGCCGTCTGGCCGCGCGACTTCTATCAGGTGGCCATGGCCATGCTGGCGCTGGGCGACACCGAGACGCCGCTGGCCGCCTTCCGCTACCTGCCTCAGGTGCAGGTCCGCGCCGACACGCCCGGCAATACAGGGGCCACGGGCTGGTTCCTGCAGAAGACCTGGGTCGATGGCACCATCGAATGGGTCGCGGTCCAGCTGGACCAGACCGCCATGCCCATCATGCTGGGCTACAAGCTCTGGAAGGCCGGACTGGTCTCCGACGCCGAAATGGCCGGCATGTACACCCGCATGATCAAGCCCGCCGCCGACTTCCTGGTCGAGGGGGGCAAGCTGGGGCTGAACTGGAACGACCGCACCGTCACCCCGCCCTGGACCCAGCAGGAGCGGTGGGAGGAACAGGAGGGTTACTCCCCCTCCACCACCGCCGCCGTGGTCGCGGGTCTGGTCACGGCCGCCGAGATCGCGCGGGCGTCCGGCGACACCGCATCGGCTGACCGCTACCTCGCCACCGCCGACGACTATGCGGGCAAGATCGAGAGCCGCATGTTCACGACCGAGGGTTCGCTCGGCGACGGCAAATACTTCGTGCGCATCACCCGCAACGAGGACCCCAACGACCGCGCCCCCATAGGCGAGGCCAATGCCCAGCAGGGCCTGCCTGAGGATCAGATCGTCGACGGCGGCTTTCTGGAACTGGTCCGCTATGGCGTTCGCCCGCCCTATGCCTCTTCGATCGTCGCCACCCTGCCCGAATATGACGACCAGACGCGCGAGGATCGGCTGCGGGTCCGTTACGATCTGAACGGCGTCCCGGCCTGGCGTCGCTATGGCAACGACGGCTATGGCGAGAATGTCGAGACCGGCAACGGCTATGGCGTCGGCGGCATGACCCCCGGCCAGCGCGGCCGCGTCTGGCCCTTCTTCACCGGCGAGCGCGGCCACTACGATCTGGCCGCCGTCCTGGCCGACACCTCCGGTAACGAGGGCTGGCGCGAATCCAGCCTGAACGGCATCCGCCTGCTGTATGTCCGCGGCATGGAATCCTTCGCCAACGGTGGCCTGCTGCTGCCGGAACAGGTCTGGGACGGCGTCGGCAACGACACGGCCTATGACTACAAGCCCGGTCAGGGCACCAACTCGGCCACGCCGCTGGCCTGGACCCACGCGGAGTACATCAAGCTGCTGCGGTCGCTGGCCGACCGCAAGGTCTGGGACCGCTACGATCCGGTGGCCGAGCGGTACAGCGCGGAGTAAATCTCCCTCCCCTTCATGGGGAGGGATGTCGGCGCAAAGCGACGACAGGGTGGGGTTCGAAAGGGCCAGAGCTCTCGGCTTCGGGCCCCACCCTGACCGCTGCGCGGTCTGTCCTTCCCCATAAAGGGGAGGGAGAAGGCCCTTAGTGACTGTCGTGGCCGTGGGTGTCGCTCTCGGTCGCCGTCGTCGACACCGCCTCGCCATCCGCGCCGGAGAACCAGAACGGCTGACGGGGCCGCTGGCGCGGGGCGACCTCGTTCATGCCGCTGTCGTACACGCGGCCGTTGGCGATGGTGTAGGCGATGGCCGTGGTGTTGCGGATGTTGTCCAGCGGGTTTGAGTTCAGCACCACCATGTCGGCCAGCTTTCCGACCTCCAGCGAGCCCAGGTCGCGGTCCAGACCCAGACCCCTGGCCCCGTTCAGAGTGCCCGCGCGGATGACCTCCAGCGGTGCCATGCCGCCCTGGGCCAGGCTCCACATCTCCCAGTGCGCGGCCAGGCCTTCGCGCTGGCCATGGGCCCCGATCTGGACGTTGACGCCCTCATTGGCCAGGCGCGTCGCCTCGCGCGCGACGGAGATGTGGTTCCACTCATTGTCCGGTGCGGTAACCGGACGACGCGCCCGGGCATCCAGCTGACGCCGCGGGACATATTGCGTCAGGATCGGATCGTTCCAGACCTGGCTTTCCTGATACCAGTAGTTTTCGCCATAGCTTCCGCCATAGGCCACGACGATCGTCGGGTTGTACGAAACGTTCGTCTGACGCCACAACTGGTGCACGTCATCATACAGCCGGGCCAGCGGGATCGAATGCTCGATCGTGGTGTGGCCGTCGATGATCATCGACATATTGTGCTGATACAGCGAGCCGCCCTCGGGCACGACCGACATGTTCAGCTGGCGCGCCGCCTCGATGACCTGCTGGCGCTGATCGCGGCGCGGCTGGTTGTAGCTCTTGACGCTCCACGCCCCGGCCGCCTGCATGCGGCGCAGGGTGGACAGGGCGTCGTCCAGGCTGTCGATCTTGGCCGTCGCCCCGCTGGTCGCGCCATACAGGATGGTGCCGGTGGAGAAGATGCGCGGGGCCACTACGCGACCTGCACGGGCCAGTTCGCTGTGGGCGAAGATCTCGCTGGTGTCGGCTGAGGGGTTGTGGATCGTCGTCACCCCAAAGGCCAGCGACGCATAGTTGACCCAGCTCTGCTCCGGAATGATCTCGTCCGAGCCCATCGCCCCGTGCCAGTGGCCGTCGATAATGCCGGGCATGATGGTCTTGCCCGCCATGTCCATGACGGGAACGCCCGCCGGGACAGGGGTCGAGGCCGCGGGTCCGATGGCCTCGATCCGGTTGCCGTCGACGATGACGACCCCGTTCTCGATCACCTCGGTGCCGTTCATGGTGATCAGCCGCGCACCGGTCAGGGCCATGCGCCCCTGCGGCTTGTCGGCGTCTGCGGTGAAGCCGATGTTGATGCCGCGCTCATCCGGCTTGGGCAGTTCGTCCGGCGCGCCTTCCACGAAGGTGAAGGCCTGGTTCAGGTCGCGGCTGAACAGCTCCGATCCCAGCGACCATTGCAGCCGCTGTGAATCGCCCGACCAGCTCAGCCATTCGCCGGAATCTCGCGTGACCCGAGCCTGGGGCAGAGCCTTGCCGTCCGTACTGACCGCGATCGGCCGTCCCGCCGCCACGAAGGGCGCGACATAGGCATTGAACCGCTCCGTCCAGCCAATCCAGCGACCATCCGGCGAGATGGCGAACTCATTGGCCCATTCCGAGGTCAGGTGGGTCCGCTGGTCGGCACCGTCCAGGTTGACCGAGATCAGCGTGCGCTTGTCGCCGTCGCGACCGGTCAGGAACAGCCGCTCGCCATCCGCCCCGAACTGTGGGCCGACGCCCTCGTCGGTGATGCGAACGGCCTCCCCGCCCGAGATCGACACGCGATAGATGCCGGGGTTTCGGCTCCACAGGGCGCTGGTCAGGCCGCCGCCATCGACGGTGCGATAGACGATGGTGCGCCCGTCCGGAGAAAAGGTCGGCTCGACATAGTGGCCGGGGTTCTGCGTGACCACGCGCCCCTCGCCGCCATTGGCGGACACGATCCGCACCGTGCCGAGCTCCTGATCGTCCCAGGTCGTGTAGACGACCGAACGCCCGTCGCGGGACCACGAGGGGTAGAGTTCAAAGTGGTCGGACTGACGTGTCAGACGGCGCGGCGTGCCGGTCGGCAGGTCGCGGATCCACAGATTGCCCAGGGCTTCGAACACCACGCGCGAGCCGTCCGGCGACGGCTTGGCCCAGCGGATCATCTTCACGTCGAACTGGTCGGGAGCCACATCGACAACGGTGCGCACCGGCTCCTGGATGCGGCGCGTGTCGGCCACGTGGAAGGGAATGTCGGACACGGTGCCGGAGGCGACCTCGACCCGCTGTATCCGGCCGTCGGCCCAGAAGACGATGGAGCGATTGTCCGGCGTCCAGCTGATCGCCGGATAGACGCCGTGGATGGCCCAGGTTTCCTGAAGATCGCGGTCGAGGCCGGAGAAGACCGGCGTCTCGCGCCCGGACTCGATGTCCATCACATACAGCACCGACTGGTACCGAACCCGACGGATGAAGGCCAGCGAGCGGCCGTCCGGCGAGGGCGTGGGGCGGATCGAGCCGCCAGGGCCAGTCACATAGGGCTCGATCTCGCCCGTTTCGCGATCCAGGCGCCGGATGATGTAAATCTGGCCATTGACGTCCTTGGAGTATTCGAAGGTGTTGCCCGGCGTGGCGTCGTCGCTGAAATAGACGTAGCGGCCATCGGGTGAAAAAGCGGGCTCGCCCGTATCCTTCTGGGGCGTGCGGCGCTCGGTCATCTGCACCCCGCCGCCTCCCGAGCGATGGTACATCCACAGCTCGCCGGCTCCCAGCGACCGGGCTGAGGTGAAGTGCTTGCGCCCGATCACGAACTCGCCGTCTGGCGACCATTCGGGCTGGTTCAGCAGGCGGAAGGTCTCCTTGGATACCTGGGTCGGGTTCGACCCGTCGGCGTCCATGATCCAGATATTGTCGCCGCCCGCCCGGTCCGAGGTGAAGGCGATATGGCGACCGTCGGGCGACCATTTGGGCTGCATGTCCCAGGCGATACCGCTGGCGATGGCGCGCGCCTCTCCGCCCCCGATCGGCATCACATAGATGTCGCCCAGCAGGTCGAAGACGACGGTCCGGCCATCCGGGCTGACGTCCAGCGACATCCAGGTGCCGCGCGTCACGTCGATGGAGATGTCGCGCGACGGTCCCGGCGGCGCCTGCACATCCCACTTGGCGTCGTCATCCTTTTCGGCATCCGCTGTTGCGGCAGCAGCGGCCGTCGCGTCCTGGCCCGGCTGCGCCTCGGCAGGCGCAGGGGCCTGGCTCCACGCCGGTGCGACGAAGGACAAGGAGGCCGCCGTGGCCAGGAGCAGGCGCTTCATTCTGGTTCTTCCCCATGGATCGGGGCGTCTCCGCTCGCAATGAAACGATGCCGCGCCCTCGAACGCCCAACAGAGCATTCCCGACGGCCCAAAGTCCAGTCGCCGATGAGCAAAGTGCCGGGGCGTGGACGGATGCGCCCACGCCCCGGTTCACCACCGCCCTAGAACCGCTTGGCCAGCAGGAACCGGAGTGTCGCCCCCCGGCTGCCGTTGCTGAAGCGACCGCCGATGTCGACGCCCAGCACCAGTCCGCTGTCGTAGCGCATCTCCAGACCCAGTTCGGCGGCCAGTTCGTCCCGCATCCAGCGCTCGCCGTCGATCACATAACGGAAGCCCCCGATGTCGGCATAGTCCAGCGCCTGTCCGTCCAGCCCACCGAACTCGTGACGCCATTCCAGTCGCCCGGTCTGGATCAGGACGCTGTCGCGGAACTGGCGCTCCATCTGGGCGCGGATGCCCATGGCCCCGATAACGGACTCCAGTTCCCGCTCGTCGAAGGACAGGTTGTAGAGGCCTGCCCCCGTCTCTGCATAGGCGTCCAGCGTCGTCAGCACATAGTCGATCCGGCCGTAGGTCGAGAACAGTGAAGACCCGCGCTGACGATCCCAACCGGCGGTCAGGGACGCCATCACCATGTCCCCGTCCCGCTCGCCCTGGGCGATCAGGCTGTTGGTCGCCAGCCGTCGGGTATCGAACGCCAGGGAGCCATAGCCCAGCACGCCATCGATGAAGACGCCGGGTTTCGGGCGATAGCTGCCATAGAGGGCCGCGCTCCAGGTCTCGCCATCCAGCCGGCCGGTCTCGCTTTCGCCGATGTCGGTGCGTTGCGAGCCATAGCCGCCGCCCGCGCCGATGGTCAGCTGGTCGCTGATCTTGACGTCGGCCCCCGCACTGATGCCCGAGGTGCTGACGTCGAAGCTGGACGTCCGGGCGGTCTCGTCATAACCGCCGACCGTGACCGCGCCGCCAGTCCAGAAGGCGATGTCGCCGATTTCGCGAGGTCCGCCGCCGGATACGGGCGCCTGAGCTCTCGCGACACCCAGAGCGCTCGTATCCGGGCGGCCCATGTGGTCCGGCAGTTCGAGCAGCGAGGCTTCCCGGTCCTCGGCCAGTTCCCGCTCGCGCTGCGCCCAAGGCAGCTCGTCGAGCGGACTTTGGAACAGCCCGTTGCGGCCACCGGTCAGGGACAGGCCCATGGCCGAACCGCCACGCCCATCGCCATGCAGTTGCTCGTTCCGACGGTTGAAGTTGCCCAGTTGGGTCGTCGCGAACTGACGTGCGGCCTCGGCCTGTGCCGTCGACAGGGCCCGGACATCCGGATCGGCCGACGGGTCGAGACGCGCACTGACCGTCAGCGTCACCGTCGCCGGCAGCGAGGTGCCGACGCTGTTGCTGAGCGTATAGGTGACCACGACTACACCACTGAAGTCGGCGCGCGGCGTGACGGTCATCGCAAAGCTGCGATCACCCATGGTTCCGGCCGGCACCAGCACCGCGGTCGCCGCCGTTGCAGGACTGATGGAGACGATCGCAGCATCGGCAAATGGCCCCTCGGTCGCCGTGGCCGTCAGATTGACGGTGACCGGTCGGCCCTGTTCGGTCGTGGCGGTCAGGTTCGGCGCCGTGGGGTCCAGGCCGACGATGTTCAGGCTGACGGTTGCCGGCGCGGAGGTCCCACCCGGGCCTACGGCCAGGAAGGTGAAGCTGTCCGCCCCTTCAAAGCCGGCGTTGGCGGTGTAGATCGCCGTGACGATCGGTCCGTTGGGCCCGGCTACCGTTTCCAGAGTCAGGGTTCCATTCTGCGGCGGCGTGCCGATGCGGATTTCGGTGACATCGCCTGTGACCAGGGCCGATAGATCGATCCGGACGGGCTCACCCCCTCGCGAGCCTCCCTCGGCCGGGATCGTGCCCGGCGGCGAGACCACCACCGGCGGCGGTGGCGCACCGATGGTCAGATTGAACGCCTGGCTGACCGACGCCGGCCCAGCGCCGGTCGAGCTGTCGGTCGCGGTTATGGTGAAGGCGTAGCCACCCTGCGCGGTCGGCACGCCGGACAGGACACCGTCCAAGGCCAGCGTCAGCCCGCCCGGGAGCGCACCCGCCGTCACGGCAAAGCTGTAGGGTGCGGCTCCCCCGGACGCGGTCAGGGTCGCCGTATAGGCCACGTCCTCCTGGGCATCCGTCAGGGTCGTGGGCGCGAGGCTCAGCACCGGAGCCGCGATGGCCACGCTGACCGTGGCCGGCGCGGACGTCCCGCCCGGCCCGATCGCCGCATAGGTGAAGGTATCGGTGCCATAGGTCCCGGCGTTGGGCGTGTAGCTCAGCGTCGCGCCGGACGCCGTCGCCGTTCCCCGGGCCGGGGCCGTGACGACCGCCACACTGGTGGTGGGACCTCCGCTCAGAACCGGCGGGACCGCCGTGGCACCCGCGCCATAGGCGACGGTCACGCTGGTCGCGGCCGCGACAGGCGCGGCATCTCCGACCGACAAGGTGTAGACCGCCGATCCTGTATAGGGGCCACCCGATCCGACCGCCGCCGCATCGGTGGCGGTGACGGTGAAGGTGAAGACGCCGGATGTCGTGGGCGTGCCCGTCAGATTGCCATTGGCTCCGAGCGTCAGACCGGTCGGCAGTGATCCGGCCGTAACAGCAAAGCTGTAGGGCGCGACCCCGCCACTGGCCGACAGCGGTTCACTGTAGGCGACACCGACCGTCGCGCCCGACAGCGGCCCTGCGGCGGGCGTCAGTGTGACCGTTGGGGCCGCGATGTTGAGCGTATAGCCGCGCACGATCGAGAAGGGACCGGCACCGGTCGAGCTGTCCGTCGCGGTGACGTTGACGTTGAACGCCCCGCTGACCTGGGGTGTGCCGGACAGAATCCCGCCGGGCGACAGGGTCAGGCCTGTGGGCAGCGCCCCTGCGGTGACGCTGTAGGTGTAGGGGCCCACACCCCCGTTCGCCGCCAGCGTCTGACTGTAGGCCTGGCCGCGCTGTCCGTTGGCCAGGGTGCCGGGCACCAGGGTCAGGCTAGGCAGGCTGACATTGACATTGACAGTGGCCGGTGTGGACGTCCCTCCAGGCCCGGTGGCGGTGAAGGTGAAGCTGTCCGGCCCGGCATAACCGACGTTGGGCACATACAGAACCTGCGATCCCGTGGCGGTGACCGTGCCGCGCGTGGCCGTGCCGACGGCATAGCTGGTCACCGCGCCCGTCACGACCGTCGACAGGTCCAGACTGGCGGCCGTGCCTGTGCCGTCATTGTAGGGGGCCGTCAGATTGAGCCCGGAGCCGACCGGCGCACCGATGAAGGTATACCGGGTTGCCGCCGTCACGGCCGTGGTCCCGCTGGGGGTGATGACGGTGACATCGACCACACCGGTCCCGCCCGGGGCCGTGGCAGTGATGGAGGTCGGACCGTTGACGGTGAAGCTGCGCGCGGGCGTCGCACCGAACCGCACCCCTGTCGCGCCCGTCAGATCAGAACCGGTCAGGGTGACGACGGTGCCGCCCAAAGCCGGCCCGGACGCGGGCGCGATGCTGGTCAGAACCGGGGTCGCATCGTCATTCTGTATCGTCCCTTGCCCCGTGCCGTCGGCCAGGGTGGCATTGATGGGACCCGACAGGGCGATGTCGAAAGTCTCGTCCGCCTCGACCACCGTGTCGCCCAGAACTGCGGGCGAGATGGTCTGGGTGGTGACGCCCGGCGCGAAGGTCAGGGTGCCGTTGGCGGCGGCATAGTCGACACCGGCCGTGGCCGTGTCGTTGGCCGTCGCATAGATCACGGTGACCGCACGACCGCTGGCGGCGCTCAGGGTGACGGTGAACACGGCGTTGGTGAAGCCGCTGTTGCCCTCGATCAAGGTCACATCGTCGATAGACAGCGTCGGTACGGCATCGTCGTTCTGGATGGTGCCGCGTCCCTGGCCATCCGCGACGAGCGCTCCGCTCACATTGCTGACATTGACGAAGAACGCTTCGGACAATTCGTTCAGCAGATCGCCGTTGATCAAGACGTCGAAGGCATAGGTGCTGGCCCCCACCGCAATGGTCTGGGCCGTCAGGCTGCGCGCGACATAGTCCACGCCCGCCGTCGCGCTGTTGTTGGCCGTCGCGATGTCGAACGTCACGCCGCCCGGTCCGGCCGGGGCCGACAGACTGACGGTAAAGGTCGCCGTCGTGGTACCGGCATTGCCCTCGTTCAATGACACATCGTTGACGGTCAGCGAGGGCAGGTCGTCGTTCGTTATGGTACCCGTTGCCGAGGCCGGAGCGCCGACGGTGTAGCCGGTGCCTGCCGCCACCGTCAGGATCACCGTCTCGTCCGGCTCGATGGTGGCGTCGGCCGTCGGATTGACGACCACGGTCGCCGTCGTCGCACCCGCCGCGATGACCACCGGGCTGGTGAAGGTGGCATAGTCCGCGCCACTGGTCGCCGTCCCGCCGGCGGTGAGGTTCACACTGATGGCCGAGCCGGAAGCCTGGCTGAGCGTCAGGGTGTAGACGAGATTGGGCGCACCATCCTCGTTGACGCTCGCCGGAGCCGCGGCGATCGACACGGTCGGCACGTCGTCGTTCAGGATGGTGCCGGTCGCCGACGAGGGTGCACCGATAACATAACCGGTCCCGCTGGCGACCGTCAGGATGACCGTCTCATCCGCCTCGACACCGGCATCGACGGTCGGGTCGAGCACGATGGTGGCGGTGGTCGCATTGGCCGGGATGGTGACGCTGGCGACGTTGCCAGTATAGTCCGTACCGGCTGTCGCCGTGCCGGACGTCGTCAGATTGACCGTCAGCGGGCTGGCGGAGGCCACGCTGCGGCTCACGGTGTAGGTCAGGTTGGTCGACCCGTCCTCGCTGACGCTGGCGGGCGCAACGGCGATCGAGACGCTAGGCAGAGAGGCGACCTGCAGGGTGAAGGTTTCCAGCTCGAAGTTGTTGCCTGGGCCCGTACTGCTATCGGTCACCCGTAGGGTGACCGGATAGCTGCCGGGTGCCGCCGTTGTCGTGCCGCTGATGACACCGGCGGACGAGATCGTGATGCCCGTCGGGAAAGCGCCGGTCTCCAGCAGATAGCTGTACGGGGCGACACCGCCGTTGGCGACGAGCGTCTGCGAATAGGCGGAGCCCTGGCTTGCCGTCCCGGTATTGACGGCCAGGGAAAGAGAACCCGCCTGCACCGTGCCAGTGAAGCCTTTCACCGCCGTGGTCCCTAGCGAATCTTGGGATTGAACGCTGAAGGTGTAGGTTCCGCGCTCCGTCGGCGTCCCGGACAGAAGGCCCGACGAGCTCAGGCTCAGCCCGACGGGCAAGGCACCACTGGCGAGGGAATAGGTGTAGGGTCCCGTCCCGCCCGTCGACGTCAAAGCCTGACTGAATGCCGTACCCGCCGTCATGCCTGGCAGGTCAGCGGGCGTGACGACGATCGACGACACTGGCGGCAGAATGGTGATGTTGACTCTGATCAAGTTATTCGGCGGCGCTTCGCCGTCCAGGACGGTGAAGACATCGCTCGCACCGCTGGTCCCGTTATGGGCATAGTTGATCGTCTGGTTCGCGCCGAACGGTCCGACCGTGCCGGTTCCATGCGTGGCCTGGGTCACGACGGTGCCGAGCCCGAAACCGACATGACAGGATCCGGCGTTGATGCTTACCGAGCCGCCATAGGCGACCGTGGCATACAGGTTGGGGCAGAATGTCGATGTTCCCGACGCGTCGTCATTGGTCAGGGTTCCGGTCGCAGAACCGGGCGAACCCACGGCATAGCCGGTCCCTGAAGCGATCGTGAGGATGACCGTCTCGTTTGGTTCGAACAGGCTGTCGGCCGTCGGATCGATCACGACACTCCCCGTGGTCGAGTTAGCCGGAATCGTGACAGTGGATACGTTGCCGCTATAGTCCGTTCCGGTAGTCGCCGAGCCCGACGTGGTCAGATTGACCGTCAAGGGACTTGCCGAGGCCGCGCTGCGGGTTACCGTATAGGTCAGGTTGCCGGCACCGTCCTCGCTGACGCTGGCGGGTGATACCGAGATCGATACGGTCGGCTGAGCCGCCACGGAGAGTGTAAAGGTCTCCAGTTCGAAATAGCTGCCGGACCCGGTACTGGCATCCGTGACCCTCAGACCGACTGTGTAGTCACCCACGGCCGCATTCGTGGTGCCGCTGATGATGCCGGCGGACGACATCGAGATGCCGGCGGGGAAGCTGCCGGTTTCCACCATGTAACTGTACGGTGCGACGCCACCACTGGTCGCCAGGGTCTGCGAGAAGGGTGCTCCCAACGAGGCCGTACCGGTATTTTGAACCAGAGCCAGCGAAGGGTTCTGGACCGATCCCGTATAGCCCTTATCGACGAACTGTGCGGTCGGGCTGGTCGCGTCTCGTGCGCGGACGCTGAACGAATAACCCCCACGCTCTGTCGGGGAGCCGGACAGAACCCCTCCGCTCGAAAGCGTCAGCCCGGCGGGCAGAACGCCTGACTGCAGGGTGAAGGTGTAGGGGGCTAGTCCGCCGCTCGCTGTTAGTGTCTGAGAGAATGGAGCACCTGCCCGGAGGGTCGGCAAGTTGCCGGGGAGTACGGTTATCGGTGATGCGGAAGCGGTGATCGTGACGGTGACCCGGACGTCGCCATTGCCATCCGCCTCCGTGATTTCGAACACATCTGTGCCTCCCACCCCGGTCGACCCGTTGTGGCTGTAATCCAGGAACCAGCGTCCGCCCGTGATGCGCAGAACCCCGGCACCATGGTCCTCGAAATCCGCAGCCCCATAACTGCCGCCATCGACGTCGCCTATGCCTGCGAAGGCAATAGTGCTGGCGCAGTCCGTAACGTCGATCGTGACGGTGCCGCCCTGGGCAACGGTCGCGCTCTGAGGCGGGCAGAGAAGCGAGGTGTGCTGGGCCTGCGCGGTCTGAGGCAGGGCCAGCAGCGCCAGCGTGAGCACAAGACCACCGACCAGCGCCAGGACCCGGCGAGCAAACAACATCGTCATCGAAACAGCCCCGAAATGCGCGGACTGCCTCACACCGGGCGCGCGCAGGCGAAGCGTAGAGCCTGCCCCTCTGCCGGGACGATGCCTCAGGATGTACTATGACATCGGTCGAGATGGCCCAGACCCCTTCTTCGACGGTATTGAGGATCTGCGATTCAGGCGCAATCTTCGGTTCTGGAAGGTTTCATCAGGATTGAATCGTGGCTCCACAACCCGAGTTTTGGTTAGAGTGAACCATGACATTTATCTCTCTTGATCCGGCGATACGGCCCAGACTCCTGCGCTTTGCCGCCGGCTACTGGTTCATCTATCTGGTTCTGAACTGCGTGCTGTGGAGCCTCGCGGGCGTCGATCTGATCGAGTCGCTGCCTGGCAAGCTGGTTCTGGTGGCGTCATGCGTGATCATGGCATTGGTGATCAGCCTGGTGCTTAAAAGAACCGAAGGACAGTCGGTATCCTACCGCGCATCGCTTGGCCTCGGGCTGTCGCTCGCGGCCGCGATTCTGTTCGTCGTCGTCGATCACATCAATCTGCTCGTCTATCTGTACCCGGAAGCGCTAACCGTGGATGCGGTCTACGTCGGACTCAGCCTGATTGAAGGCGTCGCCATCTTCTTCGGCTGGTCCTGCCTGTCGATGATGCTGCTTGGGGGCATGCAGGCGGAGAAGGAGACCGAAACGCCCGCCCCTGTGAGCGCGGTCAGCGAATTGACGGCGCGACAACGCGAAATCCTCGCCCTGCTGTTGCAGGACAAGTCCAACAAGGAGATCGCGCGCTCCTTGAACATCTCTCCTCTCACGGTGCGCAATCACATTTCGGTCCTGTTCCGACAGTTCGGGGTCAAGCGCCGAAAGGATCTGGCCAGTCTGCTGACCGACGCCGAAAACGGCCTCTCGGCCTAAGGCGATGTAATAACCAGAGCGAATAGCCGCTTGCCCGCAGCGGAGCGCCATGACTACTCTGTCCGCTGACAACGTGCGCAATGGTGGAGTGGATCAGGGGTGCATCTTCGTTTCGGCCTGATCCTGCTGGGCATCGTCGCTGTGCCCGCTTCGGCTCAATCCCCGCCCATCTTCAATCCAGGTGCACCGGGTGCTGCATCGCGCATCGTCAGCGCCGACGAAGCCATTGCCCTGAGTCGAACGACCTTCACGCCCGGCGACGTCCAGTTCATGCAGCATATGGTCGTCCATCATGGCCAGGCGGTCGAGATGGTGCGGCTGCTGCGCGAGAAGGGCACCGATCCCAAGGTCAAGCTGATCGGCGAACGCATCGCTCTCAGTCAGGAGGCCGAGATCGAACTGATGCGCAACTGGCTGGCGGATCGCGGCCAGGCCCAGACAATGACGGACATGCATACGGGTCATGCGGGCATGAATCACGCCGCCCATGCGGGACATGCGATGGCCGCATCCGACACGCCGATCATGCCGGGCATGCTGTCGCCGGCCCAGATGCAGACGCTCGCGGCCGCAAACGGCACAGAGTTCGACCGGCTGTTTCTGCAAGGCATGATCCAGCACCATCAGGGTGCGCTGGACATGGTCGAGGACCTGCTGGCCCAGCCCGATTCGGCCCAGGATCCGATGCTGTCGGACTTCGCCTCGTCCGTGGTCGCCGATCAGTCGGCGGAAATCCTGCGAATGCAATCCCTTCTGTCAGATCTCTGAAGCCGTCCGTTCGAAAGCGCCGCCATGACCCTCCGCCGCCCCCTGCTCTCCTCCGCCGCCGCCCTGTGTCTGTTGATGGGAGCCGGCGTCGCCTCGGCCCAGGCCCCCGCCGCCGCCTCGCCCCAGACCGTTCAGGCCGATGCGCGCACCGCACTGATCGGAGGGTTGCGCGACGCCGCCGAAGCCGCCTCCGGCCTGACGCTGGAACACAGCCTGGCCCCGCCGCCCGGCTTCTTCGACCCCGAGGCGCTGATCGCCCTGCCCTCGAACGAGGAAGAGGCCCGCGCCTTTGCCGCGCGCATGCGGGACAATCCCCCGCGCTATGGCCCGCTGTCGCTGGCCAACACCGACATGGCCATTTCGAACGGCAAGCTGTTCGTCGGCAATTTCAACGGCTTCAACGCCTACGATATCAGCCAGGGTGAGCCGAAACTGGTCATGTCCGTCGTCTGCCCGGGCGGTCAGGGCGACGTGTCCGTGCACGGCAATCTGCTGTTCATGTCGGTCGAGCAGAACCGCGCCCGCTTGGACTGCGGCACGACCGAGGCCACGGGCGACATCAATGCCGAACGCTTTCGCGGCATCCGCATCTTCGACATCTCCGACCTGAATGCCCCGCGCCAGATCGCGGCGGTCCAGACCTGCCGCGGGTCGCACACCCACACCCTGGTGCCCGATTCGCGCGATGCCAACGTCCTTTACATCTACAACTCTGCCACCTCCGGCGTGCGCAAGACCGATGAGCTGGGCATCTGCACCGACGGTCAGCCCGACACCAATCCGGAAACGGCCCTCTATTCCATCGACGTTATCAAGGTGCCGCTGAACGCGCCCGAGACCGCGGCCATCGTCAATCGTCCGCGTATCTTCGCGGACCGCGAGACAGGCCGTATCGCCGGCCTATGGCAAGGCGGACGCGCGGGCGTCTCCAGCCAGCGCACGGCCCAGACCAACCACTGCCACGACATCACCGTCTATCCTGAACTGGGCCTGGCGGCGGGGGCCTGCAGCGGCAACGGCATCCTGCTGGACATCTCCGATCCCCAGAACCCGGCCCGGATCGACGAGCTGTTCGATCCCGACATGGCCTATTGGCACTCGGCCAACTTCAGCAACAGCGGCGACAAGGTCGTCTTCACCGACGAATGGGGCGGTGGCACCAGCGCGCGTTGCCGCGCCGAAGACCCGGCCAACTGGGGGGCCAATCTGGTCGCCAATCTGAAGGACCGCCAGCTGGAGGGGCAGAGCTTCCACAAACTGCCCTCGGTCCAGGGCCGCACCGAGAACTGCGTCGCACACAACGGCTCGCTGATCCCCGTCCCCGGCCGCGACCTGATGGTGCAGGCCTGGTATCAGGGCGGCATCTCGATCATGGATTTCACGGACGCCAGCCGCCCGGTCGAGATCGCCTATTTTGACCGTGGCCCGATCAATCCGGAGCGTCTGGTCGTCGGCGGTTCATGGTCGGCCTACTGGTTCAACGGCCGCATCTATTTAAGCGAGATCGCGCGCGGTCTCGATGTCCTGAAACTGGTCCCCAGCGACCAGCTGTCGGCGGCCGAGATCGCCGTGGCCGAGGCCGTGATGATCGCCGAAAACAATCCCCAGACCCAGACCCGCATCACCTGGCAGGACAGCCCCGAGGTGGCCCAGGTCTATATCGACCAACTGGCCCGCTCGACCGCCGTCGACGCCGCCCTGCTGGCCCAAGCCCGTGCCGCCGTCGATCAGTGGAAGGCCGGCGGTGCCCCCGCTTCGTCAGCTGAAACGATCACGGCTCTGACGGCTGCGGCCGAGAAGGCTTCGGCTCCCGATGCGGCGCGGATGACGGCCCTGGCAGGCCTGCTGCAACGTCGCAGCGCCTGAGGCCATACGACCGCTCACGCGGCGATGACGATATCGCGTTCGCGGCGCTGGAACCGACCGTTCCAGCGCCCGTTCTCCGCGCCAGTATCGGAGAAAGTACGCGTGTTTTCATACTTCTGCATCGTCAACACCCCCGGTCGGCCGGACAGCGAGATCAGTGTGCTGGCGGCCGATGACGACACCTCGGCGCGTTTGGCCATGGCCGATCTGGCCGCGCATTGGCCGGGCTATGAGACGATCTGCCTGTATCAGGGCGAACGCCCCGTCGCCGTGCTGGGCAACCCCCGCATGGGCTTGGTCACCGACGGTCTGGATCTGGGCATCGCCGCCTAGAGCGGGCCGCGGAATATGAACCACGCCCCGCCGATGATCAGGGCAAAACCGACCGCATGGTTCATGGTCAGCTTCTCGCCAAGAAAGCTGACCGAGAAGACGGCGAAAACGATCAGGGTGATCACCTCCTGCATCGTCTTCAGCTCCGCCGTCGAATAGATCGCGTGCCCGATGCGATTGGCCGGCACCGCCAGACAGTATTCGAACAGGGCGATGCCCCAGCTGACGATCACCACCAGCCACAGTGGCTTGGACCCGAACTTCAGATGGCCGTACCATGCCAAGGTCATGAAGACGTTCGACGCGATCAGCATCAAGACCGGCGCGATGTGGGCGAATGAAATCGGCATGAAAACCCCGGCTTGCTTTACCGCCCTTGCGCCATCATAAGGACCGCCGCGTCAAGCGGACGCCGGCTTAGCTCAGTTGGTAGAGCGCCAGTTTTGTAAACTGGATGTCGCGGGTTCGATTCCTGCAGCCGGCACCAGACGCCCCCGCGGCGCAAATCCCTAGTGACCTAAAAGACAGCAGCCTGCGGTGCCGCATGATGGCTGGCCCAGGCCCGCTTCATGCCGTCCGTGTCGTACGGCATGGCGATCCGCCCCTCAGCATCAATGGCGATCAGTCCGCCGTCGCCGCCCAGGCGTGCGACCTCGACCAGTACGCCCGCCGCCGCCTGATCCAAACCTTGACCGGCATACCGAACACGCGCCGCCAGATCATGGGCGGCCGAGGCGCGGATGAAGGCCTCTCCCAGGCCGGTGCAAGAGACTGCGACCCGGCTGTCCGCCCAGGTGCCTCCCCCGATGATCGGTGTGTCCCCGACCCGGCCCGGCCGCTTGCCATAGATGCCCCCGGTCGAGGTCGCAGCGGCCAGACCGCCGGATATATCCAGAGCCACGGCCCCGACCGTGCCGTGCCCCTCCTCGAGATCGACTGCTTCAAAGCCGTCGGGTCGCACCAGCCAGTCCAGGCCGGGCGGACTGGCCGTGCAGGATTGCTCCGCCGCGAAGGCCTCTGCCCCGGCTGACGTGAGCATGACATGCTCGGATCGCTCCATGACCCGACGCGCGACCTGCACCGGGTTGGTGAAGCCGCGAAGGGCCGACACCGCACCCGCGCGACCATCGCGGCCATTCATGATGGAGGCATCCAGTTCGACGTCGCCCACGGCATTAGCGGCCGAGCCGCGACCCGCGACGAACAGGCCGGACGTCTCCAGCGCCAGCACCATGGCCTCCACGACGTCCAGGGCCGACGCCCCGCGCTTCAACCGCTCGGCTCCATCGTTCACTGTCTCCAGCAAGAAGGCCTGCGCCCGATCGTAGTTGCGGCCCGCGCGGACGCCCGCGCCACCATGCAGGACCAGGCCCCACGGCGCGCTCATGGCTGCACCGCGTCGAACTGTACCCGCCCCGGGGTGATCGCCAGATCGAGACTGTCCACCGTCATGCCGCCGTCTCCGTTCTCTGCCCTTCCAAACCAGGCCCGCGTCTCGGGTCGTCGCGTCAATCTCAGCTCCAACGCGCGATGGTCCGGCCCAACCGTCCATAGTCTGATCAAGGCCAATCGCCCGCCTATCAAGTCCGCATCGATATGCTCAACGAGCGTGCGGCTGGGGACCAGTGCGCCTTGCTCGACAAGCCGCGGTTCAGTGTCGTCAGGTCGCGGCATCGACACTGCCGTTCTGAAGGGTGCCGGCGTCACCCAGCCCGTCGCCAGATCGATCTGATCGCCTGAAGCCGCCAGCGAAAGACGCAGGCCGCTTGCGGGGAAATCGTTCGGGCTACCCGTCTGTTCGGCATCGACGTCATCGATGACGGTTACGCCGCCCTTGCCGACCACGCGAGCCTTGCCTTCGTCGACGTCCACGATCAGGGCTGTGTTTTCGTCTATGCCATAGCCAAACCGGTGAGCTTCAGAGCGCAGTGTGGCCCGGACCAGACGTCCCAGGCGCGCCTGACGATCGAAATGCTGATCGATCAGTCCGAACGGGAAGAAGCCGGCCCCCGGTGCCAGGATCAGCGCACCGGTCTCCATATCGGCGGGGCCGGGCACGGCGGGGACCGGGTCCAGCAGCGCCGTCAGACCATCGCCCCGCACGATCATGGTCTCCGGCTGGATCGCGGCCCCGGCGCTGGAGCCCCCGACGACCGCGCCCTGATCGAACCGTTGCCGCACGGCCTGCAATAACGGCGTTGGGGCACCTTGGTCGTCGAACAGGACCTGAGCCGTCCGGGCCTGATCTCCCCCGGTGAACCAGATGCCGCCCGCCGCCTGAATCATAGCCTGGTTTGCCGGGTCTGTGCCGCCCGAGTTCCACTGGCTTTCGTCATCAGGTGTCGTGTCGTCGTCGATGATCGCCGCTCTGATCAACACGATGCGCGATCGATCGACACCATAGGCCGCCATGGTGTCGCGGAAACTCTCGAACGACGCTACCGGCTCGCCGGACGCGGCGGCGATGACGGCGATGGTGTCGTGCTCGGGGTCCGGCAACCCCGCGATCAGGGCTTGCCAGACCTCGGCATTGTCGGGCGATACGGCCCCGCCACCGATGACCAGCCGGCCAGGCTCGGCCTGACTGGGGGAGACCATTCCCGCGATCGACACTGCCATCACGATTATCGCCGACAGACAGCTGCGCATCAGGAATACCCCATCAACTGGGCCGCAACGACGAACACAGCCGCCAGGGCCAGCAAGGCCAGCACCGGCTTCCAGATAAAGCGCAACCACGTCGCCCAGCCGATGCGAGCCGCAGCCAGCGATCCCATCAGGGCAGCCGAGGCCGGGCAGACGATGTTGGTCAGGCCATCCCCCAGCTGGAAGGCCAGCACCGTCGTCTGGCGCGTCACGCCGGAGAGGTCGCCCAAAGGGGCCATCAGCGGCATGGTCAGGGCCGCCTGACCCGAGCCCGAAGCCACAAACAGATTGAGCACGCTCTGGAACCCCAGCATGCCCAAGGCGGACCCCCAGTCAGGCAGGACGGCGGACCATGTCCCCACGGTGTCCAGCAGCGTATTGATCACGCTGGGTCGGGTCGGGTCGTCCCCCCCCATCAACAGGACGATCCCCTTGGCGATGGCGACGACGATGACCGCCGGGGTCATCTGCATCGCCCCGTCACGAAACGCTTCCGCCAGGCCGTTTGCGGTGACACCCGGCGAACGAAATACCAGGGCAAGGATCCCCACGACCAGGCCCAAAGCCAGGAACTGCCCGGCGATCTCGGCCAGGAAATAGCCCTGGCTGGTCACGCCCCAGGCGACCCAGACGATGACGACGGCCACCATGGCCAGGATCAGCCAGTCCTCGCGGCGGACGGTCTCTCGCAGGGTCGATAGCTGATCGGGGGTGCGATACAGCGTGGTGTCCAGCGCATGGGTCAGCGACCGCTCGGGGGCTGCCTTGATCCACACCGCATAGCGCCAGGCGATCGCGGCCGCCGCCAGGGTGAACACGCCCCACATCACCAGCCGCAGCCCCATGCCGGACAGGATGGGCACCCCGGCGATCCCCTGGGCGATCACCAGGCTGAAGGGGTTCATCCAGGACGTCGCAAACCCGACCTGGGTCGCGACATAGGTCACGACCACTGCCGTCAGGCTGTCATAGCCCGTCCGGACCAGTACCGGGGCCAGGATCAGCACGAAGACGACCGCCTCCTCCCCCATGCCGAAGACAGCACCGCCCAGCGAGAACAGAACGAAAAGCAACGGGATTAGCCAGGTCTTGCCCGTTTCGCCCTGGGCCATTAGCCGCCGCAAGGCACGCTCCAGCGCCCCGGTCCTCATCACCACGCCGAACGCCCCACCGACGATCAGCAGGAAGGCCATCAGACCGACGGTTGCGGCATTGCGATCGCCGGTGACCAGCCCCTCGAACAGGAAGTTCAGAAAGCCGATCTCGCCTCCCGCACCGAACAGCGGTGCACCGCCCGCCTGAGCGTCGGGAACCAGCCGAAAGGATGCGGGATCGATCGTGGGCCGCGCACCACTGGCCGCCGAGGCGACCACATCGAACACGCCCTTGGGCACCAGCCAGCTCGCCACGAATGCCAGCACGGCAAAGCCGAGCAGGATGAGAAACGTATCCAGCCCGCTGCCGGTCGATGCCGGTGGCGGCGCGTCGGTCGGCGACGGCTGGGGGGCGTCGGTGGGCATCAGAGGCATCATGATCGTACTCGCACAGGGGCCGGGATCGAGACCGGGTCGCAAACGCGCCCGGCCCTTTCGCCGCTAGAAGCGGCGCGTGATCCGCACGGTGGCGAACCGACCCAGTGTGTCGTGATTGATGTGGTCCACATTGGCCCCGCTGCCCAACACCCGCGGCGCATCCTCGTCGAACAGGTTGCGCACGTTGAGCTGGACGGTCGTGTCCTCGCCAAGCTCGCGGCTCAGGCTGAAGTCGAAGGTGGTCCAGGCCGAAACCTCGACCTCTGCATTGGCAGGCAGGCCGACGGCCGCCAGGGTGCGGGGGTCGGGATCGTCCTTGTACGAGTTTGTGTAGTTGGCCTGTACGCTGGCGCGCCACGGGCCATTTTTCCAGCGCAGCTTCGCCGTCGCGGCCAGTCGGGGATACTGATACTCGCCCGCCTCATCGATGGGTACGGACGTCAGCGACGCCTGACGTTCGAACTCCAGCAGATAGCTGGCATCAACCAGGGCCGTGAAGTCGCCCCAGGGCGTATCGTAGATCCGCTGGGTGTAGCGGAAATCCAGCCCCCTGGCCTGCTGGTAGCCGAGGTTGCCGATCTGGAAATGGGCGTCGGTGACAAAGCCCGTCGACGACACTTCCAGGCCCGGCGTACCGGTCGGCAGCAGGCCCTGACCGACCACCGCAAACTCGCCGGCCAAGGCACGGCGGATGAAGTCGTCGCGGTCCAGCCCGACCAGGTTCTCGTGTCGGATGTCCCAATAGTCGAGACCGATATCGATGGTGTCCGTCGGCGTAAAGACTGCGCCAAAGCCGTAGGACTCGGCGTTCTCGGCTTCGAGGTTTGGATTGCCGACGTCTTCCGACAGCAGCGCCTGACCCGTCGCACCTGCATCGCCGTCGCACGCCCCCGGCGTCTCCTCGCAATCGACGCGATAGCTGGACAACAGCACCCCCGCGCCGCTCTGCGCCAGCGACGGCGCGCGGAAGGAGGTCGACCAGTTGGCACGCAGGACCAGGCTGTCCAGCGGGGCCCATCGCAGCGCCACCTTCGGATTGAAGTCGCCGCCGAAGTCGTCGTAGTCGTCGTACCGGCCCGCCAGCTGCAGTTCCAGATTGTCGGCCAGCGGCACATAGAACTCCGCAAACGCGGCCCACTGATCGCGCTGGCCCAAGGCGGAGGTGGAACTGAAGCCCAGGATCGGTTCCGGATTATCCGGCGTCGCCACCGCATCGCCCGACGGCGTGTCGCGCAGCTCTTCCCGACGGATTTCCGCGCCGAACGCGGCCTTGACGGTGCGACCGTTGAAGGTGAACAGATCGCCGTCCGCCGAGATGTCCGCCGCATACAGGCGCGACCGGCCCCGCCGCTCGGCGGTGGTGTTCAAAATGTCAGCCAGGCGCGGATCCTGGTTCGTCTGACCCCCGAAGGGATTGTACCACAGCGTGGTCTTGCCGATGTCCTCGCAGGTGTCGCCGACAAAGTCCGCATCCGGGCGGTTCAGGTCCACGTCCCAGCGCTCGACGCGGGTGCCGTCGGTACACAGATTGCCCAGATTGGCATCATAAAAGGCGGCTGTGCGCACCAGGCCGCTCAGCCCGCGCTGGATCCGGTCATTCCCGCCATAGGTCAGGGCGGCTTCGACGCTCCAGCCGTTGTCGAAGCGGTGGTTCAGACCGCTGACCAGACGGAAGCTCTCGGACTCGACCTCGACCGCCCGCGGCTCCAGCAACTTGCCATAGGCGTAGATCGGAAAGCCGTAGAAGTCACTGAAGTCGGTGAAGCCCGCATCTTCGACCAGATCGTCCTGAAGGGCCGTCGGCCAGAAGGGGTTTTCCGGATCTATGGGCGTGCGCGAGAAGTTGGCGGGCGACCCCGTGCCTCTGGATTCGCTCTGCTGGTACAGCACCTCATTGAACCATTCGGTGCGGTCGTCGATGCGCCATTTGTGGCTGAACAGCAGGCCGCGGCTTTCCAGCTCCTCATCCGTGGCGGTGAAATCGTTGACATCGACTTCGCAATACTCGCCCAGATTGCCGCTGCCGAAATCGCCCGCCGGACAGCCGCCGTCGCCGGGCTCTTCGGTCTGATCGAAGGTGTTGGCGAACAGGTCGTTGAAGCTGGGGTAGAAGCCTTGCTGGCTGGGGCGGAAGCTGTCGGCCGTATAGCTGCGGTCGCGGTCGTAGAAGGCGTTGCGCTTGAACCAGTCGCCGACCAGCATCAGCGAGTGGTCGCCGACCTGTCCGCCGATCACGGCGCTGACATTGGTCTTGCCCTCATCGGTCGAGGCGGTCGAGTCGCCATAGGAGACGCTGATCTCGGCCCCCTCGAAATCGTCGCGCAGGATATAGTTGACCACACCGGCCACGGCGTCCGCGCCATACAAGGCCGAGGCGCCGTTGGGCAGGACATCCACCCGCTCGATCGCCGCCAGGGGGATGGAGTTGGCGTCGATGAAGGACTCTTGACCACGCGCGAACGAGGCCACGTAGGCACGGCGGCTGTTGATCAGCGTCAGGGTCGCTCCGGTCCCCAAGCCGCGCAGAGAAACGCCGGCGGCCCCCACGGGCGTGCTGCCCGACAGCGGGCCTGCGGTCGATGTCGAGAAGGTGCCGCTGCCGCCCGACGTCTGGGGCAGATCGCGCAGGACATCGATGATCTGGGTGGCCCCGGACTCGCGAATTTCCTCGGCGGTTACGGTGCGAGCCTGGACCGGACCGTCGTTCGGCAGGCCACGGATGCGCGATCCCGTGACGGCCACCTCTTCCAGCTCCGTGGCGTCGGACGACGCATCCTGGTCGCCGGCCCGAATGGCATAGGCCCCTGACGAGGTCCGTATATAGGAAAGACCTGAACCCGACAGCAGCGCACTTAACGCCTGATCTGGCGAGGTCGCGCCCTGCACGCCACCCGTCCGGGCGTCACCGACCGTCTCGGCCGTGAACAAAACATCGGCTCCCGTCGCCAGAGCAACGCGGCGCAAGGCGTCGTCCAGTCGCCCCGCCGGAACGGTGATAGGGGCCGATTGCGTCTGCGCGACCGCCGCCTGCGATATCGGCAGCACGATACAGGCGGTGCCCAGCATCAGCGCCGCGCGGAACCCCAGCAGTCCGGAACGTGTCGTCATTGTGCATTCCCCCAGTGCGCCATCTTGGGCGTCTGAAGGGTTCGACGCAGTCGTTCGCCCGTCCCTCACCCCCGGCACAAAGAAAATGTGACGGACTTGCGGCGAAGGTGTGTGAGCGTCAGTTTTCGCGACGCTTCAACAGAAGCATGTCGCCGTCCTGCGCCGCGATTTCCACGGGCAGGATGGTCTGGACGGTCTGCACAAAGGCCTCCGGGTCGCCGGTACCGAAAACGCCGCTGATCTTCATCGCCGCGATCTGCGGATCGTCGATAACGATGGCGCGTGCATTGTACCGATTGATCTCGGCCACGGCCTCACCCAGCGGCCGATTGTCGAAGACCATCTTCCCGAACCGCCATGCTCCCGTGACAGCCGGATCGATGGCGGTGACGCTCATACCCGCCGTCGTCTCGATAGCCGACTGACCGGGACGCAGCACGACCTCGGGCCGAGGCGTATCCGCCGCATTCACCGGTTTGGCTTCGTCTGCGGCGTAGAGGGCGACGACGCCCTGCTCCAGCACGACATTGAGCCCGGCGCCCTTGCGATGGACATCGAAGATCGTGCCCAGCGCCCTCACCTCCTGATCGCCGGCGAACACTCGGAAAGGCCGGTCGGCGTCATGCGCGACCTCGAACCGGGCCTGGCCCTGGTCCAGCCACAGGCGACGTTCGCCCCCTTGCATGCGAGCGCGAAGCCGCGAATTGACGTTCAGGGTAATGACGCTGCCGTCTTCCAGCACGACCCGCCGCGTTTCGCCCCTGCGGGTCTCATAGACATCAGGACGCGCCAGAATGGAGGGGGAGACGGCCACGATGACCAGCGTCGCCGCGATCGCCGTCAGGCCCGCCGCCAGAGCGCGCCTGCGCCCCGCCAGATCAATCCGCGGGCGACGCAGCACGCGCCGCGCGTAGGGATCGTCGGCCATCGACCGCATCAGCTGGGCCATGTCCTGCATGCGATCATAGGCCTTGCGGCCCTCCGGATCGTTCAGGGACCAGGCGTCGAATGCCGACAGGTCTTCCGGCGTACGCTGGTCGGACCCCATGCGTGCCGCCCAACCCTCCGGCGTCGTCGGAAAGCTGGCCAGGTCAGGATTGGATATCAGACGCCAGGGCGAGGTCATGGACGATCCATCCCCATGCGTCGGTCCAGATGGGCGATAGCCTTCATCATCTGCTTTTCGATAGCGCTGACCGTCACGCCATAGCGGGCGGCCAACTGGCTATAGCTCAGACCGTCCATGCGGCTCAGCATCAGGATTTCACGGCGTCGGGCAGGCATCTCGTCCAGAACCTCTTTCAGCCGCTCGAGTTGCTGCCTGGAGTTCAAGACGCGCTCGGCCGAAGGTTCCTCATCGGTCAGGATCACATCGTCTGTGCAATCATGCAGTTTCGCGCCCCTGACCCCGTCTCGCCGCGCCCGATCGGCGATGACCGCCGCCGCCACGCGAAAGACATAGGCCTCGGGATTGTCGATCCGCGACCGATCCTGAAGCTTCAGCATGCGCAGCAGCACGTCTTGGGTGTAATCGTCAGCGACATCTGCGCTGAACCCGCGCTTGCGGAAATAGCGATGCAGCGGCTGGGCAAACTGCGCCGCCAGATCGGCCATGAACCGATCCTCATTGGGTCTGTTCAGGCTGGCCGCAGCTTGGTTCACAGCTCAGCCTAGCACCGGATATCCGGGGTACGGCAAGAGGTGATCCGCCAGCATCAGCTCCACAGCCACATGGCCGCGGCCGTATACAGGGCAATGCCGGCAATCAGGTTGAACGGAAAGGTGATGGCCAGCGATGCCGTGACGAATACGCCAGGGTCGGCCTGTGGCGCGGCCAGTCGCATGGCAGCGGGCACAGCGATGTAGGATGCCGATCCCGCCAGGATGGTCAGCAAAGCTGCGTCTCCCAGGTCCAGACCTGCCAGCCGCGACAGACCCAGGGCGATGGCCGCCGACAGCAGGGGAAAGCCCACAGCAAAGCCTATGACGCCGACGCTCATCTTGCGACCGCCCTCCATCAGCCTGCGTGCCGCCGTCAGGCCGATATCCAGCAGGAAGAAGCATAACGCACCCTGGAACAGCGGTCCGACGAAGACGTCCAGCCGGGCCAGCCCTGCCTCGCCCGAAATCAGTCCCACGACGAAACTGCCCAGCAGCATGACGGTGGCGGCACCGACGAACACTTCGCGCAGAATCGTCCTGCGTCGTCCGGGCTCGCGCCATCCCGCTCCGTTCAGCAGGATCAAGGCGGTCAGGATGGCGGGTGTCTCCATCAGAGCCAGGACCGCAGCCATGTAGCCGCCAGGGGTCAGCCCGACAGAGTCCAGATGCTGTTGCCCCGCCGCGAACGTCACCACCGATACCGATCCATAGGTCGCCGCGAGCGCGCACAGCGTCGGGCGGTCCAGACGGGTCGTCCGGCGCAGGATGAACACAGCCGCCAACGGCATGACGGCGCTGAACGTTATCCCCAGCGCGGCCGCTGTCAGAAAATCGCCGTTCAGCCCGGCCGATCGGGCCTCCACCCCACCTTTGAAGCCGATGCAAAGCATCAGATACAGCGACAAGCCCTTGGCCACAGGCTCTGGGACGGCCAGGTCCGATCGTGCCAGCGCGGCCAGCGCGCCGATGAAGAAGAACAGGATGGCGGGCGACGTCAGCAGCGACAGGCTGGCGGAAAGATCGGGCATGCGGGAGACCTTGCGAATGACGCCGGGCCTATGACGCCCCCCCGCAACGCTCACCAGTTTATAGGCATCATAATCGCCATAACGAGTTACAATAGTCGATTACATTCGTGTCGCAGAGCCACCGGTCAGCTTTCTCAGCCAGAAAGCCTCAGCGGGCGGCAAACCGTCGTCGCGTGTCCAGCAGGACCCAGCTGCGCATCAGCAGTTCGCCGACATCGTAAGGTTTCAACAACACGTCGTTCGCGCCTAGCGCCAGAGCGCGCAGCCGGGCGTTCATCGTCGAATCGGCCGTCAGCACCAGGATGGGCAGGTAGTCATCCTGTGCCGTAAGCCTGCGAAAGCTTTCCAGACACTCATAGCCGTCGAACCCCGGCATCATGAGGTCCAGCAGAACCAGATCCGGCGGTGTGGCGGCAAAGTCGGCCAAGGCCTCGCGCGCGTCCAGATGCGTCACGACGTAGGTAAAGCCCTCCCGACGGAAGGCGCGATCGACCAGGTTCAGGTTCGCCGCCTCGTCGTCCACGACCAGAATGCGTGCCGTTTTCAGGGACGGATCGTCGGGTACGATCTTCATGCGCTCGCTCTGGCCTGGGACAAGTGACGAGGGAGAGTGACCGTGAACCTGGCACCCGTCCCCTCCTCACGCGCGTCGTAAAGGATGTCACCGCCCTGGGCCTGCGCCAGACCCCTGGACAGCGCCAGCCCGAGCCCGGAGCCTTCCACGCCGCTCCATCGCTCGGCATCCAGTCTGTCGAAGGGCGTGAACAGGCGACCGACGAACGTCTTCGGCACGCCCGGCCCCTGGTCGGTCACGGCAATGCGAACCTCCTTGTCGTCCTGGGTAATGCTCACGGTCACGACGCCACCACGCGGTCCGTATTTGATGGCGTTCGACAACAGGTTCAGGACAATCTGAAGCGTTGCCCGGCGGTCGGCCCAAGCCACAGCATCATCCTGACCCTCGATCCCTATGTCCACATCGGCCGCCGCGGCCTGCGGCGAAATCAGGTTGCGTACATCGTCCATCAAGGGTCGAACCTCGATCGCCGTCAGGCTCAAGGCATGGCCGCCTGCCTCGATCTGGGCGATGTCCAGCACCTCCTCGATCATCGCCAGCAGGTGTCCGCCCGCCTTGGCGATCTGATCGACGGCGTTCATCTGATCCTCGGTCAGCATGTCTCGATCCAGGCCCAACAGCTGGTTGAACCCCAGAATGGCGGTCAGCGGCGTGCGCAGCTCATGGCTCATGCGCGACAGGAATTCGCTCTTGGCACGGCTGGCGCGTTCCGCCTCGGCGCGGGCCTGACCCAAGGCCTCCTCGGCACGTCGACGCTCGGTCACGTCGCGCGTGACCTTGGAGAAGCCGGTCAACGTCCCGTCCTCAGCGCGCAGCGCCGTGATGACGACATTGGCCCAGAAGCGTCCACCGTCGTTGCGCAGACGCCAGCCGTCATCCTCGGCCCGCCCTTCGCGCCGGGCGATTTCCAGCAGGCGATCCGGCGTCTCGTCGCGGCTCTCGACCGGATAGAATGTCGAAAAATGGCGGCCCAGGATCTCATCGGCCGTCCAGCCCTTGATCCGTTCGGCACCGGCATTCCAGCTGACCACCCGTCCGTCCACATCCAGAGCAAAGATGCCATAGTCGCGCACGCCCTCGATGACGCGGCGATAGCGCTCCTCGCCGTCGCGCAAGGCGGCCTCGCGCGAGCGCAGCAGATCCCCGGCCTGCACCAGCCGGCGGGCCAGGCGGCCGATCTCGTCCTGGGCGGCATCGACGATGTCCAGCGGCTCGCCGCGCTCCAGCCGCTCGGCCTCTCGCTCCAGACCACGCACTCTTCGCACGATGCCGGTGAATAGCAGCTGTGCCGCCGCCAGCCCGCCCAGCAGACCGATCCCCGCCATGACGGCCGTCAGTGCCCAGGTCCGTCGACGCTCATCGTCGGCCCTGGCCTGTCGCTCGGCCAGCAGCGTGGCCTCTCGTATCTGCATGGCCTCGATCTCGGCCCTCAAGGCGTCGAGCACCGCCTTGTTGGCGATCAGGGCACGGGTCACCTCGGGCGCCTGCAGTCCCGTGGAGGTTCCGGCTCCCGGCATGGCCGCCAGCTGTGCCAGGCCTTCGCGTTTCAGGATGACCAGCTCGTCGACCCGCACCAGCCGGCCCCGGATTTCGCCGTCGCGGGCGGTGCGCCGTAGACGGTCCAGCGTGGCGGGCAGCAGCGCCTCGGCCTTGACGTAGGGCTCCAGGAACGCGCGGCGCCCGGTGAGGCGATATCCCCGAACCCCGCTGGCAGCCTCGGCCAGCAGGGCGTGCACCTCGTGAATATCGCGCTGAATCGCAAATGTCAGTCGGACCTGGGCCTGGGCCTGGGCCTCGGCCCTCGCCGAAAGGTGCAGCGCGCCGATACTGGCCAGCAGGATAGCCAACGGCAGGGCCACGACGATCAGTCCCTTGGCCCCCAGACCCAGATCGGCCCACCCACGCGCCAGACCGGCCTGAAATACTCCGCGTTTCACAGCGAAGTCCGGGCGGCAAAGACGGCGGCCTGGGTGCGATCGACGACGTTAAGCTTGGCGATCACCTTTTCAACATGAACCTTCACCGTGCCCGGGCCAATCCCAAGCTCGCGCGCGATCGCCTTGTTGGTGAGGCCCTGCGCGACCAGCATCAGCACCTCGCGTTCCCGCCTGGTCAGGCGCTCCAGGTCGCCCTGGCTTGGTCCCGTGGCAGGGGCCATTGCCTGACGCAACAGTTCACCGGGCAATGCCGTGCGCCCCGCCCCCACGGCGCGAATGGCGTGCAACAGTTCCTCCCGACCTGCGTCCTTCAGCACATAGCCAGTCACCCCGGCCGACAGGGCACTACGAACATACTCCGGAGTATCGTGCAGCGTCAGCATCAGGACCCGTGCAGAACCAGCGGCCAGTATCTGCCGGGCGGCATCCAGGCCGCTCATGCCGGGGCCAAAGCGGATATCCAGAATGGCCAGGTCGATGTCCCCCGCAGTGCATCGCTCCACCGCGCCCTCGCCGGTTTCAGCTTCGGCGACGACCCTCAGGTCGGCCTCGCGCTCGACGACGGCACGCAGGCCGGCGCGCGTCAGTTCGTGGTCGTCGGCGATCAGGATGCGCATATCATACCCCTGCCAGAGGGACGGTCGCACGGATGCGGAAACCGTTTGACGTCGGCCCGGCGCTTAACAGGCCTGCGACCTCGGCCAGCCGCTCCCGCATGATATCCAGCCCGAAATGCGGCCCGTCATCCAGGTCGTCGAGGCGTCCGTCGCTGACGCCTGACGTATCGACCGTCAGAATGATGCGGCTGCGATCGGAAGCGATCGACAGGTCGAGTGCGACATCCCCGCCCGGCGCATGTTTGGAGGCATTGTTGAAGGCCTCCTGCCCGATTCGGAACAGAAGCGTCTCCAGCCAGTCGGGCAGACGTGTATCGACATGATCGGAAATGGCGACCCTGTGACCGGCTCCCTCCAGCCGACGCGCCTCTTCTCTCAGGGCTGCTGTGACACCCAGGTCGTCCAGGCTTGGGGGGCGCAGGCCCGCGATCACCCCGCGCAGGTCCGAGACCGAACGTCTGGCCACGGCAATCAGGGCCTGCAGCCTGTCTGCCGCTGCGGTATCGATCGGGGCCAGTTCCAGATGCAATAACTCCATGTGTCGATAGAGGGCCGCCACCTGCTGGGCCACGCCGTCGTGGAGGTCGGCGGCAATCGCGGCGCGTTCGCGTTCCTGCGCCTTGACCACGCTGGAGAGCACCAGCTCCAGCTCCGTCTCGCGTGCCGCAAGACGAGCCACGAGCTGCGTCTCCTTGCGCCGCTGCAAGTCGACAGTCAGCCGAGCCTCGATCATCTCCACCAGCAACCGCAGCGCCGCAGCATCCTCGTCGTTCGACAGGGTCTGGGGATTGGTGGGGGCCGAGAACACCAGCCGGACACCAGACCGCCCACGCTCGGCCAGAGACTCCAGCGGTATGACCATTTCGTCGGGGGCCGTTGTGCTGTCGGCGTCCTCAAGCCTGCCTTGCCGAAAGCCTGCGAAATGCGCCGCCTTTCGCGCGGCGCTGCCGACGACCCGGTCTAACGTTTCGGTGTCTGCGGCAGCCAGCTCGCGGCTGACCTCGATCAGCAGTTTCAACCGGGCGGCCCGCGCCTGCGCGTCGCGAAACAGCGAACGCAGATCGAGCCCCGGCAGTGTCTGTTCGATGGCCACGCGGGCACTCTCTTTTCAGTTCGTATCGACATGTACCAAGAAGGCACCGCGTCGTCGTATGCCATATGGCATAGGTCGTGCGGCCTGCCGTCAGGCTGATGTGCGCTCCCATTGGATCCAGCATCCTTTCGTCATCGCCGCACCTGCGGCTCACGAAAGGATGTCTCGATGCGCAAGCTGTTCACTGTCACCACCGCGGCCGCGCTGCTGTTCGCCGGTTCGGCCATGGCGCACACCGATCGCGCCACGACGTCGGGGGCAAGCTATCCGGTCGCCAACCTCAGTACCTCCGTGGCCGCCGCGCCCATCACGGTCGCCGAAGTCGAGGCCGCCCAGCGCGCCTGGGGCACGGCCCTGGTCGCGATCTCCACCGAATACAAGACCAATGGTCGGGCCGCCGCCACGCGGCTGGCCAGTCAGGTTCTCGACACCGCCTACGGCTATAATCTGGGACCGGTGGCGTTCAAGCCGACCCTGGCTCATGGCGACACCACCTTCCGTACGACACACGAAGCCGCCTTGGCCTATTTCGTCGGCGGCAACCCGAACTTCGCCGAGGACACCGGCTTTGCCCTCAAGGGCTGGCAGTCCTACGAAGTCGCCAATGCCGCCGTCGTCATCAATGGCACGACCGCCATCTCGACCGGAAATGTCATGCTGACCAACGACAAGGGCGAAGTCACCACGGTCAACAAGACCTGGGGCTGGGTGCGCGATGCGAACGGTGCCCTGCGCATCGTCCTGCACCATTCCTCGCTGCCGTACGACCCGGACTAAAGGTCGGCGACCGGCCGCGTCAGCCCTAAGGCGCGGCCGATTCGCCTGTCGCGTGCGCCGCGATGACTGCCGCTGCATGGGCTGCCCCCCCC
>NZ_JAEMRO010000142.1 GCF_016463295.1 Brevundimonas sp.
CCCCGTCTCGGCTCACGCCGCCTTGCTCAGCCTGAGAACGACCGCTTCGGCCGCCTGCCTGGCCATCGTGTCGATGGCCAGCGCAGAATCGCAGGCATCCCCGTGATCCGGAAGCGTAACCGATCCCGTCATCTGTTCCATGGTGTCGGCGACGACTGCGGCAATATTGAGAAAGGTCAGCCTTCGGTCGAGAAAGGCCAGGGCCGCGACCTCATTGGCCGCATTGAAGACGATGGGCGCGACACCTCCCGCCTCCAGCGCCTGACGGGCCAGAGCCAGGGCTGGAAACCTGTCCTCGTCCGGTGCCTCGAACGTCATCTTGCCCAAGGCGGCGAGATCAAGCTTGGGCGCGGGCCAGGCCAGGCGGTCGGGCCACGCCAGGGCGCAGGCGATCGGCGTCTTCATGTCCGGCGGCCCCATCTGGGCCAACGTCGAGCCGTCGACGTACTCGACCAGACTGTGGATGATCGATTCCGGATGGACGACGACATCGATGCGGTCGGCGGGCATGTCGAACAGATAGGCCGCCTCGATCATTTCCAGGCCCTTGTTGGCCATGGTGGCGCTGTCGACCGAAATCTTGGCCCCCATACTCCAGTTCGGATGGGCCACGGCCTGTTCGGGCGTAATGCCGGTCAGGGCTTCGCGAGGCGTGGTCCGGAATGGCCCGCCCGAAGCGGTCAGTATCAGGCGTTCGACCTGCTCTGGGGCCTCATGCGGGAAGACCTGAAAGATGGCGGAGTGCTCGGAATCGACGGGGAGCAGCCGTCCACCGCTAGCTTTTACCCGGTGGATCAAGGCCGGGCCGCAGCAGACCAGACTCTCCTTGTTGGCCAGCGCCAGCGTCGCCCCCGTTGTGGCCGCCGCCCACGCTGAGCGCAGGCCCGCCGCACCGACGATGGCGGCCATGGTCCAGTCAGCCGGACGGGTCGCTGCCTCGACAATGGCGTTGTCGCCCGCAGCCGTCTCGATGCCTGTGCCCGAAAGCGCGTCACGCAGATCGTCCAGTCGCGCGGGGTCGGCCGTCACGGCGATGAGCGGCTTCCAGCGCCGCGCCTGTTCCGCCAGCCGCGCGATATTGGCACCGCCCGTTAGGGCCTCGACGTCGAAAGCGCCTGTCCCGGCCCGCTCGGCCTGATCCATCAGCTCAAGCGTCGAACAGCCCACCGAGCCGGTAGAGCCGAGCACCGTGACTCGACGCCGGATCATACGCTGCCACCCCAGTGAATGGCGATCAAACGTCCGCAGGCGACCACGACGACGGCGAACATCAGTCCGTCGACCCGGTCCAGCAAGCCGCCATGGCCTGGGATCAGATTGCCCGCATCCTTGACGCCGAAACGCCGCTTCAGAGCCGATTCCCAAAGGTCGCCGGCCATGGTCGCAACGGCCGCCGCGAAGCCCAGCATGGCCCCCCAGACGGCGCTGAGGCCCATGTCGGGCCAGAAGGCGAACCACGCGGGAAACACGCCTGCCATAATGGCCCCGGCCGCAGTCCCGGCGGCCAAGCCGCCGATGAAGCCCGACCAGGTCTTGTTGGGCGAAAAGCGCGGCCACAGCTTGGGCCCGCCGACCAGACTACCGACCAGGTAGGCCATGACGTCCGACGACCAGGCGACGGCAAAGGCGAACACCGTCCAGGACAGGCCGATGGCGGTGTCGCCATCTCTCAGCCAGATCAGCAGGACGGCAGGCCAACCGAGATAAAGCACCCCATAGGCCGCATCCAGCGCCTCCTGCCCGCGGCTGCGGGCATAGACCCCGGCGGCGGAGGCTCCGAACACCAGCAAGACCAGCGCCAGCGACAGCTGATTGGCATAGGCGGCGATGACGCCCGCGATCAGCCCGAAGCCGACGGCCCCGGCCATGACCCGCCAGGCCCGCGCAGCACTCATCGTCGACCATTCGACCGCCAGCAATCCGCAGGCCAGCAGCATCAGGGCCAGGAACCACAGACCACCCAGCCAGATGGCCAGCACGGCGGCCGGAGCCAGCACGATCGCAGAGGCGGCTCTCAGCCCGATGTCGCCGGCGCGGACCGCCATCAGCCGCTGACGAGCGCCGGTGCCGTGGTCGGCGTCACCCCGCCGAAACGGCGATCGCGGTTCAGATACTGCTGGACGACGTCGGCCAGGGCCGCCGCCCCGTAATCCGGCCACAGCACATTCTGATAAACCAGCTCGGCATAGGCGGCTTCCCACAGGAGGAAGTTCGACAGTCGCTGCTCGCCCGAAGTCCTCACAATCACATCCACCGGCGGAGCGCCCGCCGTCGACAGGCCCAGCCCCAGCGTGTCCTCATCCAGCGGGCCGGTCGCCTGGCCCGCCAGCACCCGCTCCACATGCTTCTGGGCTGCATCGACGATGTCGGCACGCCCCCCGTAGTTGAAGGCGACCTGCAACAGGAATTTGTCGTTGTGCGCTGTCGTGGCCTCGGCCCGCTCCACGATGGCGGCGATGTCGGCGGGCAGGCCCGTGCGACGCCCGAGGACCCGCACCCGCACGCCCTCCTTTTCCAGCCGTTTCAGGTCGCTGGCCACATAGGACCGGACCAGCCCCATCAGGTCGATGACCTCTTCCGCCGGACGACGCCAGTTCTCGGTCGAGAAACCAAACACCGTCAGGCAGCGGATGCCCAGATCGGGCGCGGCCTGTACCGTCCGCTTCAGCGCCTGCACCCCCTCGCGGTGCCCCATGGCGCGCGGCAGGCCACGCGCCTCGGCCCAGCGCCCGTTGCCGTCCATGATCAGGGCGACGTGGTGGGGGCCGGGTTTGCCGGACGGGACGGAATAGGCGGGGCTGTCCATGGGCACAGACAGGTCGGACGGGGGGCGTCAGACCTGCATGATCTCCTGTTCCTTGACCTTCAGGGCCTCATCGACGCGCTTGATGGCGGCGTCGGTGTCCTTCTGGACCTCGGCCTCCATCTTCTTCTGCTCGTCCTGGCTGATCTCGCCGGCCTT
>NZ_JAEMRO010000069.1 GCF_016463295.1 Brevundimonas sp.
GGCGCGATCAGGGGATGACAGTCGGGCGCATCGACCCGGCGGATGCCCGTGCCGTGCAGGTCGGGCGCGGACTTGGGCGCGATCATGATGACGGGACCACCGCGCGCGGCCACTTCCTGAAGATTGGACGCGGTCTTTTCGAACACATCGTCCAGCGGGGCCAGGGCGACGGTGGGGGTCTCCTCGTCGATCAGGGCGATCGGACCATGCTTCAGCTCTCCGGCGGCATAGCCCTCGGCATGGATGTAGCTGATCTCCTTCAGCTTCAGCGCCCCTTCCATGGCCAGGGGGAACATCGCTCCGCGGCCCAGGAACAGCACGTCGGTCGCCCGGGCCAGATCATGGGCCACGGCCTTCAGCGCATCCTCCATCAGCATGGCTTCGGCAATCAGGCGCGGGGCCTCGAACAGGGCCTTAACCAGTTCGGTCTCGCGGCTCGCGTCGATCGTACCGCGCTGGACGCCCGCCGCCACAGCCAGGGCCAGCAAGGCCGCGACCTGGGCCGTGAAAGCCTTGGTGGAGGCCACGCCGATTTCCGGGCCGGCATGCGTCGGCCACAGATGGTCGGCCTCACGCGCCATCGATGACGAATGCACATTGACCAAGGCGGCGGTCTTCAAGCCCTTCGACTTGCACCACGACAGGCTGGCCAGGGTGTCGGCGGTCTCGCCCGACTGGCTGACGGCGACGGCCAGGCTGCCCGTCGACAGGGCCGGGCTGCGATAGCGGAACTCCGACGCGATCTCGACGTCGCAGGGCAGGCCGGCCAGTTTCTCGAAGGCATACCGACCGATCTGACCGGCATAGAAGGCGGTGCCGCAGGCCACGATCTGGATGCGTTCGACCGTGGCGAAGTCGGTGTCGCCGGACTTGGCCTTCGCATTCACGAAGTCGAGATAGTGGCTCAGCGTGTGCTGGACGCTGTCGGGCTGCTCATGGATTTCCTTCTCCATGAAGTGCCGGTACTCGCCCTTCTCGACCAGGGCCGAAGAGGCGGAGACGGTGACGATCGGCCGTTCGACGGGCTGGCCCGACACGTCGAACATGCGTGCGCCGTCGCGGTTCAGGGCGACGAAATCGCCTTCGTCCAGATAGCTGATCTTCTGGGTGAACGGCCCGACCGCCAGGGCGTCCGACCCCAGATACATCTCGCCCTCGCCCCAGCCGACGACCAGGGGACTGCCGCGCCGCGCGCCCAGGATCAGCCCGTCCTCGCCCTCGATAAGCACCGCCAAGGCATAGGCCCCGGTCAACCGGTCCAGCACCGATTTGAACGCGACCAGCGGATCATTGCCCTTGGTCAGTTCGCGGTCCAGGAGGTGGGCCACGACTTCGGTGTCGGTCTGGCTCTCGAAGACATGACCCTCGGCTGCCAGATCGGCCTTCAGCTCGGCGAAATTCTCGATGATGCCGTTATGGACCAGGACGACGCGGCCCGCCTTGTGCGGATGGGCATTGGTGGTCGTTGGCGCGCCATGGGTGGCCCATCGCGTGTGGCCGATGCCGATCGTCGATTCCAGCGGCTCTGCGGCCAGCACGGCCTCCAATTCGCGGATCTTGCCCTTGGCCCGGCGGCGCTCGATCCGCCCATCGACCAGGGCGGCAACGCCCGCAGAGTCATAGCCCCGGTATTCCAGCCGCTTCAGGCTGTCGATCAGACGGGGAACCGCCGGGCCGGTCCCGGTCACGCCGATGATGCCGCACATGGAAATCGTCCTTCAGGGAAACGGAAAGAGGCCCACTTTGCGTGCGGGCGCATGAGGGTCTAATCCGACCCTGAACTGTCACAGGTCGGATTAAGCGACAGCGGCGGGGTTCGCATCTAAAAAGCGGTTTCGCAAGGTTTCTGCGACACCGATCCAAGGGAAGACAAAGCTTGGCCGAGAGACGCTATTTCGGGACCGACGGCATTCGGGGCCGCGCCAATACCCACCCCATGACGCCCGAGGTGGCGCTTCGTGTCGGGCTGGCGGCGGGGCGGATGTTCATGTCCTCGGATGACCGCCGCCATCTGGTGGTGATCGGCAAGGATACGCGCCTGTCGGGATATATGATCGAGCCGGCGCTGGTCGCGGGCTTCTCCTCGGCCGGGATGGATGTGCTGACGTTCGGGCCTCTGCCGACGCCGGGCGTGGCCATGATGACCCGGTCGATGCGGGCCGATATTGGGGTGATGATCTCCGCTTCGCACAACGCCTATCTGGACAACGGCATCAAACTGTTCGGGCCCGACGGCTACAAGCTGTCGGATCAGGTCGAGCTGAAGATCGAATCCATGATGGACGAGGCGCTGGATTCCGGCCTGGCCCCGCCGGACAGGCTGGGCCGCGTCAAACGTATCGACGACGCCCAGGCCCGCTATGTCGAGATCGCCAAGGCCAGCTTCCCCAAGGGGCTCAGCCTTCAGGGTCTGCGTATCGCCGTCGATTGCGCCAATGGGGCGGGGTACAAGGTCGCGCCGACAACCTTGTATGAACTCGGTGCCGAGGTGGTTCGCATCGGTGTCGAACCGAACGGCCTGAACATCAACGCCAACTGTGGCTCGACCCATCCCGAGACGCTGGCCAAGGCGGTCGTGGCGCATAAGGCGCATATCGGCATCGCCCTGGACGGCGACGCCGACCGGCTGATCGTCTGCGATGAAAAGGGTCAGGTGGTGGACGGCGACCAGATCATGGCCATGGTCGCCATCGACTGGGCCCGGCGCGGCCTGCTGACCGGCGGCGGACTGGTCGCCACCGTCATGTCCAATCTGGGCTTGGAGCGGGCGCTGGCCGCCGAGGGCCTGACGCTGGAGCGCACGGGCGTGGGCGACCGCTACGTCATGGAGCGGATGCGCCAGGGCGGTTTCAACATCGGCGGCGAACAGTCCGGCCACATCATCCTGCATGACCACGCCACGACCGGTGACGGCCTGATGAGCGCGCTTCAGGTGCTGGCCGTGCTGATCGAATCCGGCCGTCCGATGAGCGAACTGGCCCGCCAGTTCGACCCTGTGCCGCAACTGCTGGAAAACGTCCGCTTCACCGGCGGAAAGCCTCTGGAAGACGCCGCCGTCAAGGCCGCCATCGCCGACGCCGAGGCCCGTCTGAAGGGCCAGGGTCGCCTGCTGGTCCGCCCCTCCGGCACCGAAAAACTGATCCGCGTCATGGCCGAGGGGGATGACGAAGCCCTGGTCAAGGCGGTGGTGGCGGAGGTGGTCGCGGCGGTGAAGGCTGTGGGTTAGCAGAGGCGTTGAGCGCATGACGCGATATCTGGTCTTCGTCATCTGCGTGTTGGGCGCAGCGTTGGCCCCGCTTGCGGCAGTTGCCCAGAACACGTCCTCGCACACCATCACCATATCGCCTGCCCCCTATGACTGGCAGCAGATCGTCGGGCATTTCGACGCGCTCGCGGATGCGATCGAGACGACATCGGTTGAGGGCGCGACCACAGAGCCCTTTGATCCCGCGGCCCTTCACGACTTCAGGATCGTCTGTGCGGAACCGCTCGTCACCTGGGCGCGCGAGCTGATCCTTGCCGACTGTAGGGACCTCGCTGACTGTGTCTCACGCAAGGCGTCGATGGAGCGGATCGCTCGGGGTCTGGCCGAAGAAGTGTCTGTCAGGCTCGACGACGATGCGCCGGACGCTGATGTGTTTCTTCGCCCTGGCATGGAATTGAAATCGTCCCTGCCGGATGGTGCCGAAGCCCTGTCGCTTCGATCCGCGCACGACCAGTGGTTAAGCGCCGGGTCGATCCCCAAGAAGGTCATGGCTAACGAGAACGCCGTTGCCAGGGACGAGGCGCGGATCATGGACCGGGTATGGTGTGATATGGTCCGCGAAAACGCTAAAGCAGCGATCAGTCACGTTGAGGAGTTCGGCTTCCCGTCCGATGTGCCAAACTCCGGGCAGGGGCATCTGGTCACTGCGCTGGTCAATATCGCTATTCATGTCGCCTGGAACCCACAGCTCACAGGTCCACTGCGTGCAGCGTCCGACGAAGCATTCGATCAAGGCCGTTTAAGCGGTTATCATGCGGCCTATATGGTCGATATCGACACCATGGCAAACCTGTCCGCCCAACGGATCGGCTTTCTCTGGGCCTGCGATGGCGCAAGCGCCTATCCGTCGCCACCGCTGATCGATCACCACGAAGCCGCAGAGCTTCGGCGGCAATATGGGCTACCCGCCTTGGAAGCCACTCAGGCCTCAAGATCGCGCCAGTGCATGTCGTGACTAGCCGGAAGCTATCTTGGACCGCTAAACCGCCGCCATGACCACGACCTTCGATGCCCAGGTGACCGCTGCCCTGTTCGATGCCACCGGGGCAGTCTTTGCCCTGGGCGACGGTTCGGTGCGGTTCGACAGCGGCGAGTTCAACGCCGCCCATGACGGGGCCATCCTGTGCGCGGCGGTGCACCCGTCGGGCGACGGCATCGTCACCGGCGGCGACGATGGCCGCGTCGTCTGGCACCGGCGGGGCGAGGCGGGCCTGCTGGCCAATGCGGCCAACGGCCAGTGGGTCGATGCCATCGATTGCGCCGCCGATACCGGCCTGATCGCCTTTTCGGCCGGCAAGACGCTGAGCGTTATCGATGCGAAAGACGCCGGCTTCCGCCGCGACTTCGTGCATGAGCGGACGGTGTCTGGCGTGGCCTTCGATCCCAAGGGCCGACGCATCGCCACCTCGACCTATGGCGGGGCCTGTCTGTGGTATGCGCGGATCGCGGACCAGAGGCCGACGATGCTGAAGTGGGCCGGGTCGCACACCTCGGTGACCTTCTCGCCGGACGGCGCTTTCGTCATCACGGCCATGCAGGACAGCCAGTTGCATGGCTGGCGGCTGAAGGACGGCAAGGACCTGCGCATGGGCGGCTATCCGTCCAAGGTCCGTGCGGTCAGCTTTCTTTCGAAGGGCAGCTTGATGGCGACCTCGGGCGCGCAAGGGGCGGTGCTGTGGCCCTTCATCGGCGCCAATGGGCCAATGGGCCGCGAAGCGACCGAGATCGGGTACGACGAGGGCAGTCTGGTCACCCAGGTGGCCTCGCAGGTCGGGCACAGCCTGCTGGCCGCCGGTCTGAACGACGGGCGCGTCTGGCTGGCCGACCCGTCAGCGCAGGGGCTGAATATGTTGAAGGCCGAAAAGGGCTCGCCCATCGTGGCCCTGGCCATGAGCCGCGATGCGGGTCGCGTGGCCTGGGCGGACGAGGATGGCAACGCGGGCGTCGTCGTCATCTGACGAAGGGCGCTTGCCTGTCGCAAGCCGTCGCGCCACCCTCCAGACATGGCGGCACCCGGCACCCCTCGCAAAAGACGGCCCATCCTGACGACCCTGGGCCTGCTGGCCCTGCTCGGCGTGCTGAGCGTGGCCCTGCTGCGCGTCGTGCCGCCGCCCATGACCTTTCTGATGAGTTCGCGGGCAGCCAGCGGGGCAGGTCTGGACTACCGCTGGCGGCCGCTGGACGACATCTCGCCCCGTCTGATTGAAGCGGTGATCGCGGCCGAAGACGCAGGCTTCTGCGATCACTACGGCTTTGACGTCGAGGCGATCGAAAAGGCCCTGCGTGACAATGCCCGCAACGAAGCAAGAGGGCGCGACCGTATCCGCGGCGGCTCGACCATCAGCCAGCAGACAGCCAAGAACGTCTTTCTGTGGCCCGGCCGCGACTGGGTGCGAAAGGGGCTGGAGGCTGGCTACACCCTGATGATCGAGACCCTGTGGGGCAAGCGCCGCATCATGGAGGTCTATCTGAACGTCGCCGAATGGGCCCCCGGGGTCTATGGCGCGCAGGCGGCGTCGCAGCACTGGTTCGGCAAGGATGCCGACGCCCTGACCAACCGCGAGGCCGCGCGGCTGGCCGCCATCCTGCCCTCGCCCCGCCGCTATCGGGCCGCCTCGCCCGGACCCTATGTGCGTCGTCGGGGCGGGCGCATCCAGGCGGCCATGGGCACGGTCCGCAACGAAGGGCTGGCGTCCTGCGTCCTGGGATGAAGGCGTCGCCGACCCGCGTTCGTTAACCTATGCCATAGGAAGCCTTCTTAACCGAAACCGGCGATCTTTCCCCGATTCATGGGCCAGCCGCGCCCGCGACCGGTGACGAGACGATCATGCGACTGTTGCAGAAAACGCGAGCCGCCCTGGCTGCCTTCGTGCGCGAGGCGGCCAGCGATAACCGAGGCAATGTGGCCATGCTGTTCGGCATGGCCCTGCCCGTTCTGGTCATGATCGTGGTCGGCGGGGTCGACATCAACCGGGTATCGACAGCCAAGGTCGGCCTGCACGATGCGCTGGACGCCGCAGCCCTCGCCGCCGCCCGCTCGCCCTATACGGACGCCGATGACATCCAGCGCGTCGGCATGGATGCGCTGAAGGCCAATCTGGCGGCCTATCCAACCATGAGCCTGATCGAGAACGAGACCAAATTCATTCTGGTCAATGACGAGATCGTGGTGGCCGACGCCAAGGTGGATGTGCAGACCCTGGTCGCCAACATCTTCCTGCCACCCTATGGCAAGTTCATGGACGACCAGTTGCCGGTTAGCGTTCATTCCGAGGTTCACCGCTCGACCAAGGACATTGAGGTGTCCCTGGTGCTGGACGTCACCGGCTCGATGGCGGGCAACCGTCTGAATTCCTTGAAATCCGCTGCCAACACCCTGGTCGATCTGGTCGTTCAGGATCAGCAGAACATCAACCGCACGCGTATGGCGCTGGTTCCCTACTCCATGGGCGTCAATCCGGGCGGTTATGTCGATACCGTGCGCGGCACGCCCAAGGGCCCGACCAGCATCACCGCCGCCTCGTGGATGAGCCCTGGTTGGGTCGCCAAATCCTTCAGCGGCGTGTCCAAGGCCAATCCCGGTGTGATCACGGCCAACAACCACGGCCTGTCGAATGGCGACTTCGTCTGGATCAGCGGCGTGACCCAGTCCGGCAGCGGCACGGACCTGACCACCCTGCTGAACGGCAAGGCCTATCGTGTCGCAGATGTCACCGCCAACACCTTCACCCTTGAAAATTCCGGCAGCTGGACGCCGGTCAACACCACAGGCACCAAGAATTATACGGCCAACAGCGGCTCCTTCCGCAAATGCCAGGTCTCGACCTGCGAAGTGGTTGTCACCTCCAACAACCATGGTCTGGAAACAGGCGACGACGTCAGCATCCGCGGCGTGAACGGCATGACCCAGATCAACAACGCTCTGGACGACGGACGAACCAGCACCTCGGCGCAAACCAATCTGTTCACGACGATCACAAAGCAGTCGAGCAGCACCTTTTCCCTTAACGGCCGTATCGGACCGAACGTCTCGAACTACAGCTCCGGCGGCACGGTCCAGTGCCTGGAGTATGGGTGCGCCGCCTTCCTGTTCCAGAACCAGTCGAACAATCACTGGCGCATTCGACCCATCATCGATGCCAACGAACGGTCCTGCGTCAGCGAGCGGGTCGGCGGGCAGGCCTATACCGATGCCTCGACTTCGACCGCCTTTGTCAGTCCTGCCTATGCTTCGACGGACAATCCTTGCCTGGGATCCACGATCCAGCCACTGACCGACGATCGTGCTCTGCTGAAAAATCAGATCAACAGCTATGCCGCCGTGGGGTCGACCGCCGGTCAGATCGGCGTCGGTTGGGGCTGGTACATGATCTCGCCGACCTTCGGCTCGATCTTTCCCTCTGCCAATCGTCCCGACCCCTATTCGACCGACAACAGCCTGTTGAAGGTCGTCATCATCATGACGGACGGCGAGTTCAACACGCCCTATTGCAATGGGGTGGTCGCCGGTGCGGTGTCGGGCAGCGGCTCGACGACCCAGCACATCAACTGTGCGGCGACCAACGGTAATCCGTTCGCCCAGGCTGTGACCATGTGCAACGCCATGAAGGCCAAGAAGGTGATCGTCTACACCGTCGGCTTCGACATCGGCACCGGCACCGGCGGCGCGGGTGTGGACACGGCGCGCGAGGTCATGCAGCAGTGCGCCACCGACGCCAGCCACGTCTATCTGCCCAACAACGGCACGTCGCTGCAGTCCGCTTTCGCCGCCATTGGTCGGAGCATCAGCCAGCTGCGGATTTCCCGCTGACGGCGGCAAGGCACTGAAGCCGCGCGAGATAATCCTCGCGCGGTAACCCGAGCGCTCAAGCAGCACGGGGCCGCGTCCCGTGCGTTTGCGCCCCTAGATGAGCCGGATTTCCTTCAGCCGCTCGGTCAGGAAGTCCTCGGCCATGATCGCCTTGCCGGCATAGCGGTCGGGGTTGTCCGGCGTCACGGTCGAGGGCAGGCTTTCGATCACGAAGTCCGGGTTGAAATGCAGGAAGAAGGGCGTCGAATAGCGGGCGAAGCTGGCCCGTTCCGGCGCGGGGTTGATCACCCGGTGGCTGGTCGACGGCAGGACGTGGTTGGTCAGCCTTTGCAGCATGTCGCCGATATTGACGACCAGGGCACCCGGCGGCGGCGCGATGTCGAGCCACTGGCCGTCCGCATCCTTCAGCTGCAGCCCGGCCTCCTCGGCTCCCAGCAGCAGGGTGATCACGTTGATGTCCTCATGCGCCCCTGCCCGCACGCCTGACGCGCCGGCAGGCACCGGCGGATAGTGGAGCATGCGCAGGATGGAGTTGCCCAACTGGACCTTGTCCGCAAAGAAGTCGTCGCCCAGTTCCATATAGCGGGCGATGGCCCTCAGGATCTTCGCTCCAAGCTGATCCATCGCCGTGAACATGCCGTACAGATGCTCGCGGAAACCATCGATCTCGGTCGGCCAGACGTTGTCGCGCATATACTGACGATAGGGATGGCCCTCGGGCAGCTCGCGCCCGACGTGCCAGAACTCCTTCAGATCGACGGTCGCCGCCCCCTTGGCCGCCTCGACGCCGAAGGGGGTCAGGCCGCGCGCGCCGCCAGTGCCCGGTTGATGATACTGGCGCTTGACCTCTTCCGGCAGGGCGAAGAAGGCCTTGGCGTCGTCGATGGCCGCCTCGATCACCGCCTCGTCCAGCCCGTGGTCGGACACGACGGCAAAGCCATAGCGTTTGAACGACCCGCCCAGCTTGTCGGCAAAGGCCTGGAAGTCGGTGTCGTACTGAGTCATCGAAACCGGCTCGATGCCGCGAGCAGCGGTGGAGGGGTGGGCGCTTTCGGCGGTCGGTGTCGTCACGGCGGAAACCTTCTGGAACAGGACTGCGATGTCCTTACGCCCTGAACCCTCCGATTGGCAAAGTCGGGGCGGCGTGACCAAACGCCCACCCGTCGCGTTCATGGGCGGTACAGGCTGGAACCTTCACTGTACGGATCGCGTTCCAGCGCCAATCGTCTCCTTGAAAGGACAATCTTCATGCGCGCCAAACTCTTCATCTCGGCCGTCAGCCTCTCGGCCATCCTGGCCACCGCCGCCTGCACCACGACCGACCCCTACAGCTCAACGCCCCAGCGCAACAACACCGGCACGGGTGTCATCGCCGGCGCTCTGGGCGGGGCCCTGCTGGGCTATCTGACCAACACCTCCAACTCCGAAGAAGGGCGCAAGAACGCGCTGATCGGGGCTGGTATCGGTGCCTTGGGCGGTGCGGCCGTCGGCCAGTATATGGATCGCCAGCAGCGCGCGCTGGAAGCCGAACTGTCCGGAACAGGTGTCGGCGTGGCGCGCCAGGGTGACAATCTGGTCCTGCGCATGCCGTCGGACGTGACCTTCGCCTCCAACCAGTCGTCGGTGAACTCCAGCTTCTATGCGACTCTGGATGATGTGGCCGCCGTGCTGCAGCGCTACGACCAATCGACCATCGACATCATCGGTCACGCCGACTCCGACGGAGCCGACGACTATAATCTGAACCTCTCGCGCCAGCGTGCGTCGTCGGTGGCCCGCTACCTCGTCGATCGCGGTGTCCTGGCCGATCGCTTCTTCGTGGACGGTCGCGGCGAGAGTCAGCCGATCGCTGACAACGGCACCGCCTCGGGCAAGGCACAGAACCGCCGCGTCGAGATCCTGATCCGCCCGTTCCGCGGCTGATCCGGCATTCAGGCTGACAAGATGAAGGCGGCTCCCTATTCGGGGCCGCCTTTTTCTATGCCCGTCCGATGGAGGCGTAGCGGAAGCCTCGCGCCCGCATGTCGTCGGGGCGATAGACGTTCCTCAGATCGACCATGACCGGCTGTTTGAGCAGCAGCTTGACGCGGTCCAGGTCCAGCGCCCGGAACTGATCCCATTCCGTCAGGATGACCACGGCGTCGGCCCCGGCCACGGCATCGTAGGGTCCATCCTTGAAGACGACGCCATTCAGCAGTTTGGACGCCTCGTGCATGCCTTCCGGATCGAAGGCCTGAACCGTCGCGCCCGCCGCCATCAAAGCCGGGGCCACGTCCAGTGACGGCGCGTCGCGCATATCGTCGGTGTTCGGCTTGAAGGTCAGGCCCAGCAGGGCGACCGTCTTGCCCTTGAGATCGCCGTCCAGCGCCTTGGCCACCCGATCGGCCATCGCCTTCTTGCGGTCGTCGTTGATGCTGACCGTCGTCTCGATCAGGCGAACCGGCGTGCCCGCGTCGGTCGCGGTCCGCACCAGCGCCAGAGTGTCCTTGGGAAAGCACGAGCCGCCATAACCCGGGCCCGCATGCAGGAATTTCGACCCGATCCGCTTGTCCAGGCCGATGCCACGCGCGACCTGCTGGACGTCCGCCCCCACCGCCTCGCACAGGTCGGCCATCTCGTTGATGAAGGTGATCTTCATGGCCAGAAAGGCATTGGCCGCATATTTCGTCAGCTCCGATGTGCGCCGCCCGGTGAACAGGATCGGCGTCTCGTTCAGGTTCAGCGGGCGATACAGCTCGCGCATGACCGCCTGCGCGCGCTCGTCATCCGTACCGACGACCACGCGATCGGGCCGCTTGAAGTCTTCGATGGCGGCCCCTTCACGCAGGAATTCGGGGTTTGACACCACGGCGAACTCGGCCTCGGGCCGGCGCTCGCGGATGATGCGCTCGATCTCGTCGCCCGTGCCGACTGGCACGGTCGACTTGGTGACCACGACCGTGAAACCCTCGATCAGGCCCGCGATCTCTTCCGCGGCGGCATAGACATAGGAAAGGTCGGCGTGGCCATCGCCCCGGCGGGACGGCGTGCCCACGGCGATGAAGACGGCGTCGGCGGCACGGATCGCCTCGGTGCCGTCCAAGGCGAAGGACAGGCGGCCGCCCCGCACGTTGGACGCGACCAGATCGTCCAGTCCCGGCTCGAAGATGGGAATCTCGCCCGCCTTCAGCCGCTCGATCTTGGAGGCGTCCTTGTCGACGCAGGTCACCTCGTGGCCGAAGTCGGCGAAACAGGCCCCGGAAACCAGGCCGACATAGCCTGTCCCGATCATGGCGACGCGCATGGGATATCCCTCTCTGACGAACTGCCGGAATAGCGAGGCCGACGGCCTTTGGCCACCCGCGCAAACGACACCGCCCGCCCTCGTTTCCGGGGCGGGCGGTGGGTAGAGTGGATCGACTGTCCGGTAGGCCCGGGAGCCGGGGCCGGTCTTGCGACGGGCCCCGGTCCGTTTGGCTTAACGGAAGTTGATGCCGACCGTGGCGCGACGGTTCAGCGGCTCACGCACGCCGTCAGCCGTCGGGCGGGCCAGGGCGGTTTCGCCCTTGCCGTCCAGCG
>NZ_JAEMRO010000143.1 GCF_016463295.1 Brevundimonas sp.
CCGTTGTCGCGCAGTTCCACCAGCTTGTCGGCCGGCAGGGCCTTCAGCTTGTCTTCGGAAATCGCGAAATATTCGGCGATCTTCTGCACCTTGCCGGCGGTACCGTCGGGGTTGCGCGGCGTGAAGTTGGCTTCGCGCGTTTCGAACAGGTCCAGATCGGTCAGCATCTTGACGAAGCTGTCCGTGCGCTGGCGCTCGGTTTCGAAGTTGTTGCAGAACTCCAAGGCCTGCTGGACATAGGGGCTGGGCTGGCCGTCAACGAACAGGGGCTGGGAGCCGCCGTCCTTGATGAAGGGGGCGTTGCGATCGAGGCACAGCACCAGACGCTTCTGCGCATCGTCATTGGCGAAGACGAAGGGATAGCGACGCACATAGGCGGGAATATAGGCGTCGCCCCGGAAGTGGCCGTCGTCGCCGACGAACAGGTTTTCGCCGTCGCGCAGGCCCATGACGGCCACCGGCTGTTTGTTATCGCCGACGAAGATCACCGGATAGGACAGGGTCGCAGGCGCGAACTCGGTCACCGTCAACGGCACAATGTTGGTCGCACGGACGAAGTCGTAAGGCCGGTCGACCGGATCGACGCCGAGGGTGCCGTGCGCCTCGATCGAGAGAGGCTCGGGCTGGCTGTAGAACAGGACGTTGCCGGTCAGGGAGGCGGTCGAGGTTGTGTCGGTCATGGACGCGATGCGAGCTCTGGAATGAAGGGAAGGGCGGTGTCTAGCCCAGACCGGCGGCGGCGGCAAACGGCACCGCGTTTCGCCATATCGGTTCCACCCCTCGGTTGCGACGGACCCCTCGAAGCCCTAGCTTCAGGCCATGGGCGACAGCTGTCATCACACGCACCACGACGGCCCGCCCGACGCCGGCGCCGTACGGCTGGCCCTGGGCGAGGTCGAGCGTCGTCTGGCGGGCCAGGGCGAGCGGATGACGACGGCCCGCAGCCGCGTGCTCGAACTGCTGCTCAGTGCCGGGGAACCGGTCAAGGCCTACGACCTGATCGCGCGGTTCGGGACAGACGGGGTGCCGGCCAAGCCGCCGACCGTCTACCGCTCACTGGAGTTTCTGGAGCGGCACGGCCTGGTGCATCGCATCGCGTCCATCAGCGCCTATGTCGCCTGCACCTCGGGCACGGACGCCCATGCCGCCGCCTTCCTGATCTGCGATTGCTGTGGCGCGACACAGGAGGTGTCGGCGACCCTGGCCGACGGGCTCGATGCGGCGGCGGCGTCGAAGGGCTATGTCATCGAGCGCACCACGATCGAGGCCCACGGTCGATGCCCGGCCTGCGCCTGAGCTGATCGCTGGTAACCCGCGAGGCGATGGCCTATTTGCCATTCATGGACGCGATCCGGCTCTCCCCGCCCCGCCGCCTCAGCCTGCCCGTCGACAACCGATGGGGCGCGGGCGACATGGCCGTGTTGGACTATGGCGACCCCGATCGACCGGTGGACGTTGTCTTCGTCCACGCCAACGGCTTCAACGCCATGACCTATCGCAGCCTGCTGGCCCCCCTGTCCGGCTCGCTCCGCCTATGGTCGCCCGATCTGAGGGGGCATGGACATTCGACCCTGCCGACACCCACGCAGGGACGGCGCAATTGGGCCGATCATCGCGACGACTTGGTGGCCTTGCTGGACGCCCTGGAGGGGCCGCCGGTCGTCCTGGCCGGCCATTCGATGGGGGCGACCTCATCCATCCTGGCGGCTGCCGAACGGCCTGACCGGGTTTCGCAGCTGGTGCTGTTCGATCCGGTGATCTGGAGCCGCCTCGCCGTCGCCGCCTTTCACCTGCCGCTACTGGATCGGCTGGCGAGCCGTATTCCGCTGGTGAAGAATGCGCTCAAGCGCCGGGCCGTGTTCGAAAGCCGCGAACAGGCCATGACCGCCTATGTCGGGCGCGGGGCCTTTCGTGGCTGGCCCGAAATGATGGTCGCCGACTATCTGGGCGATGGTCTGGTCCAGACCGATGACGGTTTCGTCCTGACCTGCCCACCTGAGTGGGAGGCCTCCAACTATGCGGCCCAGAGCCACGATCCCTGGCGCGCGCTGAAACGCTATGGCGGTCCGGTCCGTATCCTGAAGGCGCAGGCCGGATCGACATGTCATGTGCCGGAGCATCCGCGCGGCCTGCCGAACGTCACGGTTCAGACCGTCGAGGGCGGCACCCACTTCTTCCCCATGCTTCAGGCCGACGTGGCGCGCGATGCCCTGTTCGAGGCGGCGGTCTGATCCGACGCATACGGTCGCGCTGGTGTCGGCTCGACCGACCCGCTAAACCGCCGCCAACAAGAACAAGCGGCTCTTTCAGGGAAACGTCCGACCATGCGCGACATCAACCATTTCATCGACGGTGCAAGCTTCACGGGCGCATCGGGGCGATTCTCCGATGTGTTCAATCCGAACACCGGAGAAGTTCAGGCCAGGGTGCAACTGGCCAGCGTCGAGGAGATGGACCGCGCGGTTCAGGCGGCACAAGGGGCCTTCGAAGGCTGGTCCTCGACCAATCCTCAGCGACGCGCGCGGGTGATGTTCGAGTTCAAACGGCTGGTCGAGGCCCATATGACCGAGCTGGCCGAACTGCTGTCGTCCGAGCACGGCAAGGTGGTCGCCGACTCGAAAGGGGACATCCAGCGCGGGCTGGAAGTCATCGAGTTCGCGTGCGGCATTCCGCATGCGCTGAAGGGCGAATACACCTGGGGCGCAGGCCCCGGCATCGACGTCTATTCGATGCGCCAACCGCTGGGCGTGGTTTCGGGCATCACTCCGTTCAACTTCCCGGCCATGATCCCGATGTGGATGTTCGGCGTGGCCATCGCGG
>NZ_JAEMRO010000070.1 GCF_016463295.1 Brevundimonas sp.
AGGTGCGGACCGCCGGGGTCTTCTGGCGCGACAAGGCCATGGCCGAGGGCTGGTTCTTGGTCTCTAGCGCGATTTGCCAGCACTCCATCGCCTCGACTGTGTCGGCAGGGCGGAAGACCAGCAGGTTGGGGATGGCGCGCAGGGCCGCCAGATGCTCGACGGGCTGGTGCGTCGGGCCGTCTTCGCCCAGGCCGATGCTGTCGTGGGTCAGCACGTGGATGGCGCGAACGCCCATCAGGGCCCCCAGGCGGATGGCCGGGCGGCTGTAGTCCGAGAACACCATGAAGGTGCCGCCGTACGGAATGACCCCGCCGTGCAGGGCCAGCCCATTCATGGCCGCCGCCATGCCGAACTCGCGGATGCCCCAGTTGACGTAGCGCCCTTCATAGGACGGCGCGTCCAGGATCGGCGTGCCCGACACGAAGGTGTTGTTCGAGCCGGTCAGGTCGGCCGAGCCGCCGATCAGCTCGGGGATGGCGGCGAACAGTTCGTCCAGCGCCGCACCCGACGACTGGCGCGTGGCCTGGGCGGGTTTCGTCTCGACCAGTTCGGCGATCTTGGCATTCAGGGCATCGAAGGCCCCGGCGGGCAGGTCGCCCTTCATGGCGCGGGTGAAGTCGGCCGCTTGTGACGAGGCGGCCAGGCGGGCTTCCCACGCCTTGCGCTCCTTGGCACCGCGACGACCGACCTTCTTCCAGGCCTTGTCGACCGCCTCGGGCAGGTCGAACGGCTCATGCTCCCAGGCCAGGCCCAGGCGGGTGGCGGCGATCTCTGCGGCGCCCAGGGCCGCGCCGTGTGTCTTGTGGCTGCCGGCCATGGTGGCGGCCCCGCGACCGATCTGGGTCTTGCAGGCGATCAGGGTCGGCTTGTCCTGACGCGTCGCCCATTGCAGGGCGGACTTGATGGCCTTTGTGTCGTGGCCGTCGATGGCCTTGACCGCCCAGCCCGCCGCCTTGAAGCGGGCCTTCTGGTCGGTGGTGTCCGACAGGGACACCTTGCCGTCGATGGTGATCTCGTTGTCGTCCCACAGTACCGTCAGCCGGTTCAGGCGATAGCGACCGGCCAGGGCGATGGCTTCCTGAGAGACCCCCTCCATCAGGCAGCCGTCACCGGCGATGACCCAGGTGCGGTGATCGACCAGGTCGTCGCCATATTTGGCCGCCAGATGCCGCTCGGCCATGGCAAAGCCGACGGAGGTGGCCAGCCCCTGGCCCAGCGGGCCGGTGGTGACCTCCACGCCCGGCATATGGCCAAACTCGGGGTGGCCGGCGGTCCTGGATCCCCACTGGCGGAAGTTGGACAGCTCCTCGCGCGTCGCGGCCTTGTAGCCGGTCAGGTGCAGCAGCGAATAGATCAGCATCGAGCCGTGGCCTGCCGACAGGATGAAGCGGTCGCGGTCGACCCAGTCGGGGCGGCTCGCGTCGAACTTCAGGAACTTGGAAAACAGTACCGTCGCGACGTCGGCCATGCCCATCGGCATGCCGGGGTGACCGCTCTTGGCCTTTTCCACCGCATCCATGGACAGCACCCGGATGGCGTCGGCCATCTGTTTCAGGGACGCCTTTTCGGGGGCGTTTTTGGATGTGATCTTGGCGTCGGTCACGGCGGGACCTTTCGTCGGGAGGCGGAAAAAGGGAGGCGCGCCGCTTTACCCCGGCGCGCGGGCGGGTTCTATACGGATTCTGGAGGATATGACCCGAATGGATGCTGCCTCGGCCGCAAAAGACCGTGTCGATCGCGCCCTGGCCCTGCTGGAGCGTCGTCTGATGGACCTGAAGGGTCGCGCGGCGGGCACCAGCCGCGTGCCCGACGACGACCTGTTCGCGCCCACGCCGTCCAGCGAAACCGACCGCGCCCGCATCCATGAGCTGGAAGCCGCCGGCCGTGACGCCGCCGAGGTGCTGGACCGCGCCGCCGAGGCGATCCGCGACGTCTTGGCCGACGAGGCCCTGGCCGAATGGGAGGGGCGCTGATGGCGACCGTCACCGTAGAGGTCAACGGCCGCCCCTATGCCGTCGGTTGCGCCGATGGTCAGGAGCAGCGTGTCCAGATGCTGGCCGCCCTGTTCGACACCCATGTGCGCCAGGTGGCAGGCGAGGTCGGCCATGTCGGCGACATCCGCCTATTCCTCATGGCCGGGCTGATGCTGGCCGACGAACTGCATGAGGCGCGTCAGGGCCTGCCCGTGGTCGAGGTGCCGGGCGTGCCGACCACCGATGGCGTGGCCGAGGCCCTGAACGCTGTCGCCGCGCGGCTGGAAAGAATCGTCCAGGGGCTCTGAAGCGATCAGACCAGGACGTAGGTCGCCAGCACGCGCTGCACCTCGGTGATGTCAACGCCGCGCCCGAAGGTCTTGCCGAATATGGCTCCGCCCGAGACGCCGATCTTCATCTCCGCGTCCATGTCCAGCGTGCCGGCCGTCTCGACGCTGAAGTGCGTGATTTTCGAATAGGGCAGGGACTGGAAGGTGGTCTTCTTGCCCGTCATCCCCTGTTTGTCGACGAACAGCAGCCGCTTGTCGGTGAAGACGATCAGATCACGCACCAGCTTGTAGGCATGTTCGATCCGTTCGCCGGGGATCAGGATGTTGGCCATCTCGCCCGCGATAGTCTTCGGATCGACGGTGTTGGCATTGCCCATCAGGGCGTTCAGCAGGCTCATGACGTGTCTCCGTTTCGCCGCATCGGTAGCGCCTCGGCGCGACGAACTGAAGACGCTTCGACGCCCTCTGGCGAAAGACGGCGCGAAGGACTATCTTGCTCCACGGCGGGTCATGCTGTGGCTCTCGTCGAAGGCAACATATCCTCGCGGCCTTAATTCACTCGAAGGGATCTGTCCCTGTTTGACCTCGTGGGGTTGAGCATACGGAGCCCACCTGGCTACCCAGGCTCGAGAGGATTTAAACCGTCCTTCACGGCTCTTACGGCGCCGCCACCCTCTCCCCTTTTTGATGCGCTAACGCTCGCGACGCGGTCGCTCGCTGCCTGAGCGCGTTCTTTTGCGATATCGCTCGGCTCGCGGAGCCTCGCTGCTTGAGCGCGGCGATGTAGCGCGCTACGGCTCCTGCGCGTGATCCGCGCGGTCGAGTGTCTTCTCATGACTGACAAGCGGGAGCTTCGATCTGCGATGCGGGCCGAGCGCAAGCGGCTGGCGGGGCTGGATGCCCAAGCGGCGGATCATGCAGCGCGACATATCGCAGAGTTGCCGCCATCCGATCTGGTCGCTGTCTATTGGGCTATCGGCTCTGAGTTGGGGGCCGAGCGGATCGCGCGTGCCCTGGACGCCGAGGGCCGGGCCCTGTGCTTGCCCGTCGTGATCGCGCTGGACGCGCCAATGATCTTCCGCCGCTGGTCGCCCGGTGATCCGCTGGAGCCGGATGCGGCCGGCGTACCCGCGCCGTTTCCGCTGGCCGAGACCGTGGTGCCTGATCTGATCTTGACACCGCTTCTGGCTTTCGACGCCTGGGGCGGTCGGTTGGGGCAGGGCGGGGGGCATTACGACCGCACCTTTGCCGCCATGCCGGATGCCGTCCGCATCGGTCTGGCCTACGCTGGACAGCAGGTCGGCATGCTGGAGCTGGAGTCGCATGACATTCGGCTGCATGGCGTTCTGACCGAGGTCGGCTATACCCCGGCGCGAAAGGTCTGAGTTCATGCGTCTGGCGTTCTTTGGTGATGTGGTCGGCAAGTCCGGGCGGGATGGTCTGAGCGATCATCTGCCGGGGCTGAAACGCGAGCTGAAACTCGACTTCGTGGTGGTGAATGCAGAGAATGCGGCCGGCGGTTTCGGCATCACCGAAAACACGGCGCGTGAGCTGTTCATGGCCGGGGCCGACTGCCTGACGCTGGGCAACCACAGCTGGGACCAGCGCGAGGCCCTGACCTATATCGTGCGCGAGCCGCGGTTGATCCGTCCGGCCAACTATCCCCGCCTGATGGATGCGCCGGGGGCCGGGGCCAATCTGTTCGAGACCCACTCCGGCAAGACGGTCCTGGTCATGAATGTGCTGGGCCGCATCCACATGGACCCGATGGACTGTCCGTTCAGTGCAGTGGAGAAGGAACTGGCCGCCTGTCCACTAGGCATGGCCGCCGACGCCATCATCGTAGACATGCACTGCGAGGCGACCTCGGAGAAGATGGCCATGGGTCACTTCTGCGACGGCCGCGCCAGCCTGGTGGTCGGCACCCACACCCATGTACCGACGGCTGATGCCCAGATCCTGCCCGGCGGCACGGCCTATCAGACCGACGCCGGCGGCTGCTGCGACTATGACAGCGTTATCGGCAACGAGAAGGAAGAGCCCTTGCGGCGCTTCACCACCCGCATCTCCGGCGGACGCTATACGCCCGCTCACGGGCCGGCGACGATCTGCGGCGTCTATGTCGAGACCGACGACAAGACGGGTCTGGCCACGCGCATCGAGCCGATCCGCGTCGGTGGCCGACTGAGCCAGGCTGTGCCGCTCGTCGCCTGACGATCAGGCCGCCACAACCCGCGCATCGCCGCTGGCCACCGCGAACTTGGCGCGCGTGGTCAGGGTGCCCGTCTTGTCCGAAACCTTGTCCAGCACCTTGAACTCGGTCTGCCAGCGTTCGGGGGTGATGTCGCAGACGACATAGCCGCGCTGGGCGTTGTTGAACTTCAGGAAAGGGTTGTCGGCCAGATAGCGGCGACCGTCGGCGCGCTGGTCCTGGCCGTCGCCCGAAGAACTGATCGAGGTGGTGACGAATTCCGAGGCGATCGGAGCGCCCTCCGGATTGCGGCTGTCGCGGTACAATTCGCCGGCATAGTTCTGATGCTCGTCGCCGGTCAGGATGATGGTGTTGCCGATGCGGCGCTCGCGCAGGCGATCCAGCAGCCGCTGGCGCGGGATGGCGTAGCCGGCCCAGGTGTCCAGGTTATAGCCCGGCTCCGGACCTTCCTTGCGGTCCAGGTCCATGACCATGATCTGCTGGGCCAGGACCTTCCAGTGCGCCTGGGTGCGGTCCAGGTTGCGATACAGCCACTGTTCCTGCGCCTCGCCCATGACCTCCGCTGCCGGGTCGCGTACCGCCTCACAAGTCGAGGCCCAGGTGCCGTCGCAGGGGATGGCGGTCCTGAACTGGCGCGTGTCGAGGAAGTTCAGGTCCAGAAGATTGCCCCAGGTGGCGTGGCGATAAAGCTGGATGGCCGCGCCCGTGGGGAAGGACGAGCGGCGCAGCGGCATGTTCTCATAATAGGCCTGGGCCGCCGCCTGACGGCGCAGGTTGAAGACCTCGGGCGGGGTGCCGTCCTGATCGAGCGCGGCGGTCCAGTTGTTGTCCGTCTCGTGGTCGTCCCAGGTGCAGAACCAGGAGGTGGCGGCGTGGCTGGCCTGCAGGTCGCTATCCATCTTGTACTGGGCATAACGGCGGCGGTAGTCATCCAGCGAGTAGATTTCGCCGCCCAGATGCTGGCGCGGATTGTCCATCGTCCCACCCGAGCCGGTGTAGGTGCGGTTGCCGCGCCCTTCATAGATGTAGTCGCCGTAGCAGAAGACAAAATCCAGGTTCTCGTCCGCGATCTTGCGATGGGCGGTGTAGAAGCCCTGCTCATAGGCCTGGCAGCCGACGATGCCGAAGCGGGCCTGGGCGACCTGGCCACCCGCAGCTGGGGCCGTTTTCGCCCGGCCCGAAGGCGAGCGTTCGCGCCCGGCCGAGAAGCGATAGAAATAGTCGCGGCCGGGCTCCAGCCCCTCGACCTCGACATGGACGGAATGGGCCAGTTCGGGCCGGGCCACCGCCTCGCCGCTGCGCACCACGGTGTTGAAGCCCCGGTCGGAGGCGACCTCCCAGTTCACCAGCATGGGCTGGCTGGGCATGCCATGGCCGATCTCCAGCGGGCGCGGGGCCAGACGAGTCCAGATCACGAACCCGTCCGGCAACGGATCGCCCGAGGCTATGCCCAGCTGAAACGGATATTCCGCAAACACCGGACCGGCCATGCGCCGGGTATTCTCCTGCGCCAGCGCACCGCCACCGGCCAAGGCACCACCGGCCCCAAGGCTGAGCAACAGGCCGCGACGGGACAGGGAATCAAACGATCGCATCGGTGCACTCCAGGCTGAAGCCCTGCACCTAGCCCGGAAATGTGACGGTCGTCACTCGGCGGGACGCCACGCCCTCATTTCCGCGATCTCGCGCGTCTGGGCGTCGATGACGGCCAGGGCCATGCGGCGGATTTCGGGGTCCTGGCTTTCGCGCAGGGCGACCTGGGCCATGGCGACGGCCCCTTCGTGGTGGGCGATCATCTTGGCGATATAGGCTTCATCCACCGTCTCGCCCGACGCCTCGGCCATCAGGCGGTGCATTTCGGTTTCGGAGGCGGCGAAGGCCTGGTTGCCGGGTGTCGCAGCCGGGCCGTGGCCCATGGCGGCATGATCGACCGGGGCGGGACCGGACACTTTTCCATCGACGACGGTGGCCGCCTGACGTTCCGAAGAGGCATCGCGCAGAGCCTGCTGCACCGGATCGCCACCGCCTTCGCAAGCGGTCACGCCAAGGGCCAGTAGAGACAGCGCGGCGATGGTGTGCAGGCGCATGGTCAACCCTCGATCCAGTTCGGCATCCAGCCTTCGTGCATTTCGCGCAAATGCGCCAACGGCAGGCGGAACAGGTCGCCGCCCTTGCCGGTCGAGGCGAAGTCGGTGCCCCTCGCGCGACCAACGACAGAGGCGTGCAGACCTGCCTCCTGGGCATTGGCGATCAGGCTGACCGGGTCGGTGACGGCGACCAGATAGCGGGCCTGGTCTTCGCCAAATAGCAGGAAGTGGGCGTGGTCGTGACTGGAGGCGTCCAGCTCGACGCCGCAGTCGCTGGCCAGGGCGATGTCCGCCGCCGCCCCGATCAGACCGCCGTCGGACAGGTCGTGGACGCAGGTCAGGTCGCCAGCCTCGATCAGGCCGCGCACGAAGTCGCCGGTCTTGCGTTCCAGCGTCAGATCAACCGGCGGCGGCGCACCCTCCTCGCGGCCCAGAACCTCGCGCAGATAGATGGACGAGCCCAGTTCGCCGTGTGTCTCGCCGATCAGGACCAGCACATCGCCCTCGGCCATCGTGCCGAAGCCGGTGACGATGTCGTAGTTGCTCAGCAGGCCCACGGCCCCGACGGTCGGGGTGGGCGGAATGGCAACGCCATTAGTCTCGTTATAGAGCGACACGTTTCCGCTCACGACGGGGAAGTCCAGCACGCGGCAGGCTTCGGCCATGCCGTCGATGGCACGGACGATCTGGCCCATGATCTCTGGCCGCTGCGGGTTGCCGAAGTTCAGATTGTCGGTGATGGCGATGGGGCGCGAACCGACGGCGGTCAGATTGCGCCAGGCCTCGGCCACAGCCTGTTTGCCACCTTCATAGGGGTCGGCCTGGACATAGCGGGGGGTGCAGTCGGAGGTGACGGCCAGACCCTTGTCCGTGCCATGCACCCGCACCACGCCCGCATCGGCGGCGGTGGCGGAATCATGCAGGGTGTCCGCCATGACGTGGCGATCGTACTGTTCCCAGATCCAGCGCTTGGAAGCCATGTCGGGGCAGGTCACCACCTTGATCACCGCATCGACCCAACTGTCGGGCGCGGGAACCTGGGCCGGCGTCAGGCGCGGCTGAAGCTCTGGTTGGACCCAAGGCCGGTCGTACAGCGGCGCATCGTCGAACAGCGGGGCCAGCGGCACGTCGCAGACCGTCTCACCATGATGTTTCAGCACCAGCCGGCCGGTATCGGTGGTCTGGCCGATGACGGCGGCGTCCAGGCCCCATTTCTTGAAGATGCGGTGGCCGTCTTCCTCGCGGCCCGGCTTCAGGACCGCCAGCATCCGCTCCTGGCTTTCCGACAGCATCATCTCATATGCGGTCATGCCCTCCTCGCGCTGGGGCACGGCATCCATGTTCAGCTCGATGCCGACGCCGCCCTTGCCGGCCATTTCGACGGAGGAAGATGTCAGCCCAGCGGCTCCCATGTCCTGAATGGCGGCGACGGCGCCCGAGGCCATCAGCTCCAATGTCGCTTCGATCAGCAGCTTTTCGGCGAAGGGGTCGCCGACCTGGACCGTCGGGCGCTTCGAGTCCGACTCATCGTCGAACTCCGCCGAGGACATGGTCGCGCCATGGATGCCGTCGCGGCCGGTCTTGGAGCCGAAATAGACCACCGACAGCCCCGGCGCCGGCGCGGCCGAATAGAACAGGGCATCGGCCTTGGCGAGGCCCACGCACATGGCATTGACCAGGATGTTGCCGTTGTAGCCGCTGTGGAAGTTGGTCTCGCCCGCCACTGTCGGCACGCCGACGCAATTGCCATAGCCGCCGATTCCGCTGACGACGCCCTTGACCAGCCGCTTTGTCTTTTCGTGAGACGGATTGCCGAAACGCAGGGCGTTCAGCAGGGCGACCGGGCGTGCGCCCATGGTGAAGACGTCGCGCATGATGCCGCCCACGCCTGTCGCCGCGCCCTGATAGGGCTCGATGAAGCTGGGGTGGTTGTGGCTCTCCATCTTGAAGATGCAGGCGTCGCCGTCGTCGATGTCGATGACCCCGGCATTCTCGCCTGGCCCACAGATGACGCGCGGCCCGGTGGTCGGGAACTTGCCCAGATGGATCTTGGAGGATTTATAGGAGCAGTGCTCGGACCACATGACCGAGAAGACGCCCAGTTCCACATGGTTGGGCTCACGCCCCAGCCGGTCGAGGACGACATGATATTCGTTGGGGGCCAGGCCGTATTCGGCGGCGAGTTCGGCGGTCGTCTTGGATGCGCTCATGAAGCGGGCTTCTAGCGTGGCTTGGCCGCTTGCGCCACTGGCCGAAGGCGATGTCATGCAGGCGTCATGGCAACGTCAACAGCGGGGCGTAGCGTTCAGCCATCGCAATGCAGGAGAGCGTCATGGATACCGCCACCATCGCCCGCGAGTTTACCGACATGTGCGCCGCGGGCGACTTCGCCGAGGCCGGAGAAGCCTTCTGGGCCGATGACGTGGTCAGCCTGGAGCCGATGCCCGGTGATATGGCCCGTGTCGAAGGCCGTGAAGCCGTCGCGCGCAAGGGCGAATGGTGGGCCGAGAACAACGAGGTCCACAGCTTCGAGGTGGAGGGGCCCTTCGTCTTCGAGGACCAGTTCGCCGTCCGCTTTTCGATGGATGTGACGCCCAGCGGGGGCGAGCGCACCACGATGGACGAAGTGGCTCTCTATACGGTCCGCCACGGCAAGATCGTCGAGGAACGGTTCCTGTACGGCACCGAATAGGCCTGGCGAGGCGGCGTTAGGCGGTCGCGCGCTCGACACCCGACTTCAGCCGGAAGGCCAGCAGGACCGCCCCGATCAGAACGACGACACCGGCGGCCAGGGCCATCATGGCCAGCGGCATGTTGCGCTCCTGCTCGGCCACGAAGGCTCCCAGCAGGCCCCAGGCGATGGGCAGGGAATAGGCGATGGTGCGTATGCGCCACGTCACCAGCAGGGCGACAGCGACCACAACAGCGATGGCTAGGATGGCCCAGACTGTCGGTGACAGCATGGCGGGCAGGTCGCCGTTGCCAGTCGCTACGGTGATCAGGTTCAAAGGGGCTGCCACGGTCAGCCAGCCCGCCAGCAGGCTCAGCGGCCAGACGGTCATCCAGCGATCGCGGTCGGCGCGAGACAGGGCGCTGATGGCATGGGCACCGGTCAGCATCGGGATCAGCAGCACGATCAGCGAGCCGAAGATCAGCACGATCGTCGCCAGCTCCCAGTCGAAGGCCGCCGCCACAATCCACCAGCCGATGCCCAGGAAGGCCAGGATCGACGGCCAGCCGAAGCGGTTGATCATTTCGCTCTCGCCCGTCTGGGGCAGGGCTTGGCGGATCGCATAGACCAGCAGCCCGGCGTAGATCACGCCCCAGATGGCGAAGGCATAGCCTGCGACCTTCAGCGTGGTGTCGCTGTCGGCCGAGAATTCCTGCGCCGTCTGACCCCAGCCCATGAACATCTGCACCTGGGAGATGGCGATGGCGAAGATGACCGTCGCCAGCACGATCAGGCGGCGGGTCATCTGGGACGAGCTGGGACGTAGGATGGACATGGGCGTGCTCCGGCGGAGATATCGACGTGCCGCCAATACGCGCGGGAACGGCAAAGGTTCATCCACCGACGCATGCGGAACCGCGCTGTACGCCAGCGGTTAAGGCTGGACACTCAGGAGAACGACCATGGCCGACGAAAAGCCCGTCTTTGAAACCGACGAAGTCTCCGCCACCCGAGGCCGCGAACAGGGCCTGGGCGTCGGAGCCCGCGAACTGGCGGCCCAGCGCGATCCCGGCGACGTGCAATCACGCGACGACGAGGACGCGATCACCGAAGCCGATGACGAGGATTATGAAGAGGTGCGCGGTCCGGCCGGCAACAATGCTGACGGCGCAACCGACTGATCTCGCCTAGGCGGCATCCATGACGCTGCGAAACAGGGTCGCGCCGTCGGCGGAGCCAAGCTCCTCCTCGAAGGCGCGGTCCGGGTGGGGCATCATGCCCAGCACATTACCCCGAGCGTTCTGAAGGCCCGCAATGTCGGCCATCGAGCCGTTGGGGTTGTCGACATAGCGGAAGACGACCTGGCCCTCGCCCTCGATGCGGGCCATGGTTTCCGGCTCGGCGAAGTAGTTTCCGTCGCCGTTGCCTTGGGTCATGACCACTTCGCGCTGGCCCTGATAGCCGGCAGTGAAGCGCGTCTGGCCGTTGGCAACCGTCAGGCTGATGGGCTTGCAAACATACTTCAGCCCGCTGTTGCGCAGCAGGGCCCCCGGCAGCATCCCGGCTTCGCACAGGATCTGGAAGCCGTTGCAGATGCCCAGCACCGCGACACCGTCATCCGCCGCCTTCTTCACCGCCTGCATGACCGGCGACTGCGCCGCCATGGCCCCGCAGCGCAGATAGTCGCCATAGGAGAACCCGCCCGGCAGGACGATCAGGTCCAGGCCAGACGGCAACTCAGTATCCTGATGCCAGACCATGTCCACGCGCTCGCCTGTGGAGCGTTCGATGGCGACCTTGCAGTCACGATCACAGTTGGATCCGGGGAAGACGATGACGGCTGCGCTCATGGCGCGGGCGTTTAGCAGGCTTCGCG
>NZ_JAEMRO010000071.1 GCF_016463295.1 Brevundimonas sp.
GGCGATCATCATGTCGCCGGCGATCTTCAGCTTGCCCTGCATGAAGGCCATCATGGGATCGAGCTTGCCCTCGGACAGGGCCATGAAGTCGTCCCAGCCGATGGAGACGGTGGCGTCGGCGGGCTTGTCCTCGTTGGTCACGGTATTCGGGACCGAGGTGCCGTCGATGTAGATCTTGCCGGTGTCGCCCAGGTCCAGCTTCACGGTCTTGCCCAGACCGGAGTTGTCGCCCACGGCGCCGCGGATGTGTTCGGTGACTTGAGCCAGATCGGGCATGTGCGTTTCCTCTGCTGATCGGTCGCGAAGACCGGTTGAGGACATGGACCTAGACCGGGAAAGCAGGCGTGCCAAGGTCACGCGGCGTCAAGTTGGCGAGATCACCGCAGACCCCGTTGCGCAAGCCATCGCCCTCGGCTAATCACCCGCTTACCGGAGACGTGGCTGAGTGGCTTAAAGCAACGGTTTGCTAAATCGTCGTACCCTGTAAGGGGTACCCAGGGTTCGAATCCCTGCGTCTCCGCCACTCCATGAAAAATCAGCCTGTTAACGCGACAGTGAGGGCGCATGGGGCAGGATGGGCGCTGTTCCTTTGCAGCCCGCTCAAAGCCCGCTTCATGCCCGATGCCGCCCGCCTGATGCCCGACCCCGTTCGCGGGGATGCCGTCGCGGGCGAGGCCGTGGCGGAGGCAGTCGTGGGCCTGCCGGCCCTGGCCAAGGGCCGCAGGAAGGCACCCCGCGGCGACGACAGCGCCGCACGTCGCGGCCCGTTTCGCCCCGATGTCTGGCTGAATGCGCGCCAGAGGCACGCCTCGCGCCTGGCGGCCCATTATTTCCGCGCGTTCGACGTTCTGATCGTGGTGGCGATCAGCCTGGGCTGTGCCGCGCTGAGCACGCCCGACAGCGTATTCCAGAGCCCCCTGGCCCATGTCGCGCCCTATGTGATCGGGGCGGTGGTGGTGCTGGCCCTGATGCGGTCGCTGGGGCGGTACCGGTTTTCTCGGCGGCAGTCGGCCTCGTCGCACCTGACGTCGGTGGTCGCCATCGTGGGCATAGGCGGGATCGCGGCCCTGGGAAGTCTGGCGTTCACGGGCGCTCCGCAGGGGCAGTGGGTCGGGGTGCTAAGCTGGATCGCGCTGACGCTGATCGCCATGACCGGCCTGCACATGGGCTGGGGCGGGCTGGTGCGGAAATGGCGGGCGTCGGGCGCTCTGACACCCAATATCGTTCTGGTCGGGGCAACCCGGCGGGCCGAGAGTCTGATCCGCGAGGCGCTGAAGCGGCGCGACCTGAATGTGCTGGGCATCTTCGACGACCGGCTGGCGCGGTCGCCGACCGCGATCGAGGGCGTGCCGGTGCTGGGGACGGCCGACGCCCTGCTGGCCCACAAGATGACGCCCTATGTCGACCGGATTGTGCTGGCCATCGATCCCAAAGCCGAGGCGCGGGTGCGCGAGCTGAACAATCGCCTCAGCCTGCTGCCCAATGAGGTAACCCTGCTGGTCGAGCCGACGGGTGCGGAGGAAACCAACCGGGCGCTGGACCGGCTGGCGGCGGCCCCGCTGGCGGACATTCAGGGGCCGTTGGATCCTGACCGACGCGCCTTCAACAAGCGCATGCAGGACATCATTGTGGGACTGATCGCCCTGATCCTGCTGGCCCCCGTCATGGCGGTGATCGCCCTGGCCATTCGGCTGGACAGCCCGGGGCCGATCTTCTTTCGCCAGCGTCGTCACGGCTTCAATCACGAGGAGATCGTGGTCTGGAAGTTCCGCTCCATGCGCCAGGAGACCGCCGACGCCACCGCCAGCCGTCAGGTCACCCAGGACGACGACCGAGTGACGCGCATCGGCCGCTTCATCCGCAAGACCAGCCTGGACGAGCTGCCGCAACTGCTGAACGTACTCACCGGCGAGATGTCGCTGGTCGGGCCCCGCCCCCACGCCATCGGCATGAAGACCGGCCATGTGGAGAGCGCGCGACTGGTCGCCGACTACGCCCATCGCCATCGCATCAAGCCGGGCATGACCGGCTGGGCCGCCGTCAACGGCTCGCGCGGGCCGCTGCACACCGCCCAGGACGTGCGCCGCCGGGTGCAACTGGACATCGACTATGTGGAACGCCAGTCGATCTGGCTGGACCTGTGGATCATGGCGATCACCGTGCCCGTCCTGCTGGGCGACCGCAGCGCGGTGCGCTGAGCCATGTTCTGGCGCGGGGTCTGGGGCTATCTGCCCGCCAACATCGTGCAGGGGCTGGTCGGGTTTCTGGCCATCATCGTCTTTACGCGCCTGCTGAGCCCGGAGGATTTCGGGCGGTATGCGCTCGCGTTTTCCGTCCTGACCCTGGCCCATGTGGCGGTGTTCAGCTGGATGGAGGCCTCGATGGCCCGGTTCTGGGCCTCTTCGAAACCGGGGGCGGACCTGGTCGGCCATTTCGCCAGCCTGTACCGCGCCGCCGGGCTGCTGACGCTCGCCTTCGTGCCGGTGGTGGCCCTGGTGCTGTGGCTGTGGCCGGCCGATCCGCTGCTGAAGATCGCCCTGGCGGCCGGGCTGGCGGGGTGTCCCATCCGGGCATTCAGCAAGCTGGCGCAGGAGCGGTACCGCGCGGCGGGCGAGGTGTCCAAGGCGGCGCGACTGGACATGGCCGTCGCCATCGGCGGCCTGACCATCGGCATCGGCTTTGCGCTGGCGGGCGCGGGCGGCGCGGCCCCCTTGCTGGGGCTGGGACTGGCCCCGCTGATCGCCCTGCCCTTCGTCCTGCCGGGCGAACTGAAACACGGGGCCGGCGGGCGGCTGGAGCGGGCCCGGGTCAGGGAATACGCCCTCTACGGCTATCCGATCGCAGCCTCGCTGGCGTTGACGGTCGTTTTGGCATCGACGGACCGGTTCCTGTTGGCCTTCTACATGGATGAGGCGGCGGTGGGGGCCTATCACGCCAGCTACTCTATCGCGAACCGGACGCTGGACGTCATGTTCCTGTGGCTGGGCACTGCGGGTCAGCCGGCCATGGTCATGGCGCTGGAGCGCGGAGGGCTGAGCCAGCTGAAGATCGCCGCGCGGGAACAGGCCTCGACCTTCTTCCTGATCGGCCTGCCCGCCGCCGCCGGGGTGGCACTGGTGGCCCGGCCGCTGTCGGAGGTGCTGATCGGCGAGGAATTGCGTGTGGCGGCGACCAGCGTGACGCCCTGGATCGCCCTGTCGGCCCTGCTGTTCGGGCTGACAGCCTATTATTTCGGACAGGCCTTCACCCTGGGGCGCAAGACCAAGCGGCTGCTGGAGGCCATGGCCATTCCCGCGGTGCTGAACATCGTGCTGAACTTCATCCTGGTGCCGCGCTTCGGCCTCGTCGGGGCGGCCTGGTCGACGGCGGCCAGTTTCGCCGTCGGCCTGCTGGCGACCTGGCTGATCGGGCGGCGGGTCGTGGCTCTGCCGGTGCCCTGGGACGCCCTGGTGCGATGCCTGATCGCGACAGGGGTGATGGCGCTGGCGGTTCTGGCTCTGCCGCCCATTGGAGGGTTCGCCGAGCTGATGATGGATGCAGCGGTCGGGGGCATCGTCTATGCGGTCGTGGCGCTGACCCTGAATGCGTCGGGCATTCGTGACGTGGCGCTGCGACTGGCGGACCGCCTGCGGGCACGGGGTGCGACGGCATGAGCGCGCATCTGACCTTCAGCTCGACGTGGCAGGCTGCGCAGCCGCGACTGTCCGTGCTGACGCCCTTCCTGCGCGATGACCCGACGTCCCTTCTGGAGATGCTGGAACGAGAGGCCAACGCGCTGGCGGGATCAGTCGAGATCATCCTGCTGGACGACGGCACCGGCGATGCGGCTTTGACGGCGCGGCTGACACAGCAACTGGCGAACCTGACCCTGCCCGTATGCCTGATCACCCTGGCCGCCAATGAGGGGCGTGCGATCGGGCGCAACCGCCTGGCCACGGCAGCGCGAGGGAGCACGCTGTTGTTTCTGGACAGCGACATGCGGCCGGACAGCGACCACTTTCTGAGGAGCTGGGCGGATCTGATCGAGGCGCGCGACCCGGCCATAGCGTTCGGCGGCTTTTCCCTGTTGCAGGCCCCGACCGATGCGAAGTTCGCCGTGCACCGGGCGCTGGCGGCCGCTTCCGAGTGTGTGGGCCATGTCGAGCGGGCGCAGCAGCCAGAGAAGTACGTCTACACCTCAAACCTCCTGGTCCGGCGCGATGTGTTCGAGGCCGAGGCCTTCGATCCCGGCTTCACCGGCTGGGGCTGGGAAGATGTGGAGTGGGCCATGCGCGTCGCCCGCCGGTTCGAGGTGCTGCATATCGACAATCCAGCCACGCACATGGGGCTGGATACGGTCCAGTCGCTGGCCGCCAAGTACGAACAGTCGGCCCCCAACTTCGCCCGCATGGCCCAGCGCCACCCGGAGATCGTCGCGGCCTATCCCAGCCATAAGGTGGCGCGGATGCTGAAGCGGGTGCCCGGCCTGCCAGTCTGGCGGCGGATGATGCGCAAGGGGGCCGAGGCGGGCTGGCTGCCGGTCAAGGCGCGGGCCTTCTCGCTGCGTCTGTACCGCGCGGCCCTCTATGCGGACGCGATCTGATGGCGGGCGATGTCGCGGTCATCATCCCGACCCTGCGACGGCCCGATGGCCTGCTCGACGCCTTGCAGTCGGTGTTCGGCCAGCAAGCGGTTGGGCATCGGGTCGGCCAGATCGTGGTGGTCGATAACGACCCGACAGGCTCAGCACGCGATCTGGTCGAGGGTCTGCAGACCGAGAGGCCGTGGCCGCTGACCTATGTCCATGCGCCGGTGCCGGGCGTGGCCACGGCGCGGAATGCGGGACTGGCGGCGACCGAAGCGCCATTGATCGCCTTTCTGGACGACGACGAGGTCGCCTCGCCCGGCTGGCTGGCGGCCTTGCTGGAGGGACAGACACAGACCGGCGCCGATGTGGTGTTCGGCCCCATCACGGGGCGCGCGCCATCTGCCGAGCCCTGGCTGCAGCCCTATCTGGAGCGCTTCTTCGGGCGTCACGGTCCGGCGAAGACACAGCTCATCGACCAACCCTGGGGGTGCGGCAATTCCCTGATGGTGCGGGCGACCGCCCTGCCCGGCCCGGCCCCGTTCAATACCGCCTCGGATCAGGCGGGGGGCGAGGACGATGCCCTGTTCGCAGCCCTGTCGGCGCGCGGCGGACGGTTCGGCTGGGCCGCCGATGCCTGGGTCGAGGAGTTCGCCCCGCCGCACCGGGCCACCCTGCGCTATGCCCTGGCCCGCGCCTTCGCCTATGGCCAGGGGCCCAGCCAGACAGCGGCGGCGGCTAAGGACTGGCCAGCCGTAGCGCGCTGGATGCTGATCGGGGCGGCTCAGGCCATGGTGTGGGGGGCAGGCTCTGTCGCGCTGGCCATCGTCCGAAGCCCTCGACGGGCCGACCTGTATGATCGGACCGCCCGCGGTATCGGAAAGCTGTTCTGGATGAAGGGGTTCGAACCGCACTTCTATGGCGCGCGCGAACTGGCCCGGCTGGAAAAGGCGGCCGCCTAACCCGCCAGCTTCTTCAGGAAGGCCGGGGGCTCATAAGTCGAGCGGTTGACGACGACGCCCGCGATACGACCACCGGCCGCCTCGATCTCGTCACGCAGGATCAGGGGCTCGTTCGGGGCGGTGCTGCCCGCAGCGACGACGATGACGGTCGAATCGACGATGGGGGCCAGGGTGATCGACAGGTCGTTGCGGTCCGCGGCGGGGGCGTCGATCACCACCGTGTCGGCATGGCGGCGCAGGGCGTCCCAGTAGCGGGGATCGCCGATGGCCTCTGCCCGCTGGCCAGCCCGCAGGGCCTCAGCGGCAAACTTCGTCACCCACAGACGTCCCCCCAGACAGGGGCGCGCGGTCAGCAGACGCGCGGGATGCACGGGTCGTCCACCCCGATCCATGATGCGGGGCGTCACCGCATAGAAGATGGAGCCGTCGGGCGTGGCGATCGCCGCCTTGCCCAACTTGCCGAAACGGTCCGGGGCCTGGCTCACGGCGTCCAACTGCCCCTGCTGGGCCAGATCGGCGTCGATCAGCCAGACAGGCTTGCGCGCACGGACCGCCGCCAGCCGGGCGTATTCGCGCGCCACGGTGGAGACGCCTTCGCCGGTGTTGGCCGCCGCGATCTGAACCACACGTCCGCGATGGCCCGGCGCGGGTCCCAGCGCCGCCCAGAGGGCCGCCATTTCGGATGTCAGATCGACCATGCGAATCGTTACGCGCTCACGACAGGCTTCAAGCCTATCATGCGCCGCGCGGTGCGGTCTTCATCGGCGCGACGGCCAGGACCGGCAGGTCCATGGTCCGCCCGACTGTCGCCGGGGTCGGATAGCCGCGCCGTGTGAAGACCCGCAACAGGCCCACGCACAGGGCCGTCAGCCCGGCGAACAGGAAGGCGGCGGCCAGTAACGGCAGCTTCAGGCTGGTGCCGCGTGTCGGGGCCTCGGCCCGGGCGATGACATTGACGTTGTCGGCCCCGGCCGCGACCAGGGCGCTGTCGGCGCGGGCGGCGCTCTCGCGTTGCTGGAAGTCGCGGATGGAGGCGGTCAGGACCTCGCGGTTGCCGGCCAGATTGGCATTGGTCGATTCCAGCTGGGTCAGCTCCGCCTGGCGGGCGCGCAGCTGCGCCAGCTGACCCTCCAGAATGCTCAGGCGGGCCCGCAGGGCGTCGCGGTCGGCGGCGGCGTTGATGCGTGTGGTCTCGATCTCGGTGAAGATGGTGCTAGGGCCCGTGCGGACCTCGCGCGCCCCGACCGTGGTGCCGGTGGCCACATAGGCCTGAAGCTGGGCGATCTGCTCGTCCAGATCACGGACGGGCTGGGCGTCTTCGTTATAGCGGGCCAGCAGGTTTTCGCGCTGGGTGCGCAGGGTCAGAATCTGGTCTTGGGCCTGAACATTCAGATCCTGCTGGAGGACGACCTCGGCCGGTTGCTGGGCCAGCTGGCGCTCCAGGGTGGCCAGCCGCTGCGTCGCCTGGCTGAGCTGGGCGCGGACCGACAGCGTCTCGGCATAGGTCGTCTGATAGGTCGCGGCCAGCGTCGCCTTGGCGGTGGCGAAGTCGCCGATGTTGTTTGTCCGCAGGAAGTTCTCATAGGCCACGTCGGCGCGGTCCAGCTCGTCCTCAAAGGCCTCGCGCTGGCTGGCGATGGCGGGGGCGGCGCGGTCGCGGAACAGGGTCCGTCGCTGGACCAGATACTGGTCGATGACAGCGTTCAATACGGTGGCGGCGCGTTCGGGATCGCTGCTCTGATACGATACGGAGATAATCGCGCTGCCGGGCGTGACGCCCACGCCCAGCCCCTCATCGATGGCCTTGACCGCGGCAGTCACCTGTTCGGCGCGGGTGCCTTTCAGATCGGGACCGAGGACAGCGGCGGGCCCAAGCACCTCGACCGCGCGACGCTTGACGCCCAGGCTGTTCAGGATGGCGGCCTCGGACTGGGCGACGGCGTCGGATTCCAGCGTCTGGCCACGTTCGGTGATCGTGCCGACGCGCGCCTGATAGGCATATTCCTGACCCACCCCGGCATAGATACTGGCGGTAGAGGTATAGGTCTTCTTCATCGTCAGGACGACGGCGGCTCCGATGGCGAAGATCAGCAGGAAGACCGCGATCATCAGCATCAGCTCGCGGAACAGCAGGCCGACGACATCCATGAAGCCGTAGCGCGGGCGGGCTGTGGTGTAGGCCGTCGAACGCATGGCGCGCACTGATTCCATCAAATCGGACTGTGATGATCAGCCTTGGGCCACCGGCGTTAACTGATGGTTACCCATGTCCGCTAACCTGTGTTGCGACATCGCCTTCAGGACCGATTCTGCCATGCCCATAGACCGCCGCCTGCTTCTGTTCGGCATGGGTGCCCTCACCACCGGCATGGTCAGCGGCTGCGCCGGCACCGGAGGCATGGCCTCGCGCCTGATGGGCCCGGGCACCGAGCCCGGCGGCAATCGCGTCCAGACCCTGGACCGCGACAGCTTTCCCGAGATCGGCTTTTCCGAATGGCGCGAGGACGAGCAGGAATATGTCCTCTATCCCGGCGACGAGATCGAGATCGCGACCCCGACGGCGACGGAGCTGACCCGGACACAGCGGGTCGGGCCGGACGGGCGGGTGTCCCTGCCCCTCGTGGGCCAGCTGATGGCAGCGGACCGCACCATCGCGGAACTGGAAGCCGATGCCTCTGCCGCCTATGCCAGCCAGCTACGTCGCCCGCTGGTCGAGGTGACGCTGAAGACCGCCGGACCGATCCGCGTCTGGGTCGGAGGCGAGGTCCGCACGCCCGGCATGATCGAGATGAACGGCGACCTGGACGCCTATCAGGCCATCATCCAGGCCGGCGACTTCCTGCCCACGGCCCGTCAGCAGGAGGTGGCCCTGATCCGACGCGGTCGCGGCGGCACGCGCATGCTTCGGGCGGCGGACCTGCGGCCGCGTCGCGGCGAGGTGATCGCGCTCAGGCGCGGCGACATCCTGTTCGTGCCGCGGACGACCTTGGGCGAAGTCGCCAACTTCGTCACCCAGTTCCGCAACGCCCTGCCTGTCGGCTTCACCTATGCGCTGGGCGGGCAGTATCAGAGTTTCTGAGAACGCGCGTCAGCCCCCGCCCAGGGCCACCGCCACGCGATAGGTCACGAAGGCCGCCAGATAGGCCAGGGCGAACATGTAGACGATCATGGCCCAGGTCCATTTCAGGGAGTTGGTCTCGCGCCGCACCACGCCCAGCGTCGCCACGCACTGGGGCGCGAAGATGTACCAAGCCAGGAAGGCCAGACCTGTCGCCAGCGACCACTGCGCCGCCAGGGTGACGCCCAGCAAGCTGGTCGCGCTCTCCGGATCGGCGACGGCATAGACGGTGCCCAGGGCGGCCACGGCGACCTCGCGCGCGGCCATGCCGGGGATCAGGGCGATGACCATCTGCCAGTTGAAGCCGATGGGGGCGAAGATGGGCTCCAGCGCCTTGCCGATCATGCCAGCGAAGGAATAGTCGATGGCCGGACCGGTCGCGCCCTCGGGCGGATAGGGGAAGGTCGACAGGGCCCAGACGATGATCATCAGCGGCAGGATGATCCGCCCCGCCCGCTCGATGAAGATCCGGGCGCGAAGCCACAGATTGAACAGCACGCTTTTGATATCCGGCAGCTTGTAGGCCGGCAGTTCCATCATGAACGGCTCGACCGCGCCGCGCCAGAAGATACGCCGAATGACGAAGGACACGACCAGGGCACTTACGATCCCGGCTACATAGAGGCCGAACATGACCAGGCCCTGCAGGCTCAGGAAACCCCAGACCGTCTCGTTTGGAATGAAGGCTCCGATGATCAGGGTGTAGACCGGAATCCGCGCTGAACAGGTCATCAGCGGCGCGACCATGATGGTGGTCAGGCGGTCTCGCTTGTTGTCGATCACCCGCGCCGCCATAACGCCCGGAATGGCGCAGGCCACGCTGGACAATAGGGGAATGAACGCTCGCCCGTGCAGGCCCGCAAATCCCATGATCCGGTCCAGCAGGAAGGCCGCCCGGGCCATATAGCCCAGGTCTTCCAGCATGATGATGAACAGGAACAGGATCAGGATCTGCGGCAGGAAGACCAGCACGCTGCCGACGCCGGAGATCAGTCCATCGACGATCAGGCTCTGCCAGATGGTGTCGGGCATGACGGTGGCGACCCAGGCCCCCAGACCGCCCAGCAGGGCCTCGATGCCGTCCATCAGCGGCGTGGCCCAGGTGAAGACCGCCTGGAACATCACGAACAGCAGGGCCGTCAGGATGACCAGACCCGCCACCGGGTGCAGCAGGACGCCATCGATCCGGCCGGTCAGCGTATCGGGCTGCTCCGGCGGCTTGACGTAGGCCTTCATGATCCGCTCGGCATCGCGAGCATTGGCGCGCAGGCCCGAGGCGTCCGGCGCGGACCAGGCATTCTGGCCGGGCGTCGCAGCGGCCAGCGTTTCCTCGATCGCGGCGACCAGTTCGGGAATACCGCGTCGACGCGTGGCGGTCGTCGTCACCACCGGCACACCCAGCTCGCGCGACAAGCCGACCAGATCGATCCGCAGGCCCTGACGTTGGGCGATGTCATACATGTTGACGGCCAGGACCATGGGCCGCCCCACGGCCTTCAGCTCCAGCGCCAGACGCAGGACCAGCCGCAGGTTCGTCGCATCGGCGACACAGACCACCACATCCGGCTCGGCCTCCCCGACCAGTTTGCCCAGGACGGCATCGCGCGTGACCTCCTCGTCCGGGCTGCGGGCGCGCAGCGAATAGGTGCCCGGCAGGTCGAGCACCGACAGAGTCCGGCCGCTGGTCGCGCGGATCAGGCCTTCCTTGCGCTCGACCGTCACGCCCGCATAGTTGGCCACCTTCTGGTGCGCGCCGGTCAGGGCATTGAACAGGGCCGTCTTGCCGCTGTTGGGATTTCCGACCAGCGCGATCCGCGCCGCACGCAACGCCACATCCATCAGGCGACCGCCCTGTTTTCGAGCTGGACCGTGATGCTGGCCGCCTCGTGCCGGCGCAGGGCGACCCGCATGTCATCGACCTTCATGGCGATGGGGTCGCGCCCGAACAGGCCTTCGTGCAGCAGTTCCACGGTCGCGCCCTCGACGAAGCCTAGCTCCAGCAAGCGACGCTCCAGCTCCAGCGCATGGTCCTGATGATGGCAGTGATCGCCAACCTGAACGATGACGCCGCGGTCGCCCGGGCGGGCCTGACTGAGTTTGGAGGGTTGGGACATGAGCACTCTGGCGACGGTGACGCTGACGCGCCTTCAGTTGACAGTGATTATCAGGCGCGATGGGGCTGCGTCCACCCCGACGCGGTGCCGCAGGTGCTTGCCGGTTCGCGCCGTTGCGGTATCACCGACATATCGCCTCGGAGCCCGACATGACCCGCACTCACACCCTCCTGACGATCAGCGGACTGGCGCTGACGACTGTGGTCCTCGGTGCCTGCGGTCAGGAAGCGTCCAACGAAGCGCCTCGCCCCACC
>NZ_JAEMRO010000072.1 GCF_016463295.1 Brevundimonas sp.
GGCTTGCTCTGGTCCTGTTCGGGCGCGGGTGGGGGCGCGGGCGTGTCGGGGGTGTCCGGCGTCTGGAAATGGCCCGCCGGGTCTGGGCTGAGGGTGATCGGCTCGGGTGCGGTCTCGGCGACAGCCTTGGTGGGCTTGCCGCCCAGCATCGACCGCAGGCCGCCCAGAAGTCCGCCGGATGTGTCTGTCTTGCGGGCCATGATCGGAGTGTCCGGACGCGGGAGGGTTCGCGCCTGCATATAGGGGACCCGCCCCACCTGCGGCAACGCCGGAAGGGCGGATACGCAAAAGGGCCAGACGTTTCCGCCCGGCCCCTTGTCGTCCTTGATGCGCTTGTGGCGGCTTAGAAGGCCACCCGCATGACCAGCTGATAGACCGGCCCGGCCTTCTCGGTCTCGATCTCATACTCGTCGTAGTCTCGGTCGATCTGGTCCTCGATGGTGTCGAACTTGTCGAACACCTCGTCCTTGGAACTGTCCAGCAGGTTGGAGCCGGTCAGCCGGACCACGATGTTGCTGGCGATCCGCTTCTCGACGAACACTTCCAGATCGGCACCATAGGAGGTCAGGACTTCCTCGGCGGCGATCCGGCTCTCGGCATCGCCCTGTTTGCGGTAGGTGGCTCCGAAGGCCGCCCCCCAGCTGGGGATGTCGTGGGTGAAGCCGGCATTGACGACATAGTCGGACTGAGAGTTGAAGCGGCGCTCGCCCAGGAAGTCATCGACCGCACTGTCCAGCCAGGAATAGTTCAGGAAGACGCCCGTATTGGGCATGCCGATGAAGTCCAGCGGCGTCGACAGGTCGAACTCGATCCCCCAGACCTGACCGTCACCAACGTTTTCGGCCGTCAGTACCAAGGCCTCAGGCTCCTCTTCCGAAGGCCTGCCTGTGCTCGTGATCTCGATCAAATCCGTGATGTCGCGATAGAAGACGTTGACGCCGAACACACCGCGACGCCCCAGACGACGCTCATAACCCAGATCGATGCCCCAAGCTGTTTCCGGTTCGAGCTCTGGATTACCTTCAAAATCGTTGTCGCCATATTCGCCTTCCAGCAGGGCTGGCGAGATGAAGTTGAAGTTCGGGCGACGCACCGTGCGCGCGACAGAGGCGACGATCCGGTCTTCCTCCGTCAGTTGGAAACGCGCGCTGGCCGAGGGCAGCAGGATGCCATAGTCCTTGTCGTTGACGCGATCTTCGGCAGCGACCGTTTCGTCGATGATCGTCGTGTCGGTGGTCTCATACCGCAGACCCGCCTCCCATTTCACCGCGCCGGTTTCACCCGACAGCATGATGTAGGGGTCGATCCGCGTTTCCTCGATGGTGCTGACGCCGCCGTCGATCGCCTCGAAATCCCCGAACTCGCCGGCCAGCAAGGGGCGGAAAGCGGTCTCGCCCTCGGCCTCGGCGTCGGCCGCGAAAATGGCGGTGTCGCGGGTCTTGTCGCTGTACTGGACGCCGAACTCCAGCTCCATGCCGTTCAGATTCAGCTTGTGCTCCAGCGCGGCCTGGATTTCCTCGTCGGTGATGTCGGTGCGGGTGATCTCGCCCTCGATGACTTCATCCTCGACCGCGAACTCGGTCTCGGTCTCGACCTGCTGGTCGTCGATGGCGGCATAGCCCAGGCGGAAGGTCGTCTCGCCGCCCAGCATCTCGCGCTCGTATCGGCTGTTGACGGCCCAGTTGTCGGTCTGGATGTCCAGCGGATTGGCGTTGATGGTGTCGATGTTGGCGGCGGTTTCGATGCCCTCGATATACTCGATCGAGTTCTCGTCCTGTACCCGGTCCGTGCGCACGAACAAGCCGCTGAGCTGCAGATTGCCACCCGCGACCTCCACGTCATAGGAGGCGTTGGCGGAATAGTCGGTGCCGTCGCGCACGTCGGTCTGGACCTCGGTATTGTCCAGTTCGCCGCCGGGCTCGTCGAAGCGCTGGCTGAACTTGTCCTTGGGATTGCGACGATCCTGGATGTTGCCGCCGATCAGCAGGCGGCCCGGTCCGACCTGTCCGCCCCAGACCGCACCATAGGTGCCGCCCCATTGGCCATATTCGCTGTCGGGGAAGTTGATCGCCCCCAGGCGCAGATAGCCGCCGTCCAGCGACAGGGCGTCGCGCAGGACGATGTTGATGGCCCCGGCCACGGCATCGCCCGAGCGGTTGGCCGAGGACGAGCGCACCACTTCGACCCGCTCGATCAGCTCGGCGGGGATGCGGTCGACGAAGAAGCTGCGGTCCAGATTGGCGCCGGGCACCCGCTCGCCATTGATCAGGATCTGGGTATAGGCCGAATCCAGGCCGCGGATGCGCACGCCGTCCGATTCCAGCACGTCGGACAGGAAGGTCACCGACGGTACGCGCTTCAGCGCGTCACCGGCCGTCAACGGCTCGAACCGCTGGAAATATTCCAGGTCGTAGGACAGCGTCGGCACCACATCGTCGGTGCGGTTGCGCATGACCGGCTCGCCCGTGACGATCACCTCGTCCAGGGCTGTGACCGGCCCGCCTTGCGGATCGATGGCCGGACCGGACTGGGCCAGGGCCGAACCGGCGAAGGCGAGCGGGGCCAGGGCGGCCCCCAGCAGAAGCGCGAATTTCATTGATGGCATCCCCGAAAGACCGGCGGCCAAGGGGCCCCGGTGTTCGGAAATCGCAGCTAAGCGGTGCCGACGACGCCTCTAAGACGATTTTGCGAACCCGCCGTGCCGGTTTTAGGAAGTAAGCGTGACGACTGTTCCCGGTACGGAGCGGTTGTCATATCGCTGTTCCATAACCGTCACAGGGCCTTGCTTGACCCGACGCGCGCGTGCGTGGTCTGCGCGGTCACGCTGGAACACCCTGATTTTCGAGAGGCCGCCATGTCGATCCGCACCCTGACCACACTGGTTGCATCCGCCGCCCTGCTGGCCGCCTGTGCCACGGGCGAGGTCGATTATCAGGGCGAGGGAGAGGGTTTCGTCGGCGAGGGCTCGCCGGTTAGCGCCGTACTGGAAACGCCTTCGGTCGGCACCGGCGGGGGAGAGGACGCCGCCGACGATCCGGCTATCTGGACGTCGCCCGTGCCGGTCACGATCAATGGCAAGACCAGCCCCGGCTTCGTCGCCGGCACCGACAAGAAGGCCGGTCTGTATATCTACGACTTCGACGGCCAGGTGATGCAGTTCCTGGCCGAGGGCCTGCTGAACAACGTCGATGCGGTCGAGGGTCTGTCGATCGGCGGCAAGCCGATGGTGGTGCTGGGGGCCAGCGACCGCACACCGGGCCGCACGGGCGTGTCGCTCTATGTCTACGATCCCGCGGGCACCGGCACGAACGGCGTCCGGCCCTGGGGGGCCATCGCCACCGACGTGGTAGAGCCTTACGGCTTCTGCTTCGCCCGTCGCGGTGCCGAGGTTCACGCTATCCTGGTCGGGCACGAGGGCGAGCTGCGCCAGTATGTCCTGACCGTGGACGCCGCCGGTCGGCCCTCGGCGCGTCTGGTTCGCAGCGGCGACATCGGCACCATCTCCGAAGGCTGCGCCGCCGACGAGGCGACGGGCGCCCTCTATCTGGGGGAAGAGAATGTCGGCATCTGGCGCTATGATCTCGACCCCGCCTCAGGCTCGGCCCGCACGCTTGTGCAGGCCATAGAGCCTGGCAGGCTGGTCGCCGATGCCGAAGGCCTGACCATCCTGGCCGACGGGGCCGCCCGTTATCTGATCGGCTCCAGCCAGGGCGATTCCACCTTCCCCGTCTGGCGCATCGACGGGGCGGCACCCGAGTACAAGGGCCGGTTCGTGGTCGTGGACGGCGAGGTCGATGCCGTGACCGGCACCGATGGACTGGCCGCCCACGGTGGTGTGGTCGGCCGCTTTCCCGAAGGCGTGGTGGTGGTTCAGGACGACGTGAACGACGTCGGCACCCAGAACTTCAAATACATCGACTGGCGCGACATCCGGACCGCTCTCGATCTCTAGCAGTCTCGCGACCCCTGAGCGGGGCAAGTCTGGCGCGCACCCCCTGCCGGGCCGTGAGCTTGAGCTGCCACATGTCGTCCACGGTCTGCTCTGCTCGCCCGAACAGCGACAAGCCCGTAATCCATATCAGGGCCGACGGTCTGATCTGTCCTGGTGGACACCCAGACGGCCTGGCGCTGCCTAAGGCGGCGTACCAGTACGTTTTACGGGCTGGAGGCCTACGAAACTTGGCCTAGCTAGATGGGGCCGCGCGCATCTGCGTCGGTGCCTCCGGGATCCCCGAGGCATCATCGCGAGGTTCCAATTTCCTGCTGGAAAAGGACCCGCCAGTCTGGAGACTTTGGTTAATGCGAGCCTATCTGACACTCACCCTGATCGGTGCGACGACCTTGCTTGCCTCCTGCGGGACCATCGCCGAGAGAACGAATACCCTCAGTGACGACAGCATCGTCAATCAAACGGGTGGCGTCCTGGGGTATTCTCCATCGGACCTGACAGTGGTCAGTCGTCGCACCAGCGGCGTAAATACCTATGTGGAGGTCCGGGCTGACGACGGCAAAAGTTTCAGCTGCGTCGTGAACGGCGGCAATCTGCTGTCCCTTGGCATGACCAATCCCCCATCGTGTGCGCCCAAGGGACAGCCTGTACAAAGCGGACCTGGTCGCTAGTTTTTCGGATAGACCATGCGCCGTCTGACTGACGTCAGACGGCTTTTGTTCGCCTTTGAGCGAGATACGAAAGTGCGCGCCAAGCTCCGCAGTCGAGGGCGTCTTCACACGCCTGCGGCCCACGCATCCGCCTCGCGCCGCAACGGGCGATCGGCTAAGGACCGGGTCTTTGCCACCCGGTCCCGCCACGCCCATGCCTGAACTTCCCGAGGTCGAGACCGTACGCCGTGGGCTGGAGCCCGTGCTGGCCGGGGCACGCCTGACCCATGTGCGCCAGAACCGGCCCGACCTGCGCTTTCCGTTTCCCGAGCGGTTCGTCGAACGGCTGGAAGGGGCGACGGTCCGGCGCATCGACCGTCGTGCCAAATATCTGCTGATGCCGCTGTCGACCGGAGAGACCTGGGTCACCCATCTGGGCATGACCGGGCGCTTTACGCTGGACGGGACCCAGTTGGGCGAGTTCGAGGAACCGGCCCCCATTTCGGGCAAGCATGAACACGTCAGCCTGTGCGCGGTGCACGGCGCGGCCCGCACCCGCATTGGCTTCGCCGACGCCCGCCGCTTCGGCTTCATGGGCCTGATCCCCAGCGAGGCTGTCGAAGCGCATCCCTGGTTCGACCGCATGGGGCCCGAGCCCCTGGGCAACCACTTCTCCGGCGCGCACCTGGCCGAGGCGTTTCGCAACAAGGCCCAGAGCATCAAGGTCAGCCTGCTGGACCAGCGGATCGTGGCGGGCCTGGGCAATATTTATGTGTGTGAGGCGCTGTATCGTGCCCGCATCTCGCCCCTGATCGCGGCGGGCAAGGTGTCGCGGCCCCGGCTGGAAGTTCTGGCCGCCGTCATTCGCGACGTGTTGAACGACGCCATCGCCGCCGGCGGCTCCACCTTGCGCGACTTCGCCAATGCCGACGGCGGCCAGGGTTATTTCCAGCACCGCTTCGACGTCTATGGCCGCGAGGGCCAGCCCTGTCTCGGTGAGGGCTGCACCGGCACGGTCAAACGCATCGTCCAGGCCGGACGCTCCACCTTCTACTGCCCGTCCTGCCAGAGGCGCTGAGATGACCCATCGCAAGACCCATCTCTGGATCAGCCTGATCGTCGGCCTGATCGTCTGGGGCGTCTATTTCGGCCATGTGATCCAGTCGTTCCGGCGCGGCGATCCCGGCAATCTGGCGCTATGGTTCCTGGGGGCCCTGGCCGTCATCGTCCTGGCCGAGACGGTGGCCACCGGCCTGATCGCCTGGCTGTTCCGCAGGCGGGCGCGGGCTCTGGACGAAGGACCCACGCTTCAGGCCGCGCTGAAGGCCAGCCATGTGGCCCTGATGATCCTGGTCGCCTTGGTCCTTGTCACTGCGGCCGGCCTCGCGGCAGCCAGCCTGTTCGGCTGGACCATGGACCTGTCCGCCCCCCGGACCCAGGTTCTGGCCGCCAATGCCCTGCTGGCCATGGTGGTGGTGGCCGAGCTCTCGCGCGCGGCCCTGACCCTGGCCCTCATCCCGCGCCGCTGACGCCCTATTTTCGCAGGGCGTGGCCGTCCTGCTCGCGCAACCAGTTGTGGGCCTTGGTCGCGGCGATGGCTCCATGTCCCATGGCGACCGTGATCTGATCCAGCCCCTGCACCACGTCGCCCGCGGCCCACAGCCCCTCGACACCTGCGCCGAACGGACTGTCCTCGGCCAGGCAGTCGCCCTCTCCACGCCGCGCGCCAAGACGGAGCGCCAGTTCGCTGCGGGGGCGCAGGCCCAGGGCCGGATAAAGAATGTCCACGGTGACCGTCCGGCCCGTCGTCAGATGCACGGTCATGGCGTCCGGCGTGGGCTCCAGCCGGTCCAGCGCCCCGTGCAGCACCGTTACCCCCGCCTGATCCAGCTGCGCCGTCTCGTCCGCCGTCAGCTCGGAGTGGGCCAGCGGCATCAGCGTCACATCGTTCGTATATTGCCGCAGGAACAGCGCCTCGGCCGCGCCATTGGTGTCGGCCCCGATCACGCCCATCTTGCGGTCCGTCCCCTCATAGCCGTCGCAGATGGGACAGTAGCGCAGCACCCCGTCGGCGATGGCCTTCTCGTGCACGGCATTCGGCAGATCGACCTCATTCATCGACACCCCTGTCGCCATGATCAGGGCCCGCGTCCGCCAGGACTGACCCCCACCGCTCAGCACGAACCCGTCGCCCGATCGCTGGATGTCCTCGACCCGCGCCTCGGCGATGGCCGCGCCATACGCCATCGCCTGGCGTTCCATGATCTGCACCAGCGCCTTGCCCGCGATCCCGTCGGGAAAGCCCGGCACATTGTGCGCCATCGGCCCGCGCAGCGCCCGGCTGGTCCCGTCGTGCAGCACCAGCACGCGCCGATGATACCGCGCCAGATACAGAGCGGCCGTCAGGCCCGCCGGTCCCGCCCCGACCACGATCACATCCGGCTGGTCCATCGCGCTTGCCCCCATGCGCACCCTAAGGGCCAAGCTGAGGCAAGAGTTCCGACGTCGGGGGTTTCGGCCCGGACCGAGGTCGCGCTAAACCGGGCCAAACGCGGAGCCTGCCCCCCATGACCGACACCCCGATGACCGACACCCCCACGACCGATACCTATGCCAACCTTCTGATCGAACGCCACGCCGACGGCTATGCGGTGGTCACCCTGAACCGGCCCGAGGCGCTGAATGCCCTGAACTCCGCCCTGTTCAAGGATCTGGCGGACTTTCTCGACGCCGTCGAACAGGACGACAGCGTGCGCTGCCTGATCCTGACCGGCAGCGGGGAAAAGGCCTTCGCCGCCGGCGCCGACATCAAGGAGATGGCGGACCAGTCCTATGCCCAGATGTACACCGGCAACTATTTCGCCCTGGGCCACGACCGCATCACCCGCTTCCGGAAGCCGATCATCGCGGCGGTCAACGGCTTCGCCCTGGGCGGCGGGTGCGAACTGGCCATGCTGTGCGACTTCATCGTGGCCTCGGACAAGGCGAAGTTCGGCCAGCCCGAGATCAACCTGGGCGTCGCGCCCGGCATCGGCGGCTCCCAACGCCTGACCCGCCTGGTCGGCAAGTCCAAGGCCATGGACATGGTCCTGACCGCCCGCATGATGGACGCCGCCGAGGCCGAGCGCGCGGGCCTGGCGTCGCGCGTCTTCCCCCACGACCAGCTGCTGGACGAGACCCGCAAGATCGCCGCGAAGATCGCCTCGCAAAGCCCGCTCGCCGTCATGGCCAATAAGGAAATGGTCAACGCCGCGCTGGAGACCACCCTGACCCAGGGCGTCCAGTTCGAACGCCGCCTGTTCCACAGCCTGTTCGCCTTCGAGGACCAGAAGGAAGGCATGGCCGCCTTCGTCGAGAAGCGGAAACCGGTGTTCACGGGGCGCTAGGCGTCGACACTGTCTCCTCCCCCTCATGGGGGAGGTGGCGCGGCGCGCAGCGCCGTGACGGAGGGGGCCAGCCCCGCACGGACCCCGCTTGCCACACACGGGCGAACCGGGCCAAGTGCGGGCAGGGGAGAGCCGCTTGGATATCGACGCCTTCATTGATCGCTGGAGCGCCGCGCGTGGCGGGGCCGAGCGCGCCAACTACCAGATGTTTCTGACGGAGCTTTGCGAGGCGCTGGACCTTCCACGCCCCGATCCGGCCAGCGACCAGACGGCGCTGAACGACTATGTCTTCGAGCGGGGCGTCAAGCGTCGCGAATCCGAAGGGTCCGCCTCGACCCTGCGGATCGATCTGTACAAGCGCGGCTGCTTTATCCTGGAGGCCAAACAGTCCCGCGCCAGCCAGCGCGACGACCAGCCCACCCTGTTCAAGGCGGACGAGACCGCCTCCACCGCCGCCAGTGAAGGCCGCTGGGACGTGCTGATGCGCAACGCCCGCAAACAGGCCGAGGACTATGCCTTCCGCCTGCCCGCCGATCACCCGGCCCCGCCCTTCATCATCGTCTGCGACGTCGGCTATGTGTTCGAGGTCTATGCCGACTTCTCCGGCTCGGGCCGCGCCTATGGCCACTTCCCCGACCGCAAGGGCTTCCGCATTCGGCTGGAGGACCTGCGCCGCCCCGAGATCGTCGAGCGGCTGAAGGCCATCTGGACGGACCCGCAATCGTTGGACCCGTCGCGCCACGCCGCCCGTGTCACGCGCCAGATCGCCGAACGCCTCGCCGCCGTCTCGCGCCGGCTGGAGCGCAACCACCCGCCCGAAGAGGTGGCGCATTTCCTGATGCGCTGCATCTTCACCATGTTCGCAGAGGACGCCGACCTGCTGCCGCGCGGCCAGTTCACGGCCCTGCTGGAAGAGTGTCTGGACAGTCCCGCAGCCTTCGCCCCCCTGCTGCGCGACCTGTGGAAGCGGATGGACGAGCCGCTGTACGAGAACCGCTTCTTCTCGGGCTTCAAGACCCATCTGCGCTACTTCAACGGCGGCCTGTTCCACGACGCCAAGGCCTTCCCGATGACGAAGGAAGAGATCGGCGAACTGCTGGCCGCCTCGCGCCACGACTGGCGCTATGTCGAGCCGGCCATCTTCGGCACCCTGGTCGAACAGGCGCTGGACCCCAAGGAGCGCCGCCAGCTCGGCGCCCACTACACCCCCCGCTCCTATGTCGAACGGCTGGTCGAGGTGACGGTGATGGAGCCGCTGCGCGCCGACTGGAACGTGGCCCAGCTCAAGGCCGGCGACGCGAAGGAGCGCGGCGATGTGAAGGAAGCGGTGGTCGCCGTCCGCGCCTTCCACCACCAGCTCTGCACCACCCGCGTCCTCGACCCCGCCTGCGGCACCGGCAACTTCCTCTATGTCTCGCTGGAGCTGATGAAGCGGCTGGAGGGCGAGGTGCTGGAGGCCCTGGCCGAACTCGGCGAAACCGAGACCATGGGGCTGGAAGAGGTCGATCCGCACCAGTTCCTGGGCATCGAGCTGAACGTCCGCGCCGCCGCCATCGCCGAACTGGTGCTGTGGATCGGCTATCTGCAGCAGCATTACCGCAACCGGTCGGAACACCCCGCCGAGCCGATCCTCAAGGCCTTCGGCAACATCCAGCAGAAGGACGCGGTCCTGACCTGGGACGGCTATCCCGAGCTGCAGTTCGAGATGAAGGACGGGGTGGCGGTGCAGGTGTTTCCGAACGCGCGGCGGCCCGAGTGGCCAGAGGCGGAGTTCATCGTCGGGAATCCGCCGTTTATCGGGGGCGCGAACCTTCGCTCGCGCATGGCACCGGGCTATGCCGAGGCCCTATGGCGCGCCCATCCGCACATGAATGAGAGCGCAGATTTCGTGATGTATTGGTGGGACCGGGCCGCCGAAATGTTGACCCGCAAGAAGACTGCCCTGCGCCGCTTCGGCCTCGTCACCACCAACTCAATTAGTCAGGTTTTCCAACGCCGGGTGATGGAGCGTCATCTGAACGCCAAGGCTCCGGTGTCGATCATCTTCGCTGTGCCGGATCATCCGTGGACCAAGGCGTCGAAGGACAGCGCGGCGGTACGGATCGCCATGACGACGGCTCGGGCCGGGCCTCACGACGGTGAGCTGCGAGAGGTCGTCGCTGAGGCGGGACTGGATACCGACGAACCGTCGCTGGCTTTCCAGTCGAGAGAAGGCAGGGTCAACTCCGACCTTACAACCGGCGTGGACGTGACCCGCGCGGCTCCGTTGCTGGCTAACGAGGGCCTGTGTTCGCCGGGCGTCAAGCTGCACGGTTCAGGGTTCATCGTGACCCCTGAAGATGCTGCCCATTTGGGCCTTGGCCGTCGCCCGGGGTTGGACCGCCACATCCGTAGCTATCGCAATGGACGCGACCTTACCTCCCGGTCTCGCGGCGCGATGGTCATCGACCTCTTTGGACTGTCTGCGGAGGAAGCGCGGCGGGACTATCCAGAGGTTTATCAGCACCTTCTCGCCAAGGTGAAGCCGGAACGTGACGCCAACAATCGGGCAACCTACCGAGACAGCTGGTGGATATTCGGAGAACCTCGGCGCGAACTCAGACCCGCCCTTGAAGGCCGTCCTCGGTACGTCGCTACCGTAGAGACGACAAAACACCGTATCTTTCAGTTTCTCGACGCGAGCATCATGCCAGACAACATGGTCATCGCGATCGCTCATGCGGACGCTTGGTTGCTCGCCGTCCTGTCCAGCCGGGTCCACACGACATGGGCCCCCGTCCTCGGTGGTTGGCTCGGCTATGGCAACGACCCCCGCTACTCCAAATCCCGCTGCTTCGACCCCTTCCCCTTCCCCGCCTGCACCGAATCCCAGGCCGAGCGCATCCGCGCGCTCGCCGGGCAGCTTGACGCCCATCGCAGGGCGCGGCAGGCGGAGCATCCGCATCTGACCTTGACGCAGATGTACAA
>NZ_JAEMRO010000073.1 GCF_016463295.1 Brevundimonas sp.
CCGCCGATCTCGGCCGACTTCTCCAGAACGGCGACACTGATCTCCTTGCCGTCCTTTTCCGCCCGCTGCTTCAGGCGGATGGCGGCGGACAGACCGGCGGGGCCGCCGCCGACGATGACGACGTCATACTCCATGACCTCGCGCTCGACGCCGGTCAGGGCCTCGTTGGCAGGCAGTTTGTCGATGATCGCGTCCTGCCACGCGTTGGTGGCACCGCCTTCGATCACGTCTTCGGCCATGGGGATTTCCTCGTGGTCAGTATGGTCTTGTCGTTTTCCGCTTATCGGAAGGTGACGCAAGGGTGGTCAAGGACTATCGCTAGAACCGAGCCCATGACCCCTGCCGCCCTGGACATCGCCGCGACCGAAAGTCTGCTCGCCTTCTGGCGCGATGCGGGCGTCGAGGGCTGCTATGAGGACGCCCCGGTCGACCGCACCCATGTGGAGCTTCCGCCCGCCCGCAAGGCGGTGCTGAAAGCCACCTCGGCGGTCGTCGCCGCGCCCGACAGCGCCGAATGCGCCCAGCAGGCCCGGGCCCTGGCCGCCGAGGCCATGACGCTGGATGCCCTGGTCGCTGCCGCCGCCGGCTTCGACGGCTGTGGCCTGAAGCGTCAGGGCGCGCGGCGGGCCGTGGTCGGATCGGGGCCGGACAACGCCAGCCTGCTGGTCATCGGCAATGCCCCGGGCGAGGCGGAGGACAGTTCGGGCGAGGTCTTCGCCGGGCGAGCGGGGCGGATGTTCGACCGCATGCTGATCGAATCGGGACTGGCGGACCGGACGTGGAAGATGAACAGCGTCTTCTGGCGACCGCCCGGCGACCGGGCCCCGGCCCCCGAGGAACAGGCCGCCTGCCTACCGTTTCTGGAGCGCGCGCTGGAAATCCTGAAGCCCCGTGCGGTCCTGCTGCTCGGCGCGGCCCCGGCCAGGGCGGTGCTGGGTGCCGGCGGCAATGTCATGGGGCTGCGCGGCACCTGGCAGGACTGGCGGCTGCATGAAGGCGCGGTGTCGGCCCCGACCCTGGTCACCCTGAACCCGGCCTTCTTGCTGAAACAGCCCCAGGCCAAGGCCTTGGCCTGGGCCGACATGCTGGCACTGGCGGCACGGCTGGACGCGGCGGATTGACCCGCTCGCCCGTCAGGCGACTCAAATCCGCCCGATTCTCGTAACACGTTGACATAAGGCGTGAGGGCAGGTGTCCTCAGGCCCGACGACCGAACGAATAGCGTGCGCCCACCCCGGATCGAGACGGGTCAGGGACGCCGCTCCCAGGGGGGCCGCCTGTGCCAGTATCTTTGCGACGCGCTTTTCTTGCGCCGACGTTCGCCATCGCGCTTTCGGGCCTGACCGGGCTGGCACATGCTCACGCCACCGAAGTGCCCTATGCCGCCGCCATTACCGTGTCGGTCGAGGGCGAAGGCGAGGCCCGTCGTCCCTCCGCGCTCAGCGCCGCCGACCGCCTCAGCTACACCACCGCCTTCGATGCCCTGCGCCGGGGCGACATCGACCTGGCCCGTGCCTCGGCGCGCCAAGCCCAGGACCGTGTCCTGCTGGGTCAGGTCGAGTTTGAAAGCCTGTTCCACCGCGACCACGTCGCCACCTATGACGAGCTGGCCGCCTGGCTGGAGAGCTATTCGGATCTGTCGATGGCGGACCGGGTCTATAATCTGGCGATGCAGCGTCGCCCGGACGGCGCGCCCGAGCCGCGTCGCCCCGCCAGCGCGATGCGCACCTGGACCAGCCTGATCGCCGCCGGCGGCAACCGCGAGGCTGACCCCGCCCGCGCCGCCCGCGTCGCCCTGAACCGCGACGACCTGCAAGGGGCGGTGTCGTTGGGAGGTCAGATCGGCGACTGGTGGACGGTGGGCCTGGCCCAGTATCGGCTGGGCGACTATGGCCCGGCCATCGAGGCGTTCGAGCGCGTCTATGACGATCCGACCGAGGATGCCTGGGTCCGCGCCGGCGCCGCCTTCTGGGCTGCCAAGTCCGCGGGCATGGCCGGTCGCCAGAACCGCATCCAGCCCAATCTGCGCCGTGCGGCCCAGTGGCCCGCCACCTTCTATGGCCAGATCGCCTTGCGCCAGCTGGGCGAGGAGCCGGCGATCGAAAACATGGGCCCGGTCCCCTACTCCGCCGTCGCCAGCGTGCGGCAGGCCTCCTGGACCGGTGACGACACCTCCGACATCGACAATGCCGAGATGGAGGCCTTCCTGCGCGAGGACGCCCAGGCGCGGCGCACCCTCGCCTGGCTAGAGGTCGGGCGGGGCTCCGAGGCGCGCGAGGAACTGCGCACCGGCCTTCGCGGTGCGATCACCGAGCGCGGCCGCCGGATGTGGAGCGCCCTGGGCCGCATGATGGGACCGCGTCTGGGTGGCCGCGACGACGAGGCCCGCCGTATCAATGCCGACCGTTTCCCCAAGCCGGTCATCGAGCCCGCCGGCGGCTTCACCATCGAACGCTCGCTGGTCTATGCGATCGCGCGCAAGGAAACCGACTTCAACCCCCGCGCCCGTTCTGCGGTCGGGGCTTACGGTCTGATGCAGGTCATGCCCGCGACGGCGGCGGAACTGTCGGGCGACCGGGGCCTGATCAGTAGCCCGGACCGCCTGTTCGATCCCAATCTGAATGCCCAGCTGGGTCAGGCCTATGTGAACAAGGTGCTGGCCATGCCGGCGATCAACGGCGACCTGCTGCGCGCCACGGCCTCCTACAATGCCGGGCCCGGCCCAATGGTGGCGGCGGTGCGCAAGCTGGGGCCCAATGCCGATCCCCTGCTGCTGATCGAGACGATCGACGTGCCCCAGGCCCGCGAATATGTCGAAAAGGTCGTGGCCGCCTACTGGATCTATCAGCGCATGAGCGGGCGGCCGCTGAACACGCTGGATGCCGTGGCCTCGGGCGCGTCGCTGGTGCCGCTTAGCCTGGACTATGTCGCCCCGCCGCCGATGCCGGCCCAGCCGGTCGACTATGCCCAGGCCCCGGTGCCTGCGGGCAGCCAGTAGCTGGGCTCTAGATCACGCTCGCCAGCAGCAGCGCCGGCAGGCAGCAGGCCACCACGATCAGCAGCCCGTAGACCATCAGGCTGGGGCGACGGGCGGCGGGCTGAGGCACGGGGACGGTCATGATGACACCTGAACGCAGAAGCGTTGCGAAGGTGCCAGTCTAGCGTGACCCTCTTAAGGCCAAGTTTGTCGGTGGGGTTAATGCTTAGCTTGGGTGCGTTTATGGCCGCTGCCCTAGCGAACTGCACAATCAATCCGCTACGCTCGCCACTCTTCAAGATCGACAAGCCATGAAGGGGCACCACGAAGCATGGCTGCTCAAACCGAACTCGTTTCGCAATCAGCGACGCGACCGCCGCTTCGGCTCAAAGGGCGCATGCTCGGCCTGGCCTTCGCTGGTGCCGCTTCATTGGCCGTCAGCACATGTTCAGCTGCGCTGAGCTACGGGGACCTGATAGAAGCGAGCTTGCTGACAACCCTGTGGATCGGCGTCACCGCCCTGGGAGGTCTTGTGGCGTTTGTCTGCGGCGTTCTGCCGATCGAACTGACTGCGGACGACTATGGAATAAGCTGGAGGCAGTGGTTTACGGTTCGCTCTTACAGGTGGGCCGAGATTGAGGAGATCGGGATTGGGAGATCCAAGGCCTTTGACGGCTGGGACCAACCAGCTGCCCGCGCCGTGATCGGACCGGCACCGCCGTCGCAGCTCTACTTGGGCGTCAATCTTGTTCCGGCCAAACGAGAGGCTGCGAGTGTGAGCTACCAGCGAGGTTTCACAGGTTTTGATATCAACCTGACTCCGCCGTTTAAGGCCTCGCTAAAACAGATCGTGGCTGAGCTTCAGGCTCGTCTCGAGACAGCTCGTGCAAATGCCGTGGTGAGTTCTTAATTCGCCTCCGCCCCACCCATCCGGCTCCACTCCAGAAAATCCGGCTGGGCCAGCAGCGTGGCGCAGTATTCGGCCGCCGTCCCGTCATCCCCATGCGCCGCCAGGTCGATCTGGTAGTGGCGGAACCGCGTGGCCACCGGGGTGAAGAAGGCGTCGGGGATGGACCATTCGCCGAACAGGTATGGCCCGCCCTGGCCGAAGCGGGCGCGCATGGTGCGGAAGATGTCCACCAGGCGACGCACGTCGGCGGCGACCGCTTCGCTGGTCGGGGCGGGGGCCCGGTCGGGGCCGACCATGGTGTGGATCACGCCCGCCGGGTCCGGCCCCATGCCGCATTCACTGCGCAGGGCCATGAAGGACGAATGCATCTCGCACGCCACCGAACGCGCCAGCCAGCGGGCGTGGGCGTCGGCGGGCCACAGCTTGGCGTCCGGATACCGCTCGGCGCACCAGACGCTGATGGCCATGGAATCCCAGATCGTCACTCCCTCCACAACCAGCAGCGGCACCTTGCCCGACGGTGACACCCGGTCCAGTTCCTCGCGATAGCCGGGGCCGTACAGTGGCACTTCGCGCACCGTGAACTCGGCCCCGCAACGCTTCAGCACCAGCCAGGGCCGCAGCGACCAGGTGGAAAAGGCGATGTTTCCGACGATCAGTTCCATGGTTCGCTCCTCGTTTCCTTGACAGGCTTGCTGCCGACAGCCTTTAGACGCCCCCATGATCACGCGCTATTCCCGCCCCGCCGCCGTCGCCATCTGGTCGCAAGAGACCAAATACCGGATCTGGTTCGAGATCGAGGCGCATGCGGCGACCAAGATGGCGCAGCTGGGCACCATCCCGGCCAGCGCGGCCGAGGCGATCTGGGCCAAGGGCAAGGATGTCATCTTTGATGCCGACCGCATCGACGAGATCGAGCGCACCACTAAACATGATGTCATCGCCTTCCTGACCCATGTGTCGGAAATCGTGGGCGAGGAAGCCCGCTTCCTGCACCAGGGGATGACATCGTCCGACGTGCTGGACACCTGTTTCGCCGTGCAGCTGGCACGGTCCTCGGACCTGCTGATCGAGGGCGTCGAGCGGGTTCTGGCCGCGCTGGAAACCCGCGCCAAGGAGCACAAGTTCACGCCCTGCGTCGGCCGCAGCCACGGCATCCATGCCGAGCCGGTGACCTTCGGCCTGAAGCTGGCCGGCTATCACGCCGAGTTCCAGCGGGCCAAACGCCGCCTGATCACCGCCAAGGAAGAGATCGCCACCTGCGCCATCTCCGGCGCGGTCGGAACCTTTGCCAATGTCGATCCGGCGGTAGAGCAATATGTCGCCGACCAGATGGGTCTGGCGGTCGAGCCTGTCTCGACCCAGGTCATCCCGCGCGACCGTCACGCCGCCTTCTTTGCGGCCCTGGGCGTCGTGGCCAGTTCGGTCGAGCGTCTGGCCATCGAAATCCGCCATCTGCAACGCACGGAAGTCCTCGAAGCCGAGGAGTTCTTCGACAAGGGCCAGAAGGGCTCGTCGGCCATGCCGCACAAGCGCAACCCGATCCTGACCGAGAACCTGACCGGCCTGGCCCGTCTGGTCCGTTCGGCCGTGACGCCCGCGATGGAGAACGTCGCCCTGTGGCACGAGCGGGACATCAGCCACTCCTCGGTCGAGCGCGGCATCGGCCCCGACGCCACCATCCATCTGGACTTCGCCCTGCACCGTCTGGCCAATGTGGTCGAGCGGCTGAACGTCTACCCCGAGAACATGCAGAAGAACCTCGACCTGCTGGGCGGCCTGGTTCACTCGCAGCGCGTCATGCTGGCCCTGACCCAGGCGGGTGTCAGCCGGGAGGATGCCTATGCCGCCGTGCAGGAGAACGCCATGAAGGTCTGGCGCGGCGAAGGCCGTTTCCTGGACTTCCTGAAGGCCGACGCCCGGGTGACCCTGCCGACCGAGCAGCTGGAGGCCCTGTTCGACGTCGGCTACCACACCAAACACGTCGACACCGTCTTTAACCGGGTCTTCGGCGCGGGCTGATGAGCAGTCCGCCGGTCCGCCTCAATCCAAACCTGGATGTCGCGGCGGCGGCCGACGCCTATCGCCGCTACGGGTGGGTGCAGGTCGCCGATGTGTTCGAGGGCGAGACGGCAGAGTATCTGGCAAAGATGCTGGAAACCGGCATCGACTGGGACCTGGCCTTTCAGGGCGAGGATGGACGGCCAGCCGTCCTGACCCGCCAGCAGGTCGTGGCCCAGGGTGATGCCGCCTTGCAGCAAAAACTTCGGGCCATGATGACGAAGGCGGGAAGCGGCTATGGCTTTCTGTACCTGACCTATCCCCTGATCACGGCCTATCTGACCAAGCGCGATCCGGGCCATCCCGTCCATGCCATCACCGAGTTTCTGAACGACGCCTTCGTGCAGCTGGGCATCGCGATCACGGGCCGCGCCGATATCGTCAAGGCGGATGGCCAGCTGACCCGCTATCGCCCCGGCGACTTCATCGGCCTGCACAACGATGTGGGGTCGGAGGCCAGCGACCGCCTGGTCGCTTATACGCTGGGCCTGACCCGCACCTGGCGCGCCGACTGGGGCGGGCAGCTGCTGTTTCACGACGCGGCGGGCGATGTGATCCGTGGCCACGCCCCGCGCTGGAACACCCTGACGCTGTTTTCGGTGCCGCAGTATCATTCGGTCGCGCCGGTCGCCGCCTATGCCCAGGGCCCGCGCCTGTCCGTCGTCGGCTGGCTGAGAAATGCCGGGCGCTGAACCGTCGGCCCGCAAGCGCGCCTTCGATCCCGTCGTCGATGGGGACACCCGCCTCCTCATCCTGGGCAGCCTGCCGGGCGAGGCGTCGCTGAAGGCCGGTCAATATTATGCGCATCCGCAGAACGGCTTCTGGCGATTGATCGGCGGGGTCATCGGCCGACTCGACCTGACGGGCCAGCCCTATGCCGAACGGCTCGATATCCTGAAGGCGCATGGCATCGGCCTGTGGGACGTGATCGCCGAGGCCGAGCGGATCGGCAGCCTGGACACCGCCATCCGCCTGCCGCGCCTTGCCGACCTGAAAGGCCTGATCGCAGCCCTGCCCCGGCTCGAAGCTATTGCCTTCAATGGCGGCAAGGCGGCGCGTGAGGGCGCGCGGGTGCTGGGACCGGAGACCGGAAACCTTGTCCGACTGACCCTGCTGTCATCCAGTCCGGCCATGGCGCGCCCCATTGCCTGGAAGGCAAATGACTGGGCTGTTCTCCGCCCCTTCGCGCGGCCGGCGGATGTCGCACGTGATCACATGTCGCACCCGAAAACGTGATCGAGAACGCATCCTTTTGATCGCTGGTTCGTCTCTTACCCGACGCCGCCATTCGAGCGGTGGATCAGGAGAGAAGCCCATGAATACCCGCATGATCGCCATGACCGTCGCCTCGATGGCCGTTCTCGGCCTCGCCGCCTGCAACAGCCCCGAATCCGCCGAGCCCGCCACCGACGCCATGTCGGCTGAAGGTGCCATGGCTCCCGCCGCTGACGGAGCCGCTCCGGCCGCCGCCACCGGCACCATCGTCGCCACAGCCCAGGGCAACAGCGACTTCAGCACCCTGGTCAGCGCCGTCCAGTCCGCTGAACTGGTCGACACCCTGAACGGTGCCGGCCCCTTCACCGTGTTCGCGCCGACCAACGCTGCTTTCGAGAAGGTTCCCGCCGCCACGCGTGAAACCCTGATGTCGCCGGCCGGCAAGGCGGATCTGACCAAGATCCTGACCTATCACGTCGTCCCCGGTAACGTGACGGCTGCCGCCCTGACCGAGCAGATCACGGCCGGTGGTGGCACTGCCACCCTGACCACCGTTGAAGGCGGCACCCTGACCGCTGCGGTCGGCGCCGATGGCTCCGTCACCCTGACGGACGAAAACGGCGGCACCTCGCGCGTCGTCCAGGCCGACGTGCCCGCGACCAACGGCGTGATCCACGCCATCGACACGGTCGTGATGCCGAACTAACCGTCCTCCCCGGACAGCAGAAAGGGCCGCCCCGGAAACGGAGCGGCCCTTTTTCATGTCTGCGATGTCGGCCTATTCGCCGCTGCGGATCTGCTCGCGAGCGACGGAGGACAGTTCGTCCATCTTGCGACGCACTTCGCCTTCGGTCACGGCGATGCCCGAGCCTTCCAGGTCCTGGGCGATTTTGCGGAAGACGTCTTCCTCGCCCGGCTGTTCGAAATCGGCCTTGACCACGGCGCTGGCATATTGGTCGGCGCTGTCGGCGCTCAGCCCCATCTTTTCGGCGGCCCACAGACCCAGCAGCTTGTTGCGACGGGCGACGGCCTTGAACTCCTGTTCGGCGTCCAGAGCATATTTGGCCTCAAAGCCTTTTTCGCGATCGTCGAAGGTCGTCATGGGGGTCGTCAGGCTCCGGCAGGCGATCCTCAGAACTCGGACCGCATTCGAGGTGGTCTATAGCCGCCCCGCTTGCGAACGCAACCGGAACCGGTTTCAGGTCGGGTGGAAGCGGGCGAGGCGTGTCGTCGCGGACCCGTTTGTGTCGGGACCGGGCTTCCGCTAAAGGTGCGCGCGACAAATCCCCGCCCGCCGATTCCGGATCGCGCCGCCCAGACGATGGTTCTGGCCGCGCGATTTTCGTTTTGAGGCAGGCCCCGACGGACCCGGTGAATGAACGTCAAGCGCAAGAAGATCTACGAAGGCAAGGCCAAGATCCTGTACGAAGGACCCGAGCCCGGCACCCTGATCCAGTATTTCAAGGACGACGCCACCGCCTTCAACGGCGAGAAGAAGGCCCAGCTGGAGGGCAAGGGCGTCATCAACAACCGCATCAGCGAGTTCGTGATGAGCCGCCTGAACGGCATCGGCGTCACCAACCACTTCATCAAGCGGCTGAACCTGCGCGAGCAGCTGATCCGCGAGGTCGAGATCATCCCGCTGGAGGTCGTCTGCCGCAACGTTGTGGCCGGCTCGATGAGCAAGCGCCTGGGCATCGACGAGGGCACGCCTCTGCCCCGCTCCATCATCGAATTCTATCTCAAGAAGGACGAGCTCAACGACCCGATGGTCACCGAAGAGCATATCACCGCCTTCAACTGGGCCTCGACGCAGGAACTGGACGACATCCTGGCCATGACGGTGCGGGTGAACGACTATCTGTCGGGCATGTTCGGAGCCGTCGGGATTACCCTGGTGGACTTCAAGATCGAGTTCGGCCGCATCTGGGAGAACGACTTCGCGCGGGTCATCCTGGCCGACGAGATCAGCCCCGACAGCTGTCGTCTGTGGGACACCACCACGGGTGAGAAGCTGGACAAGGACCGCTTCCGTCGCGACCTGGGCGGCGTGATCGAAAGCTATACCGAGGTGGCGCGCCGCCTGGGGATCATGAAGGATATGCCGACCGTGATTCAGGGGGGACTGCACTGATGGCCAAGATCAAGGCTCACATCTTTCTGAAACCAGGCGTGCTGGACGTCCAGGGTAAGGCCGTCGAAGGGGCCCTGCACGGCCTCGGCTGGACCGGCGTCTCTGGCGCCCGCGTCGGCAAGCTGATCGAGTTCGACCTGGACGGCGTCGACGATCCCGCCGCCGAGGCGAAAAAGATGTGCGAGCAACTGCTCGCCAACACCGTCATCGAAAGCTACCGCATCGAGGTGGCGTGAAGCGCGTGCTCACAGCGCTGGGCGTTGTGAGCCTGCTAGCAGGGTGCCAGCAGCAGGAAGCTCAAGTCGCTGAGTACAATAGCGGCGGTGACCTTGTTTGTGCCAAAGGCTTTGACACCTTGGTGCGAGAGATATCTTCAACACCGGCTATCGTTACCGCCAAGTATGAGCGGGGATTGGATGCCTATCGGGACGATAGGACTGAGAGCTTGTACCTGGTGACGCATTCTGACCATCCGGCGCATCCCGCAGTGTTCAAACGATCTGTAGTGAGCACTTTGCACAACATTTCTTTCGTCAGCGGAGCGTGCGGTTATGGCGACCTCGAGGCGATGCGTCGGGAAGTCGCTGCCTATTCCGCTTTCGATCGGCTCTTGCAGGCAGAAGAAGACTGCGAGCTCTGCGGTACTGAAAAGATGTCGCCATCCGTTGCCCGGCGTTTGCCGCCGCCACCAGGCGTGATGAGCCAGACGCCATGAACCGCTTCGTCAAACTGCTGGTCGCCCTGTTCGTCTTGGCCGGATGCCTGATCTTCGCCGGAGCGTTGGCGGGCGGGTTGATGGATGACCGCGCCTTCACGCAGCAAGCCAAGGATGCGGCACACTGAGGACGTTGGTGCGTTAGGGTCGTTCCGAACACTCACGCGAGGCCCTCATGACCTTCACCCTGACCTCCAACGACATCACCGACGGCGGCGTCCTGCCCGACGCCCAGGTTCAGGCCAAGGGTAACACCTCGCCGCATCTGGCCTGGTCCGGTGCGCCGGAGGGCACGAAGAGTTACGCGATCACCGTCTATGATCCAGACGCCCCGACCGGCTCGGGGTTCTGGCACTGGACGGTGGCTAACATCCCTGCGGATGTGACCGAGCTGGACACCGGTGCGGGCTCGCCGGGCGGGCGGCTGCCGATGCGCGCGATCCAGGGCCGCACCGACTTCGGACAGGCCGGTTTCGGCGGGGCCGCTCCGCCCCCCGGCCACGGTCCGCACCGCTACATCTTCACCGTCTTTGCCGTCGACACCGATGCGCTGGAGGTGACGGCGGACGATTCCGGCGCGGTCTTCGGCTTCAACCTGCATTTCCACACTCTGGCGAAGGCCTCGATCACGGCGACTTACGAGAACAAGGGCTGACACCTGACAGGGCGCGCGAAGCCTGCTAAACGCCCGCGCCATGAGCGCAGCCGTCATCGTCTTCCCCGG
>NZ_JAEMRO010000074.1 GCF_016463295.1 Brevundimonas sp.
TCCTGGGCGAGAAGGAGCTCGAGAAACTGGGCTTCCGCACACTGCTGGCCGTCGGTCAGGGCAGCCGCCGCGAAAGCCAGGTCGCCATCATGAAATGGAACGGCGGCACCAAGGGCGATCAGCCCATCGCCTTCGTCGGCAAGGGCGTCACCTTCGACACCGGCGGCATCAGCCTGAAGCCCGCCGACGGCATGGAAGAGATGAAGTGGGACATGGGCGGTTCGGCCGCCGTGACAGGCCTGATGCATGCGTTGGCCGGTCGCAAGGCCAAGGTCAATGCCGTGGGCGTCATCGGCCTGGTTGAAAACATGCCGGACGGCAACGCCCAGCGTCCGGGCGACGTCGTGGAATCGCTGTCGGGTCAGACCGTCGAGGTGTTGAATACCGACGCCGAGGGTCGCCTCGTGCTGGCCGACTGCCTCTGGTATACGCAGGAGCGCTTCAAGCCGAAATTCATGCTGGATCTGGCCACCCTGACAGGAGCCATGATCGTCGCCCTAGGGCTGGAGTACGCCGGGGTGTTTTCGAACTCCGACGAACTGGCCGACAACTTCCTGGCCGCCGCGCCGAAAGTTGGCGAGAACGCCTGGCGCATGCCGATCCCGAGCTTCTACGAGCGCCACATCGACACCCCCATTGCCGATGTGAAGAACACCGGCAACGGGCGCGCCGGTGGCTCTATCACCGCGGCCCTGTTCCTGCAGCGCTTCACCAATGGCACGCCGTGGGCGCACATCGACATCGCGCCGGTGGCCTGGGTCAAGGACAGCCGCAATCCGACCGTTCCCGACGGTGCTGTCGGCTGGGGTGTGCGCACCCTGGACCGCATGGTGGCAGATTCGTATGAGGCCCACTGAGCCTTCCCCCCTTGCGGGGGAAGGTGGCCGGCGGAGCCGGTCGGATGGGGGGTGTGCTTCCCGGTCTGAACGATTAGCCTGCCGTTCATGGCTGTTCATCATGACCGGGCCTACGCAGCGGCGCGCCGCCAGCGAAAGACGCCGACAACCGCTGAAAAGGCGTTGTGGGCGCTCGTTCGAGACCGCCAGGTGTCGGGTCTGCGATTCCGACGCCAGATGCCGATCGGGCCCTATGTCGCGGACGTCTGTTGTCCGGCCTACAAGTTGGTCATCGAGGCAGATGGCGGGGTTCATGTCTTACGTGAAGCGGAAGACCAGCTCCGAGACGACTGGCTTCGAGGCAACGGTTTTGCCGTCCTGCGTTTTCCAAACGCCGTCATTCTCGGGCAGCCGAACGCCGTCCTGGATGCGATCCGTGCTCATGCTACTTTTACAGGTCAACACACCCCCCATCCGTCTCGCTCCGCGAGCCACCTTCCCCCGCATGGGGGGAAGGACGTGAGTGCTGGACCTGAGTTCTGGTTCTATCATCTGGAGCGATCCTCGCTGGACGAGGTGCTGCCCGGCCTGCTGGAGAAGACGCGCGAGCGCGGCTGGCGGGCGCTGGTCCGGTCGTCGGATGCGCGGCTGCTGGAAGACCTCGACGCCCGGCTGTGGACTTATCGGGACGACAGTTTTCTGGCCCACGGGCGTGCGGACCAGGCCGAGGCGGCGCGTCAGCCCATACTGCTGACCGAATCGTCGGAGAACCCAAACGGCGCTCAGGCGCTGTTCATCGTGGACGGCTCAGACATGGGCGCAACGGAGGGGTTCCAGCGATGCTTCATCATCTTCGACGGACGGGACGAGACGGCGCTGACCGGCGCACGCGTACGCTGGAAGACGTTGAAGGATGTCGGAGCCAATCTGGCTTACTGGAAACAGTCGCCCGAGGGGCGCTGGGAAAAGGCAGCCTGATTGCCTTGGCCGTTCTGGCCGCCTGCTCCACGCCCGCGTCGGATGCCGTGGCACCGCGCACCATCGAAGAGGCCCAGCTGAATCAGCCGGTCGGCAGCCGCGTGCCGCAGGACCCGACAGCCGATCTGTGCAAGGCTGGCGAACTGCAATGGCTGGTCGGCAAGCCGAAGACCGAAATTCCCGTGCCGGTTCAGGTCGTCAATCGCCGGGTCGCCTGCACGACCTGCGCGATCACCGAGGATTATTCCCCCTATCGCCTGAACATCTTCTTCAACGAACGCACCGAGATCGTCGAACAGGTCCGTTGCGGATAAGCCTGAACCCTAGGGAGACCAAGCCGATGAAGACCCTGACTGTCGTTCTCGCCGCCACCGGCCTGATGGCCGCCGCCTGTGCGCCGATTGAAGATACCACCACACCCATGCCGCCCGCCGATGGCCCGACCCAGTGCAAGGCCGACCAGTATCAGCGGTTCGTGGGACGCAACCGCTCCGAACTGCCCGCCAAGCCGGCCAGCGAGACCTGGCGCGTGACCTGCACCACATGCCCGGTGACGATGGACTACAACCCGACGCGTCTGAACATCGTCTATGAAGAAGCGACCGGCGTGATCCGGGACGTCAAATGCGGATGAGGACGCTGGCAATGGCTGCCATTGCGTCGCTGGGCGCTACGGCATGCGCACCGATGGAGGCCTCGGCGCCTGCCGTGCCGGGCGCGAATGGCCCGCAGCGGTGTGACGCCGCTGACGCCCAGTCACTGGTGGGCACGCATGTCGGCGTGGTGACATTCGCGCCGGACGCCAATGTGCGCATCGTCTGCACGACCTGTCCGACGACCCGTGACCTGCGGCCCGATCGGCTGAACGTGCGCTTCGACCAGGCGACGGGCATCATCAAGTCGGTCGATTGCGGGTGATCTTGGCCTAAGGCCTCTCCCGGTCCATGATGCGTCAGGGCAGGGGAGACGCAATCATGCGGACCATACTTCTGGCGGGCGTCTGTTTGGGCAGCGTCCTTTGCGCGCCCGCGGCCGTGGCTGATGCGACGGCAGACCGGGCGGCGCGGGAGCTGATCGAGAATCCGCAGGTCTGTGGACGCGCGGGCACGGCCAATAGCGGCACGCCCGTGGCCGACATGGTGATGGTCGAAGGCTTCGGAAACGGCGGCTTTTTGATCGATACGACCAATCCGGAGGCCCAGGCCTGGTTCAACCACGGCGTCCGGCTGCGCTGGGCCTTCGAGCATTCGGAATCGGTCCGGGCCTTTCGCAAGGCCCGGCTGCTGGACCCGAGCTGTGCCATGTGCGCCTGGGGCGAGGCCTGGGCGCTGGGGCCCAATCTGAACGGCGGCGGCAACGATCCCGACAGCCAGGCCACGGCGCTGAAGGCCGCGCGCGACGCCCGTCGTCTGGGCCGCCGTGCCACGCCGATGCAGCGCCAGATGATCGACGCCCTGATCCAGCGCTATTCGGGGCGCGAGGCCACGCGTGCCGAACGCTATGCCACCCGCATGGACCGGATTGCACAGCGTAACCCTGGCGATGTGACCCTTGCCGCACTGACCGCCGATGCCTGGATGCTGAAGGCCGACGAGTGGTGGGATGACGACGGCAAGGCCGCCGATCCGGCCATCACCCGCGCCATGAACATTCTGGAGACCTCGCTGGCCAAGGCCCCGGACGATCCCGGTACCATCCACCTGTATATCCACCTGACCGAGTGGTCGGACGACCCGCACAAGGCTATTCCCTATGGCGAGCGGCTGGCGCGTCTGGCCCCGTCGGCCAGTCATCTGGTGCACATGCCGTCGCACACCTTCTATCGCGTGGGGCGCTACAAGGACGCCATGATGTCCAACGTCAACGCCGTGGCGCTGGACAAGCGATACAATACGCTGGCGGCACCTCCGGGCGGGGTCGTCGGCATGCCGCTGCATGGGCACAACCTGCATTTCGGCATGGGCGGGGCGCTGATGGCCGGCGGGGCCGAGGAGGGGCTGAGGCTGGCCGAAGGATTCCTGACCACCTATCCGGAGGTGTCGCCCGACAATCTGTGGCGCCAGGCCATGTCGAACAATGCCTATGCCCTGTATGGCCGCTACGGTTCGGCCGAGCAGGTCGCGGCCCTGAAGAAGCCGGCCGACAGCCTGCCGATGATGCAGATCAGCTGGCACTATGCGCGTGGCGAGGCTGCTGCGCGGGCTGGTGATGCCGCGGCCGTCCGTGCCGAGGCTGAAGCCATCGCCGCCCTGCGTGACCACCCGTCCTTTGCGACCGGGCCCATGGTCGAGATGCGGGCCGGGTTCGTCGAGATCAGCCAGCGCATCCTGGAGGGCCGCGCGGCCATGCTGTCGGGTGATGCCGATGCCGCTGTCACCGCGTTCGCTCGCGCTGCCGAGATCCAGGGCATGGGCGAAGAGGGCGGGGACCCGCCCATCATCTGGTACCCGATCCGCCGCAGCCTGGCCGCGGCCCTGCTGGCGAAAGGCGACGCCGCCGCCGCGCGGGCGAAGGTCCTGGAGCTGCTGGAAGACTGGCCCAGCGACCCCTACAGCTATTTCGTCCTGGCCCAGGCCGAGGCAGCGCTGGGAAATGAGGCGGCAGCGGATGACGCGCGGCGTCGGTCGCGGGTGGAATGGGTGGGCGGGGCGATGTCTCTCAACCTGGCCTGACGCCCGCGGTTCAGCCCGCCGGAACCGCCATGTTGTCGATCAGCCGGGTCTTGCCCAGCCAGGCGGCGGCGAGGATGCGCCCCGGTCGATCGACCCGATCATCGTCGAAGGTCGCCAGACTGTCGGCCTGGCGGATGGCGACATAGTCCACCTTGGTAAAGCCGGCCGTCAGCAGCGACTTTGTCGCCTCAGCTTCAATCTCTGCGACCGAACCGCCCGCGGTCGCATCGGCTGCGGCCAGGGCAAGAATGCCGTTCAGTCGTCGGGCCACCTCGATTTCGTCAGCGGAAAGGTAGGCATTGCGCGATGACAGGGCCAGGCCATAGCCGTCGCGCTGGGTCGGGGCGCCGACGATGCGAGTGGGGATGTCGAGGTCGCGCACCATGCGCCGCACGACCATCAGCTGCTGGTAGTCCTTCTCGCCGAACACGGCGACATCGGCCTGGACCTGGTTCAACAGCTTGGCCACCACCACGGCGACGCCGCCGAAGAAGTGAGGCCGGAAGTTGGTCTCCAGCCCCTCGGCAGGCCCACCCACACTGACGCCGGTCGAGAATCCCTCGGGATACATCTCGTCCGTTGTTGGCGCGAACATCAGGTGGCATCCGGCGCCGGCCAGCAGTTCCGCGTCGCGCGCTTCCTGACGCGGGTACGAACCCAGGTCCTCATGCGCCGCGAACTGGGTCGGATTGACGAAGACACTGGCCACCACGCGGTCGGCCTGCTGACCGGCTTCGCGCACCAAGGTCAGATGGCCTTCGTGCAGCGCCCCCATGGTCGGGACGAAGCCGACGGTCAGGCCCTGTCTCTTCCAAGCCCCGACGGTCTGACGCAGATCGGCGACCGTTGTGACGAGCGGCAGGGCAGGGTGGGGCGGCTGGTCCATTAACCCGCTTTCAAAATCGCTGTGGCAGGGTGTGCCTTATGACCTTCGTCGCTTGCGTCCGTCCAGTGCTGGTCCTGCTCGCCGTTGCAGGAGTTGGGGCCTGCGGCGCCGTCGAGGACCCGCACCGTTTCGAGACGGTGGCCCAGCAGGTAGCCGACATTCCGCTGGATGGTCAGGTTCAGCCGAAGGTTCAGTCGGTGAAGGCGCAGGCGGAGGGCGGCCTGCGACCCGCGCTCCAGGTCGATGTCATGGATGTGCACGACTTCTGGGATGCGCGGGACGGCATCGTCTCGGCGACCGACGCCGTCGTCGATGGGGTGGCCGACAGCGTCAAGCCGGTCGTGTCGCGTGCGGTCGTGCGGCAGGCTGAAGACACCGCCGATGGCATCGCTCTGCGCCCAGCGATCCACGCGCAGGATGTGCCGCTGGCAACGGTCATGCGACCCTCGTCCGGACTGGTCCAGCTGGGCGCCTATGCCAGCGAGGAAGCGGCCAGAGCCGCCTGGGTCCGCTTGAAATCCGGCAGCGCCGCCTGGGCGCTGGAGGGGCTGACGCCGGTTTACGAGGCCGTGGAAGTGAACGGCCGTCGTCTGGTGCGGCTCAAGGTCCAGACCCCGCCTGCCGGGGCACCCGCTGTCTGTGCGGCCGCGGGGATCGACGACCCCTGGTGCCATCGCGCCACTTAGACCCGGCTTGTCGCGGGCATCCACAGTTATGCCGTTAAGGTCTCGTTGACGTCCGCTGCGCCCAGCGCGACTTTGTCCGTCATTGACCGCGCGCGTGAGTCGGCGGTCGCATGAAGGCAAGCGCATCCATGTCGGATCCCACAGTCATCGTCGTCGGCAATGAAAAGGGCGGGGCCGGCAAGTCCACCCTGGCCATCCATATCGTCACCGGCCTGCTGCATGCGGGCAAGCGGGTGGCCATCATGGATCTGGACCTGCGTCAGCGGTCGCTGTCGCACTTCTTCGCCAATCGCGCCGCCTGGTCCGCCGCCAACCAGCAGCCCCTGCCGATGCCGACGGAGCCCGATCTGGGCGACGGCAAGGCGCTGGCCCGCGCGGGCGAGGCCGAGCAGACGGCGACGTTCCAGGCCGCCTTCGCCGAGGCGCAGGCCAACGCCGACGTCATCCTGATCGACACGCCCGGCGGGGACACCGTCCTGTCGCGGCTGGCCCACGGCCTGGCCGACCAGATCGTCACACCGATGAACGACAGTTTCGTCGACTTCGACCTGTTGGGTCAGGTCGATCCTGGGACGATGGACCTGATCAAGCCGTCCATCTATTCCGAGAGCGTCTGGGAGGCGCGCAAACAGCGGGCGATCACGCGCGGTCGCAACGCCACCATCGACTGGATCGTGGTCGCTAACCGCCTGGCCGTGGCCGAGGCCCGCAACCGGCGTCGTCTGGAAGAGCGGATGCAGAAGCTGTCCAAGCGCGTCGGTTTCCGCATGGGGCCCGGTCTGCGCGACCGTGTCATCTATCGCGAACTGTTCCCGTTCGGCCTGACCGTGGCGGACCTGAACAACGATATTCGCCCCGTCGCCGTATCGCTGGCCCATGTCGCGGCGCGTCAGGAGATGCGCAGTCTGATGCAGGCCCTGGGTCTGGAAGACGCCTCCCTGTCGACCCCGCTCGACGCGGCGGCGTGATCGAAGTGCAGGCATGAATCTGGCCTGGCTGGCCCTCGCCGCCATCGCGGTCTGGGCCCTGATCCGGTTGGGTCGTCAGACCGAGCGTGATTCGGGCCGTCGCGGACGGGCCCACTGGCGGGTCGCGGCGACGCTGTTCGCGGCGGTCATGATCGGCTGTGGCGTCCTGCTGGCCTTTCGCAGCGCCTGGCTGCCCGCTGTCGGCCTGATCGGCGCGGGACTATGGCTGACCTTCGCCTCGCGCCATCGGCCTCTGCCACCGCGTGGCGACGGCCTGACGGATGCCGATGCGCGCTCGATCCTGGGTGTCGGAGCTGATGCGACGCCGACCCAGATCAATGCAGCGTGGAAACGCCAGATGGCACGCGCCCACCCGGATCAGGGCGGCACGGAAGGGCTGGCGTCCCGGCTCAATGCCGCGAGGGATCGCCTGCTGAAGCGCTGAAGCGCCGCGGGCGGCCCGCCTAACCGCCGAACCCGCCCTCATCCAGAAACGCCTGCTCTTCGGATGTCGTTTCGCGGCCCAGCATGGCGTTGCGGTGCGGGAACCGTCCGAAGCGAACGATGATGTCGCGGTGGACTTTGCCCCATTTCATCAGCTCTTCGTCGCCGTCCGCCAGGGCCAGATAGCGGTCCTGATCCTCCAGCCGCTCGGAATGCTCGAAAGGCAGGATGACGAAGTTTCTCAGTTCAGGTTCGAACGCCAGATGGTGCCCGCGCTCGACCGCCTGATTGGCGAACATCAGGGCCAGGGGGTCTGTGGCGAACTGGTGCGCCGTGCCGCGAAAGCTGTTCCGGGGGAACTGATCCAGCAGGATCATCAGGGCCAGCGCCCCCTCCGGCGTCTCCATCCAGTGATCCAGCTCGCGCCGCGCCGCCGCGACATGGGCGTCATGGAAGCGCCTGCGGAAGTCGGCATCGAAGGCGTCGTCCTTGGCGAACCACTTTTTGGGGCCGGCCTCTTTCCAGAAGCCGACGACGTCCGAAATCGCTATCTGTGTGCTCATGACCCAGACCCTAGCGGCTCCTTTGCCCGTATTCCACGACCGCAACTGCGACTTGTCGATCATTCGTGGCAAGCGCGTCGCCATCATCGGCTATGGCAGCCAGGGCCGGACGCATGCGCTGAACCTGCGCGACTCGGGCGTCACCGACATCGTCATCGGGCTGAAGGCGACCTCGGCGACACGCGCGAAGGCCGAGGCCGACGGCTTCGCCGTCATGACCGCGGGTGAAGCGACGGCCGGGGCCGAAGTCGTGGCCGTGATGGTGTCGGACGAGGCGCACCGCGATCTCTGGACCGACGAGATCGAACCGAACATCCGCACCGGTTCCGCCCTGATCTTTGCCCACGGCCTGTCGGTGAGGTTCGGCCTGGTCCGGCCGCGTGCCGATCTGGACGTCATCCTGGCCTCGCCCAAGGGAATCGGGCCGCGCATCCGCGATCTGTACGAGGAAGGCCAGGGCGTCTTCTGCCTGTTCGGCGTGCATCAGGATTTCAGCGGTGGGGCGCATGCGCTCGGCCTGTCCTATGCGGAGGCGCTGGGCTGTGGCCGCAAGGGCATACTGGAGACAACCTTCGCCGCCGAATGCGAGAGCGATCTGTTCGGCGAACAGGTCGTCCTGTGCGGCGGGACCGCCGAGCTGGTCGATGCGGCCTTCATGAAGCTGGTCGAGGCCGGCTATCCGCCCGAGGTCGCCTGGTTCGAAACCTTCTACGAACTGAAACTGGTGACTGACCTGATGTACGAACGCGGCATCGCCGGGGCCTTCGCCCGTATCTCGAACACGGCGGAATACGGGGCCTATCTGACCGGCCCGCGCATCATCGGTGAGCCTTCGCGCGCCGCCATGGACGACGTTCTGGCCGAGGTCCGTTCCGGAGCCTTCGTCGATCGCCTGATGGCCGACTATGACGCGGGCTCGCCCGAACTGCTGTCGCACCGCAAGGCTCTGGGTCAGCGCACCATCGAGGCCGTCGGCACGCATCTGAACGAGGTCGCGGCCAAGGCGCGGGACTAAAAAAACAGAGATGCTTAGGCGCTCAAGCAGCGAGCCCCCGAGGGGCAAGCGTTAGCGCCACAAAAATGGTCGGAGTGAGAGGATTCGAACCTCCGACCCCTGCCTCCCGAAGGCAGTGCTCTACCAGGCTGAGCCACACTCCGACTTAAGGAGGCGGTGTATAACGGCGGGGTCGAGCCCTCGCAAGCGGCGAAACGACGGCTTTGAAAATAGTCTGAAAACCGGTCCTTGCATCGCGTCGTCCCTTGTCGTATCTCGCACGCCTTCCGGCGGTTCGGCCCCGGAAACGCCGGACCTGCTGGGGAATGGTGTAATGGTAACACAGCGGTTTTTGGTACCGTCGTTCTAGGTTCGAGTCCTAGTTCCCCAGCCATCGGCCTTCGACTTTGCGGTCAGGCTTCGTCAGGTGAGTTGCAGGCCCTGAGCCGGTAACTTCGACGTTATGGCTCCCAGATTCTTGTCCATCGTCCACGCCGCCGCTTCGGTCAGCACGATCTCGCTGGGGACGGCTGCCTATGCGGATCATGCCGACGCTTCGTCTCCATCGCGCGTGGCTCAGAGCGCGCTGACCGACATCGTTTACTGCAACAGGAGCGCGCTGCGTGCCGGAGCGGCTGTGTCCTACGTCGAGCCGAGCGACAACCGCTTCTGGACGCGCGGCTGGGTCATTCTGGAGCCGGGCGAATGTCGCACCATGGCCTCTACCCCGAACCTGACCTTCTATGCCTATGCCGAAACCTTCGATGGTTCGAATGTGAGCTGGCAAGGCACGCACAGCCTGTGCGTTGTCTGGCCCACGATCTTCAGCATCAGGGTCGATGGCACCACCTGTGCCCCGGGACAGGAAACGAAGCCGTTCCTTCCGATCCAGGCCACCGGGCCCGGACCCCATATCTGGACCTTGGACCCGGTGCCTCAGCGCTGAGACGTCTATTTCACCGCCTTAGTATGTATCAGGCCGTCTCCCACCCCTTGTCGATGGCCCAGATGGCGAAGGCGTAGTCGTGGGCGACTTCCTTCAGGAAGTCGAAACGACCCGAGGCCCCACCGTGCCCGGCCTCCATATTGATCTTCAGCAGGATGGGCTTGCCCGAGGTGGTCGCGGGACGCAGCTTGGCGACCCATTTTTCGGGTTCCCAGTAGGTGACGCGGGGATCGGACAGGCCGCCGGTGGCCAGGACGGCCGGATAGGCCTTGGGCTCGACCTGATCATAGGGGCTGTAGCTCAGCATATAGTCGTAGGCCGCGGCGTCCTCGATCGGATTGCCCCACTCCGGCCATTCCGGCGGCGTCAGCGGCAGGCTGGTGTCGCTCATGGTATTGATCACATCCACGAAGGGCACCTGGCCGATCACCCCGGCCCACAGGTCGGGCCGCATGTTGTTGACCGCCCCCATCAGCAGGCCCCCGGCCGAGCCACCCTGGGCCACGATGTTCCCGGCGGTGGCATAGCGGCGCTGGATCAAATGTTCGGCGGCGGCGATGAAGTCGGTGAAGGTGTTCTTCTTGGTCATCTTGCGGGCCGACAGGAACCAGTTCCAGCCCTTGTCCGACCCGCCCCGGATATGGGCGATGGCATAG
>NZ_JAEMRO010000144.1 GCF_016463295.1 Brevundimonas sp.
CCGACAGCACCAGATCGGGCTTGTCCGGCATCAGATCGTTGACCGCCAGCACGACACAGTCCGTCGGCGTCCCCGTCACCGCGAACCGCTTGTCGCCCAGCCGGTTGACCCGCAGCGGTTCGGTCAGGGTGATCCCCCGCCCCTTGCCCGACTGCTCGGTCTGCGGCGCACATATCCATACGTCGTCAGACAGCCGCGCCGCGATCCGCGCCAGACACTCCAGACCCTCGGCCTCGATCCCGTCGTCGTTGGTCAGCAGTATCCTCAAGCGCGCACCGCCGAACCCATCACCGCAGCACCTCGACCCGATCCGCCTGGATCACCACGTCGCGGCGGCACAGGTTGGCCACGTCCGACCCCTGCAGGTCGATCAGGGCGCTGTCGCCCCGCTGGGACCAGGCCCGCGTGCGACCGAAGAACTTGACCTTCTGGCCCGAGATGTCGCCCGACGCCCGCTGCAGATTGCGCGGCAGGGCCCCGCTGATGCAGGGCGTCGCCCCGCCGGCCAGCAAGCGCGGCTCGGTCTCGTACAGCTGGAACTCCTCGCCCCTCACGCGCACCCAGCCGGTGAACTCGGTCGCCGAGGCATCGACCCAGCTCGGCGCCGGCGCGACATTGTCAGGGCCGGTGGCACAGGCCCCCAGCGTCAGGGCCGAAATGGACAGGACGGCGGCGGCGATCATCGTCTTCATGGCTTACGCTCCCACATGGGTGATGCCACCCATATAGGGCAGCAGGGCCGACGGCACGGCGATCCGCCCGTCCTCCTGCTGATAGTTCTCCATGATGGCGACAAGAGTACGACCGACCGCCAGGCCTGAGCCGTTCAGGGTGTGGACGAACTCGGTCTTCTTCTCGCCCGCCCGCTTGAACCGCGCGTCCATGCGCCGCGCCTGGAAGTCCCCGCAGTTGGAGCAGCTGCTGATCTCGCGATAGGTCCCCTGCGAAGGCAGCCAGACCTCGAGGTCAAAGGTTTTCCGCGCCGAAAAGCCCATGTCGCCCTTGCACAGCAGCATGCGCCGATACGGCAGCTCCAGTTTCTCCAGCACCACCTCGGCACAGCGCACCATCCGCTCGTGCTCGGCCTCGCTATCTTCGGGTTTGGCGATGGAGACCATCTCCACCTTGTGGAACTGGTGCTGGCGGATCAGCCCGCGCGTATCCCGCCCTGCCGACCCCGCCTCGGCCCGGAAGCACGGCGTCAGGGCCGTCAGGCGCATCGGCTCGGCCAAGTCGTCTTCGGCTAGGATCTGCTCACGGACGAGATTGGTCAGGGAGACTTCGGCGGTGGGGATGAGGAAACGGCGATCTGAGAATTCGCCTGCCTTTATCCTTCTCTCCCACCCCGCGCTCAATTCAGCCCAAGCTACGGAGGCGATATGCTCAATAGCGCCCTGCTTGGCTTCTTTAAACTCCGAAGTGTCACCAAGTTCTTCTTTTAGGCGGTCAAGTGTCTGTGGGAAATCGGAAAAATGGTTATCCCAAAACGCGAAAGATTCGCTCCTTCGATTTTCGATGAAGCGTTCGAAGTCGATATTCTCAACTTTAAACAAGTCCTCCTCAAATTTCGGCAGCTGCCCCGTTCCGAACATCGCCTCGTCGCGCACCAAATAAGGCGGATTGACCTCCAGATAGCCGTGCTCGGCCGTCTGCACGTCCAGCATGAACTGGCCGATGGCGCGTTCCAGCCGCGCCAGGCCACCCTTCAGAACCGCGAACCGCGCCCCCGACATCCGCGCCGCCGCCTCGAAGTCCAGCAGCCCCATCGCCTCGCCCAGATCGGCGTGATCCTTGGCCGGGCCTCCTTCACGCGGCGTGCCCCAGCGCGAGATTTCGACATTGCCCGCCTCGTCCTCGCCGTCCGGCACATCGTCCGCTGCCAGCATCTTCTGCGCCGCCAGCAGGTCGCGCAGCGCCTTGCCGGCTTGCGCCTCCACCGCCTCCGACGCCGCAATCTCGCCCTTCAGGCTCTCGACCTCGGCCTTCAGCCGCTCGGCCTCGGCCATGTCCTTCTTCGCCATCGCCGCGCCGATCAGCTTGGACGCCGCATTGCGCCTGGCCAGCGCCTCCTGTCCGGCGGTCTGGGCGCCACGCAGTTCCCGATCCAGTCGCAGCAACTCCTCGACCAGCGCCTCCGCGCCCTCCACCCCACGCGACGACCAGCCGCTCACCCAGGCTTGTGGGTTCTCTCGAATGGCCTTGATGTCGTGCATGGTCGTTCAGTCAGTCTGGGGAAGGAGCCGATGCTCTAGCCTTCAGGACGGAGTCGGGCAAATCCGCCTGTGCCTCTTTTGTCATCCCGGCCGTAGCGAAGCGAAGAGCCGGGACGGCGCGCACATTGCCCCGTGCCTCCCGGACGCCGCGCAGCGGCGAGCCGGGAGACAGGCAGCGGCATCCCCGCAAAGGGATTGGCAACCATCCTGCCAAGCCCCATCCGTCTTCCGGTTCAGTCCTGCGGTCTGACCGGAAGTATCGATGGAAATGGCCCGTCTCGTCCCGGCTCTTCGCTTCGCTTCGGCCGGGATGACAAGGGAGCTCCAAGTAGCGTCCATCTGCTGTGAGTTCGCCGCCAACCCGCGCAAACAAATCCGCCAACCCTCTGATCCCGCTCCACAATCCCGCACGACCAGCGACCTGTCCCCGCCATAGGAAGCGGGTGTGGCAGACTTCTCCCCGTCCCGTCGC
>NZ_JAEMRO010000145.1 GCF_016463295.1 Brevundimonas sp.
GCTCCATCGGGCAGCGCACGCCCGGCGGGATGTAGACGAACGATCCGTCCGAAAAGACCGCGCTGTTCAGGGCGGCGAAATAGTTGTCCGAGACCGGCACCACCGAGCCCAGATATTTGCGCACCAGCTCAGGATGTTCGCGCAAGGCCTCGGAAATGGGCATGAAAATCACGCCGACCTTGGCCAGTTCGGCCTTGAAGGTGGTGACCACGCTGACGCTATCGAACACCGCGTCCACGGCATAGCGCGGCGCGCCCTCGACGCCCGCCAGCACTTCCTGCTCCTTCAGCGGGATGCCCAGCTTGGCATAGATGGCCAGCAGTTCCGGATCGACCTCGTCCAGCGACTTGGGCCCGTCCTTCTTCTTGGGCGCGGCGTAGTAGAACAGGTCCTGATAATCGACCGGGGTGTATTTCACCGACGACCAGGTCGGCTCCTCCATGGCCAGCCAGCGCTCATAGGCGGCCAGACGCCATTCCAGCATCCATTCCGGCTCGCCCTTCTTCTCGGAGATGAAGCGGACGATGTCGGCATTCAGCCCACGCGGGGCATATTCCGTATCGATGTCCGACGTGAATCCGTGCTCGTACTTCTCCAGTGCGGCGACGGCGTCGATGGTTTCCTGAACGGCTGCCATGATCTTACGCGACTTCCTTCACGCGCTGGCTCAGGCGTTCGGCCTGGCGGGCGCTGTGCTTCTCATAGGCTGACACCCAGGCGTCGGCGAAGCGTGACCAATCGTCCTGCGTCGTACCCCAGCCACCCGAGACGCGGACGCCGCCCGTCGCCAGCGCATGCAGCCCCATGGCCGAGATCGCCTTGGACGGCTTGACCTTGCCCGACGAACAGGCGCTGCCCGCCGAGACCATGATGCCCGCCAGATCGAGCGTGATCAGTTGCTGCGGGCTGTCCCAGCCCTCGACGGCCATAAACAGGGTGTTGGGCAGGCGCTCGACCGCGCCGCCGATGATGGTGGCCCCCGCCGCCACGACCCGCGCCTCGGCCGCATCGCGCCAGACGACATGCGCCATCGCCTGATCCAGATCACGCGCGGCACAGTCGGCGGCGGTGCCAAAGCCTGCGATGCCCGGGACATTCTCGGTCCCCGCCCGCAAACCCCGCTCCTGCCCGGCACCATGGAGCATGCGCACGGCGGCGATGCCGTCTTTCAGCACCAGCGCGCCCACGCCCTGCGGCCCGCCCAGCTTGTGCGCCGACAGCGTCAGGGTGTCGGCATCCAATGCCCGCATATCGACCGGCACCTTGCCCGCCGACTGGATCGCATCGACGTGCAGCCAGCCGCCCGCGGCCCGCACCAGCGCGGCAGCCTGCGCGATCGGCTGGATGACGCCGCTTTCGTTATTGGCATGATGGATGGCCACGACGGCCCGGCCCGGCCTCGCCAGCGCATCCGCCAGCCAGGCCAGATCGACCACACCATTCGCATCGACCGGCAGCACCTCGACCGGCGCACCGGACACGGCGGCTGCCTCGGCCACGCAGGGATGTTCCGTCGCCCCCACGATCAGCCGCTCGCAGCCTGCGGCCAAGGCACTCAGGATCGCCTGGGCGTTCGATTCGGTCCCGCCGGAGGAGAACACCACCGCCGTCGGATCGGCCCCGACCAGATCGGCGACCTGGGCTCGGGCCGTCTCGACCCGCGCCCGCGCCCGCCGTCCTGCCGCATGCACCGCTGACGGATTACCGTTGTCAGCCAGGGCCTTGGCCATGATCTCCTGAACTTCAGGACGAACCAGGCCGGAGGCATTGTAGTCCAGATAGACGGGGCTCATGCGGCCACCCCGATCTCGTCTGCCCCAGTTGCGTCAATGGGTGCCCGACGCCGCGCGCCGGTGCGGTTCATCACGACGTCTTCCAACGACACCCCGGCCAGATAGCGATGAATCTCATCGCCCAGATCCTCCCACAGATTGTGGGTGATGCAGCGCTCGCCCGCCATCATGCAGCCCTTGGGCGAGGAATGGCCGACGCAGCGTGTGGCACGGATGGGTTCATCGACCGCCAAGACGATTTCCGCGACCACCGTCTCGTGCGGACCCTTGGCCAGCCGATAGCCGCCGCCTGGTCCGCGCACGCTGCGCACCAGCCCGCCTTTTCTCAGACGCGCAAACAGCTGTTCCAGATAACTCAATGAAATTTCTTGGCGCGTGGCGATTTCCGCCAGGGAGACGGCCCGGTCTCGGCCGTCGTCGGTCCGGCCATTCTTGGCCAGATCCGCCATCGCCATGACGGCATATCGTCCCTTGGTCGACAGTCGCATCGGACACCCGCTAAAAATCGCACGCATTTTCGGGGTCCTGTGCTAGAACCCGCGCCTTCACGAAAGCGGCTGCGTGCCATGCGGACTTAGAAAGTCCTACCGCATCGGTCAAGTATTACGCACCTGCGAAACGACAGTTGAATACGGGAATCCGCTCCGCCCATGCCTGAAGTCATCCTGCCCGGCGCCTCTGGCCGCATCGAAGGTCGCTATTCCCCGGGCAAACGCCCCAACGCCCCGATCGCCCTGATCCTGCATCCCCACCCCAAGGCGGGCGGGCATATGAACAATCCCGTGGCGGTGACCCTGTACCAGCTGTTCGTGAAGCGCGGCTTTGCGACCCTGCGCTACAACTCGCGCGGCGTCGGCAAGTCCCAGGGCGAGTTCGACA
>NZ_JAEMRO010000075.1 GCF_016463295.1 Brevundimonas sp.
CGGCGTCGCAGTCGCGGATATTGGCCAGGAACTGGTTGCCCAGACCCTCGCCCTTGGACGCGCCGCGCACCAGGCCGGCGATGTCGACGAAGGTGATGCGCGAGGGGATGATTTCTTTAGACCCCGCGATCTCGGCGAGGACATCCAGGCGCGGCTCGGGCACGGCGACGTCGCCGGTGTTCGGCTCGATCGTGCAGAACGGATAGTTGGCGGCCTGGGCCGCCGCCGTCTTCGTCAGGGCGTTGAACAGGGTGGACTTGCCGACGTTGGGCAGGCCGACGATCGCGACTTTCAGGGCCATGACGTTCCGATGGTTTGCAATGAGCGCGAGCCTTTAGACGGTTCGATGCCGTTTGTCAGGCTCGCGCGTGATTGCGACGTCAGTGGCCGGTGTGGCCTCCGGCGGGCGCGGGCTGACCGACCGCGGCGCGAACGCCGAGCGGAGCCGCCTTCTCGAACGTCAGCGTCAGCGAGACGGTGTCGCCCGCCGCCAGCGGGCTCTTCACCTGCATCAGCATGATGTGGTTGCCGCCAGGCTTCAGACTGACCGCCTCGCCAGCGGGCAGGGGAAGGCCATCCGGCAGCTCGGCCATCTGCATGATGCCGCCCTCGGTCTTCATCTCGTGGATCTCGGCCGTCCCCGCCGATGGCGAGGCGACGGAGATGAGCCGGTCGCCCTGGCTGGCGGTCAGGGTGACGTAGCAGCCCGTGACGTCGCGGCCGTTGGGCGTCGGGCGGCAAACGGCCTCGGTGGCCTCGACTACGGCCAGGGTCACGTTTTCGGGCTGGGCCGAACAGGCGGCCAGGGTGGCCGAGGCGGCGGCGAGGATCAGAATGTATTTCATGGTGAGGGGTCCTTTCAGGACGCGACCGGACGGGGCCGCACCAACCGCGTGAGGATGCGATCAATGGCCAGTGCAGCCAGAAGGCTGAGCCCGGTGAGTGGATAGAAAATACTGAGGGGAATGACGATGCCCAGCACTGCGGCACGGGCCCGCAGGCCGGTGGGGGCGGGCGGGGCACCCAAGGACAGGCCGCGCTTGGCCGGACGACGCTTCCACCACATGATCAGGCCGCTGATCGCTAGCACCCAGACGGCGATACAGCCCAGCAGCATGACGATGCGATTGATCTGGCCATACTGGGTGCCCTGATGGGTGAAGATGCCCCATTCGAAGGCCTTGGCCCCCCAGCCGTACTGTTCATAGCGGATGTCGGCCCGAAGCGCGCCGGTCGTGCCGTCGACATAGAGGGTGCGGCTGTCCTGGACCCGTTCGTTCTGGCGCGCCACGGCATAGGCCCGGTCGGCCGAGGCCGGGATGGAGACGGTATAGGGCCGCGGCAACTGCATCGCCTCGGCTCGGTCGATCACCAGCGACAGACGCGGCGGGGCCATCTGGTGATCGGTGGTGACGCCGGAATGCTCCAGCGCCCAGCCCGCGCCCTTGGGCTTGTCGTCATGTTCGGCATGGGCCCAGGACGAGGCGGCGGACGGGGCCTTGGGCCGCCCCAGGCCCGCCTCGTTCATCGCCTTCAGCACCTGCCCGCCCCAGACGGACGACCAGGGCATGCCGGTCACCGCCAGGAACAGGATGATCCCGCCCGCATAAAGACCCGTCAGGGCGTGCAGGTCGCGCCAGAAGGGGCGGCGCTTCGGATCGGTGGCCTTCAGGGTGGTCACGGCGACGTTCCGCTTGCGCGGCCACCACAGGAACAGACCTGTGGCGAACAGGATGATGGCCCAGCCCGCGACGATCTCGACCACCAGGTTCATGATCGGCCCGAACTGTTCCAGGCTGTGGATCCGCTTGATGATCTCGGTCAGACCGACATAGGCCGTCACGCCCTTCAGCTCGGCACTGTAAGGATCGACGAAGGCGATGCGGCGGCTGTCGTCGGGCAGGCGCACGACCATCTGCACAGCGCGATCGGGTCTGTCCGGCACCAGCACATTGGTCACCTCGCCACCTGTGCCGACGCGGGCGGCGGCGACCCAGCGGTCCGGAGATGCGGGTTTCGCCTGCGCCTCCACCGCCGCCATCGGCCGATAGACGGCATCGTCGATCTCGGCCTTGAACAGATAAAGCCCCCCGGTCAGGGCCATCAGCATCAGGAACGGCAGGACCAGAAAACCGGCATAGAAATGCCAGCGCCAGACGGCGCGGTAACTGCCGGACAGGGCGGTGTTCGCAGGCTCAGAATGCATAACGAACCCCCAGATAGGCCGAGCGCCCCTCGCCCGGCACAAAGACCGCGCTGGCGACGCGGCTGGCATCGGTCACGGCATTGACCGTCGAGATGTAGTTTTCGTCCGTCAGATTGCGCGCGTCCAGGAACAGCGACACGCCATTGTCGAAGCTCCAGCCCGCATTCAGCGACAGGATGGCATAGTCGGGCGCGGTCAGCGGCGTCCCGTCCGCGGCGCTGCGGGTATTGGCATAGTCGATCAGCACGTCGGTCGGGGACCATTCCACGCTGGGGGCGACGAACCATCCGGCGGGATGGGCGTATTTCAGCTCGGCGCGGAATAGATGTTCCGGCACCACCGGCAGGCGGTTGTCGCCATAGACTGGGTCATTCTCGAAGAAGAAGTCGGACCAGGCATAGGTCTGGCGCAGGGTCAGACGACCGTCGGCGCTGTCAATGATCCGCCAGTCCAGCCCCGCCTCGACCCCCTGGTGCACGGTGTCGCCCGCATTGAAGGTGGCGGCGGGAATGTTGAGAGCCGGATCGACGATATAGTTCAGAAGTTCGCCCTCGATCTGGGCGCGATAGGCCGAGATGTCGAAGGTGAAGGGTCCGCGACGGCCCCGTGTGCCGATCTCGGCGGTCCAGGCGTCCTGGATATCCACCGGTACGAACTGCGGCACGCTGCCCTGGACCAGGGCTCCATAGCTGGGAGCCTCCACCGATCGGGTCAGGTTCGCATAGACCTGGGTGCCCGTCTCGTCTTCCCACAGCAGGCCGATGCGCGGCGCGAACCAGTCAAAGGTAGTCTCGGCACTGTTGCTGGCGACCAGATTGTTCGTGTAGTCCCGCTCCGCCCGGCCATAGCTGCCGCCCGCGACGAGGGCCAGTTGATCGGTCACGAACAGACGACCCTCGGCAAAGACGTCGATGCCTATCGCGTCCTGAACCGCGTCACCAATTTTGGCACCGGGGCGAGCGCCGCCTGCCGCGACGAATGTGAAGGCGTCGGTCGTGCCGCCGCGATAGCTGATCCCCGCATAGGCATCGGCCCGCATCCCGCCGAGCCGACCGTTCCAGTCCAGACGGCCATAGCCGCCCCATTGCAGGCTGTTCTGGTCGATGACGATGGAGATGGGATGGTACAGATCCTTGTCCACCACATAGAGGGCGCCTTCGAACGACAGGCTGTCGTCGACGCGCCAGCGGCCCAGGACGGTGGTCCGCAAGGATTTCACGTCACGCGCAAAGCCCAGGGTCGTGTTGTTCGCCGGCACGGCGGTCGGATCGTTCAGGGCCTGCTGGCGGGTGACGGCGGACGACACCGACTGGTCCAGATCATTGCCCTGAACGATCAGGCGCAGTTCGCGCCCCTCGCCGAACGAACGACCCAGGTTGAGCGTCAGCCGTTTCGAGTCCGAGCTCTGATTGTCCCGGAACCCGTCCGAACTGGCCACGGTGGCGGCTGCGTACAGGTCCCAGTCGCCCCAGTCGCGAGCCAAGGCGACATGGCCACGAAGGGTGTCGAAGCTGCCGCCTTCGACCCGGATCAGATTTTGGCTGGCGGCCGTGCGTCCCGTCGGCGTCACCACATTGATCGCACCACCCAGGGCAGCACCGCCGAACCGCAGGGCGTTGCCGCCCTTGAACACGTCGATGTGGCGGGCGATCAGGGGATCGATCTCCTGAAACTCGCCAAAGCCGTCTGGTGCATTGAACGGCACGCCGTCCTGGGCCAGCAGGACGCCGCGCAGGTGCGCCCCATTGCCGATGCCCGAGCCGCGGATCGACAGCCGCACCTCCTCGCCCCAGCGGCGCTGGGCGAAGACGCCAGGCACGCTGCGCAGGGTGTCGGCAAAGGTCAGGGCATAACGGTCCTGATAGGTCTCCGACGAGACGACAGCGACCGCACCCGGGGTGCGGGACAAGAGGGCGCGAGCCTCGGCCACGACGGCGGGGTCCTCCGGATTGCGACGGCCGGTGACGATCACGCTGTCCAGCGTGGTGACGGGATCCTCGGTCGGGGGTGCGAGGGGTTCGGCCAGCGCGATGGACGGGGTAGCAGCGAAGGCGGCGAGCAGCAGCGCGCAGGGCGCAGCGGTGGTCTTGAGAGACATGTGTAAGTCCTGAATACAGAGAAATACCGCGCGGCCGGGTGGCGGCGCGGGGTCTGACGCGGCCTTGGGGCTAGCGCGTCAGCGGGTCTGGTTCAGGCGGTGGGTGGGGCGGTCGAAGGCGGTCGCGGCGGTGCGCGCGCCGGGGGCGGCGGGCTGGCCGAGGCCGGCGCATAGACGACGGTCGTGACGAGCCGCAGCGGAGCCGAGGGCTCCGGGATCGGCGGCTCGGGCAGGACCGCCGGCAGGGGCATGACGCAGGCGGCGCATTTGGCCGGATGGGTCTTGCCGCCGGGGCCGTCCATGTCGCCGCCGACCTGGATGGTCATGGGCCCTTCGGCCGAGCAGATGACGATGGGCTGGCCCGGCGTCGCCGCCGCCATGGCCCCGAACGGCAACAGGGTGCCGAGCGTGATCGCAAAGACCGCGGCCAGGAAGGCCAGCGATCGGGCGATCGACCAGGTTTCGACGCGGGAACGGCTCACGGACGGGGCTTTAGCGGGGCCGTGGCGATTTGAAAACCGTGGCGAAGGGCCGCTGTCATGTTCGGTGGGGTCGACAGTCCGCCGACCGCATGAAACGGTCGCTCAACGAGGGAGGTTCGCATGATCCGTTGGGTTCTCATGACAGGCACGGCGCTGAGCCTGTTGGCGATGCCGGCAATGGCCCAGCAGGCGCAGGACGGATCGCAGGGGCCGAACCGTGTGTCCCTGACCATCTATAACCAGAATGTCGCCCTGGTGGAGGATGTGCGGGAGCTGACGCTGCCCGCAGGGCGTAGCCGCCGCGAGTTCCCGGGTGTGTCGGCCAGCATCCGGCCCGAAACGGTCGGTCTGTCTGGGCGTGGCCTGTCGGTGGTGGAACAGAACTTCGACTATGACCTGCTGACGCCCGACAAGCTGATGCAGGCGGCCGTCGGCGACGAGATCGGCATCGTGCGGACAAACCCGGGTAGCGGGGCCCAGGAGACGCAGCGGGCCAGAGTCCTGGCTGCCAATCAGGGCGTCGTGCTTGAGGTTGACGGCCGTATCGAGGTGCTGCGCGACGATGGCGTGCCGACCCGGGTCATCTTCGACGAAGTTCCCGCCAACCTGCGGCCGCGACCGACGCTGAGCGTCACCCTCGATGCCGAGGGGGCAGGACAGCGCGATGTGACCCTGACCTATCTGACCACGGGTCTGCAGTGGAAAGCGGACTATGTGGCCCGGTTCGACGAACGCGCCGGGCGACTGGACCTGACCGGCTGGATCACCCTGACCAATCAGTCGGGTGTCACCTTCGCCAATGCCGATACGCGCGTCGTGGCGGGTGACGTGAGCCTGCTCAATGATGGCGGCAACAACGCCTATGGCCGCGGCTATCCCCAGCCGGTGCGACCGGGAACGCGGGGGAATGGGACGGAGCAGGGCGGGGCGCAGGGTTTGGCTGACGTCTATATCTATCCGCTGCCCGAGCCGGTCACCGTGGCCAACAACCAGACCAAACAGGTCGGCCTGATCGATGTGGCTAATGTACCGGCATCGAAGCGATATCTGTATGAAGCCGACAGCTTCACCACCGAGACGGAGGCTCGCGCGGCGGACGTCGCGGTGATCTTCTCCAACAGCCGCACCTCTGGCGTGGGCACCCAACTGCCGGCGGGCGTCGCCCGCGTCTATGTCAATGACGAGGCCGGCGAGCCGCGCTTCATCGGCGAGGATCGCGTGGCCCACACGCCCGCCGGGTCCGACATCGTCATCACCACGGGCCAGGCATTCGACGTCACCGTGCAGCCGCGCGTGGTCTCCAGCGAGGCGGCGCCCAAGCCCGCCTATTACCGGTGGCGGACGCGGTTTGAGATGGAATACACGGTCCGCAACGCCCGCTCGGAGGCCGTCGTCGTCGAGGTCCGCCAGCATGGTCTGGGCCGCGACACCCAACTGCAGGGCCAGTCCATCGAGGGTGTGGTGCAGGATGCCGACACCATCGTCTGGCGCGTGCCCGTGCAGGCAAATGGCGAGACGGTCCTGACCGCCACCGTCGTCACGGGCGGCTGATCGTCGTGCGGCTCCTGCTGATGGCTGTCGCCCTGGCGTCGGCCTGGGCGGCGCTGCCCGGACCGGTCCGGGCCCAGGTCGAGGTCGTCTCGCCAGGCGCGGAGCGGACCGCGGTGGTGATCTATCGCGATCGTCCCGTTGATACCTCTCGCTTGCTGGAACGATCGTCCGAGGGCGACCCCAACCTGGCCCGAGAGGGTCTGGCCCTGATCGTCGAAACACGCACAATCGATCTTCCGGCGGGCGAGGCGGTGATCCGGTTGCGCGGCGTGGCCACCGGTATCGTGCCCCAGACCGCGACGCTGGACGGCCTGCCCGCGCAGGTGATCGAGCGCAACACCGATTTCGACCTGCTCAGCCCCGGCTCTCTGCTGCAGCGGTCGGTCGGCGAAGTGGTGCGCGTGGTGCGCACCAATCCGGCCACCGGCGAACAGGAGGAGAAGGCCGCCATCGTCCGCTCGGGCCCGAACGGCACAGTGCTGGAGATCGACGGCCGGCTGGAGACGCTGAGCTGCTCCGGCCTGACCGAGCGCATCCTGTTCGACCGCGTGCCCGAGGGACTCAGCGACCAGCCGGTGCTGTCGATCCGCACCCGGGCCGAGACGTCGGGACGGTACACGGTGACCCTGGCCTATCTGGCGACGGGACTGCAGTGGTCGGCGGACTATGTCGCGCGGCTGAACCCGGACGGAGAGTCCTTGTCGCTGAGGGGATGGATCACCCTGGCCAACTTTGGCGGCACCGGCTTTGACGACGCACCGGTGCAGGTCGTGGCCGGCACTCTGAACCGCGACGAGGACACCGTGCCGGTGGAGCCGGCGGTCGTCGCCCGCGCGCCAGGATGCTGGCCATTGGACACGACGACACAAGGCATCGGGGAGCCGAATGACATTCTTGTCACGGGCAGCAGATCAAGGGTCGTCGAGTATCTCGCCAACGCGCCAGTCCTATCGAACTCGGACGTCGAGGAAGTCGTCGTGACGGGCAGCCGGATCGTCCGACTCGGCGAACTGGGCGACTACAAGATCTACACCTTGCCCGAACCGACCGACGTCAATGCGCGGCAGACCAAACAGGTGCAGTTTCTCGAGCAAGCCGAAGTCCGCTTCACCCGGACCTATGCGGTCGACGTCTTTGAAGACAATGATGATGAGCCGGAACAGCCCGTGCTGATGCTGCGTCTCCGCAACGAAGCGGCGACCGGGCTCGGCCTGCCACTACCGGGCGGCGGCGTCAGTCTGTTTGAGGCCCAGACCAGCCAGACCCTCTTCACGGGCCAGGCGAAGTTCGAGGACAAGGGCGTCGGTTTGCCTGTCGAACTGTATTTTGGCGAGGCGATGGATCTGACCGTCGAGCAGGAAACCGGCGAAGCGGTGCGGTCCGGGGGCCTCAAGCGCGTCCCCGTGGCCGTCACCATCCGCAACGACAAGCCTCAGCAGATCGAGATCGAGGTCAGGCCGGGTGAGGCGGCCTATCGTGGCTTTCGCATTGTCCGCTCCAGCGCTCGCCATCTCATCACCGAAGGCGGCTTTCCGGCGTGGCGTCTGCGTATACCGGCGGGCGGCAGGACCACCCTGACCTACACCATCGAGTACGAAGATTAGCTTTCGCCGCGAGCGGCCTTTTCCGCCGCCTGGCGTGGGCTGAATTTGGGGGCGGGGGCCAGGCGCATGACCTCGCCCTGATAGCGTTCGTCCTCGCCCACAACGGCGAATGGCAGGGCATCGGCGACGGCCGTCAGCATGGGATCGAGCCAGGCCATTTCGGCCTTGTGAAAGTCGCCCAGCACGTGCGGCATGACCAGATGACTTTCGCCTGGATGGCCCACCCCCATCCGCCCACGCCGGAAGTCGGCCCCCAGGTGGCTGATCAGAGAGCGGATGCCGTTTTGACCTGCCGCCCCGCCGCCGGTCTTCATGCGGAAACGGCCGGGGGCCAGGTCGATCTCGTCGTGGAAGACGATCACTTCGGACGGCTTGATCTTGTAGAACCGCGCCGCCTCGCCGACGGCCCGCCCGCTCTCGTTCATGAAGGTCTGGGGCTTCATCAGCAGCACCTTGGTGCCATCGATCTCGCCGTCACGCACCACCGACTGGAACTTGGCCCGCTCGGGTCCGAAGCGCCAGCGGCGTGCGATCTCGTCCACGGCCATGAAGCCGATGTTGTGGCGGTTCTTCTCGTATTTCGGACCGGGGTTGCCCAGGCCGGCGATGATGATCATGGCGCGCTCCGGATAAGGAAACGGCCCACTCCGTCACCGGAATGGGCCGTTGCCGCAACTGTCGTCTCGAAGGGTTCAGTCTTCGGTCTTGTCTTCGGGGTTCTCTTCGTCGCCTTGCTCGGTGGCGGGCACGTCGCCGGCCTCGATGGCGGCGGCTTCGGCCTCGGCCTGTTCCTCGGCGATGGCTTCCTCGATTTCGTCGGCGGCCTTGGCGGCCGAAGAGGTCTTGATGGAGGCGATCACGAAGTCGCGGTCGGTGATAGTCGGCTCGACGTCACCGGTGTTCTTCAGGTCGGACCAGCGGATGGTGTCACCCAGCTTGTGACCGGCCAGGTCGACGATCAGGTCTTCGGGGATGTGGTCGGCGCGGACCTTCACTTCGACGGCGTGACGGACGATTTCCAGCGAGCCGCCCTGACGGAAGGCACCGCACTGGTCTTCGTTGATGAAGTGGACGGGCACTTCGATCGTGATCGTCTGCTTCTCGTCGACGCGCATCAGGTCGAAGTGCAGGGGACGGTCGGTGACCGGGTCAAACTGGACCTCGCGGGCGATAACCGACTGGGTCTCCTTGCCGTACTTCAGCTTGACCAGATGGCCCAGCAGCTTGCCGGTGTAGAGCGACTTGCGGAAGTCGCGCTCGTTCACCGAGATGGCGACGGGGGCCTTGTCGCCACCGTACAGCACGCCGGGGACCAGGCCGGCGCGACGCGCGGCGCGGGCGCCACCGGTGCCGACGCCTTCACGGACGTCTACGTTCAGAATGATGTCGGCCATGGCCTCGCCTCAACAACGAAAAGCGGCGCGTGGCTGTTTCTCGGCCGCGCGCCGGGGTCGGTAGACCCTGAATTCAAGAGCGCGGGTCATTACACGCAAGCGTCCGGAGACGCAACAGTGCCGGCGAGGACTTTCCGCCACCTGACCCGCAGGGCTTACCGGCCGCTGTTCAGCGCCGCTGTGGCCGAGGTGGAAGCGGCTGCGGCTTCCGCCGCGATCGGGGTCTGGACAGGGCCGGCAGCCGTGTCCGCCACGCTGCTGGCGGGCACGGTGATGCCGACGGGGTTCAGGGTCTGGGCCGTGCAGGTGGCCAGATCGCGGGCGACGTGGCGACCGACGCAGAAGATGTCCTCATAGCTGGGGCGCGAGGCGGCCAGGCACTGGAACAGCATCAGCTTGGACATGTTCAGGCAGAACTCGCTGTTCTGCTCGACCGTCAGGGCCTCGGTGCTGGCGCGGGCGTCCTCGCCGCCAGCCCCCAGAGCCGCCAGTGCGGCCAGGGCCAGCGAACGGACGACGGCGGGCGTATAGGGCGGGCCGGAGCGGGTCGGGCTGACCGACAGACCTGAGCCGGAGTTGGCCGCCGCGAACAGGCGCGCGGATTCTTCGGCGGATGGCAGCATCTGCACGGCGGACAGAGCCTTGGCCCCTTCCAGGCGGACTTCGCGGTTCTGGATGTGGACCGTGGCCCAGCGGCGGCGCGGGTCGGAGCGGCCCTGGATCGTATAGGCGTCCTCTTCCACCGCATTGGCGATCACCATCATGGCAGCGGAATCGCGCCCGATGGTGTCGACGATCAGGCCTGCGGCCGCATCGGCACCGGGCAGGGTGGCGGCATAGGCCGGGTCGGACAGGATGCTGTTGATGACGGTCTGGCGCGTCGTCGGATCGGCGGCATAGGTGCGGACGCCCTGCACGAACTCCGGCGACTGCAGCGCCAGGATCGAGCCATAGGCGATCATGCCGCGCGACAGCTGGGCCGGCTCATAGGACGCGCCCTTGCGGATGGCGGCCTGGATGGATTCGGCGTCCTGGAAGCCTGCCTGGATCGAGCCGACGTCGCGCATGAAGGTGACATAGATGGAGGCGGCCTGGGCCACCCCCTCGTTCAGGCTGACGGCGGGCACGGGCGGGGGG
>NZ_JAEMRO010000076.1 GCF_016463295.1 Brevundimonas sp.
AACGTCGGCTTTCGCCGCCGTGTGCGGTCTCCCTCTCCCGCAAGGGGAGAGGGACGATTCAATGCCTGAACACCCGCACGCCCGTGAAGGCCATGGCGATGCCGGCCTCGTCGGCGGCCGCGATGACCTCGGCGTCGCGCAGGGAGCCGCCGGGCTGGATCACCGCCGTGGCTCCGGCGGCGACGGCTTCCAGCAGGCCGTCGGCGAAGGGGAAGAAGGCCTCGGACGCGCAGGCGGACCCATGCGCGAGCGAGTGGGCCAGCCCCTTGGCTTCCCCCGCTTCCGTCGCGCGTATGGCGGCGATACGGGCGCTGTCGCGGCGGTTCATCTGGCCCGCACCAATGCCGGCGGTCTGGCCGTCCCTGGCATAGACGATGGCGTTGGACTTGACGTGCTTCGCGACGGTGAAGGCGAACAGCATGTCCTGGACCTCCTGCGGCGTCGGCTGGCGACGGGTGACGATCTTCAGGTCTTCGGGCTTGATCAGGCTGCGATCACGCGACTGGACCAGGAACCCCCCGGCCACGCTGCGGAACACCTCGCCCGCACCGTGCGGATCGGGCAGCCCGTCGGTGATCAGCAGGCGCAGGTTCTTCTTGGCGGCGAAGACCGCGCGGGCCTCGTCGTCGGCACCCGGCGCGATGACGACCTCGGTGAAGATGTCGGTGATGGCTCGGGCATCCGCCTCGTTCAGTGGCCGATTGACGGCGACAACGCCGCCGAAGGCCGAGACGGCGTCGCATTCCAGGGCGCGGGCGTAGGCCTCGGAAAGGTCGTTGCCGACCGCCACGCCGCAGGGGTTGGCGTGTTTAACGATGACGCAGGCGGGCGCGTCGAACTCGGCGACCAACTCATAAGCCGCGTCGGCGTCGGCGATGTTGTTGTAACCCAGCTCCTTGCCCTGGACTTGCTGCGCATGGGCGACGCCGGGGCGGGTCTCGCCGGTGCGGTAGAAGGCCCCGGTCTGATGCGGGTTCTCGCCGTAGCGCAGGGTCTGGGCGAGGGTGCCGGCGATGGATTTGCGGGCCGGAGCGGCGTCTTCCAGCTGACCGGCGAACCAGCCCGAGACGGCGGCGTCATAGGCGGCGGTGCGGGCGAAGGCGCGGGCGGCCAGGCGTTTGCGCAGGGCCAGCGACGTCGTGCCGTCGGCTTTCAGCGCTTCCAGCAGCTCGGCCACCGAGGCCTGATCGACGCAGACGGCGACATAGCCGTGGTTCTTCGATCCCGAGCGGATCATGGCCGGGCCGCCGATATCGATGTTCTCGACCACGGCATCGAAGCCGCCGCCCGACGCCACGGTCGCCTCGAACGGATACAGATCGACCCAGACGATATCGATGGGCCCGATGCCGTGGGTCGTCATCGCCTCGGCATGGTGTGCCGCGTCGCGCACGCCCAGCAGGCCGCCGTGAACCACCGGGTGCAGGGTCTTGACCCGTCCGTCCATCATCTCCGGAAACCCGGTCAGATCGGCCACGTCCTTCACAGGCAGGCCGAAACCGGCGATCGCCGCGCGCGTGCCGCCGGTCGAGACCAGTTCGACACCGAGGTCATGCAGGGTCCGCGCCGCATCCTCCAGGCCGGTCTTGTCGGACAGGGAGATCAGGGCGCGAACGGGCTTCACCGCATCGGGCGCAGGCGGAAAGTCGGGAGCGGCAGGCATGGCGGCGTCCGTATCTGGAATGAGGTCGGGGAGACGCGCGGGGCTCTAGCACTGTCCGGGGCGCGATAGAACCGCAGTCGACCAATGGGCGGCCAAAATCGGCAAGCGCCGCAATATCCGCGCGGCCACTAAAGCTTGCTCAACCTCTTGCATGTCAGATGGTCGCCTGGGTTGGGGTTTTTGCGATGTCGAACCGCGTCTTTCTGGCGGTGCTGAGTATTCTTTTTGCGTCCGTGATGGCTGCGTCGGCTTCGGCAATGGCTCCGGAGCCTGTCCTGCCGCCTGCTGCAGAAGCCGAGGCGCTGGCCCGGTTCGTGGAACGCCGCGCGGCCTCGACCAGCTTCGCCGAGCTGGAAACCTTCGGTCATCGCGCCGCGACCCGTCAGGACCGGGAGGGGCTGAACCGGCTGTATCACGTCACTTGGACGATCCTGAACCAAGGCGAGTTTGAGCGCGCGACCCGGTGGAACAACCGTCTGGCGGCCGCCGCCCGGGCCCAGGATGACAGACGCTATATAGAAATCGCGGCGCTGAACGCCCTGACCATTCGCTACGATCAGGGAGAGGCAGCAGCCGCCACCGCAATGGCCGACTATGTGGACGGCGGTCACGACTGGTTCGTCCGGGCGCATGCGGCGCGACTGGTCGCCCTCAATCTGGTCGATCAGGGCCGGATCGGCGAGGGCCTGCAACTGCTCACGCGCGCCCAGGCCGATATTCCCGCGCGCGATCCCTATGCCGACACCGCCCGCGCCGGCATCTGGGAAGTGGTCGGCATGGGGTTGAAGGATATCGACGACGTCGAGGGTGCGACCGCGGCCTTTCGCAAGTTCGAGATCGACTATTCCAACCCCGCCTATCCGCGCCCCGACTTCGACAGTCTGTACAATCTGACCAAGATGGCCGTGCGGATGGGGGACCTGGAGCGCGGTCGGGCGTTTGCGGCGGCGCACAGTGCGGTGGCGTCGCGGTCCGACCTGCCCGCCCTGGCCATCTACGACGCCGCCCTGTGCGCCCTCGTCGCCGATGCCGGCGCAAAGCCAGGGGACGTACTGGCCTGTCTGGATCCCTATGGCGAAAATCTCGGCGACGCCGCCTTCCTTGCGCTGGACGTCCTGCCCTTGCGGGCGATCGCCAGAGCCAGGACGGGCGATGTCGCCGGCGCCATCCGCGATCTGGAGGTTCTGCGCGGGCTGGAGACCTCGGCGGGCGACGGCTCGCGTCTGAGCGAGGTGCGGGCGGAAATCCTGTTCGCCCAGGGACGGCCGGCCGAGGCCTTTGCCCTGCTGAGGCGTTTCACGGCCGAGCAGAATGTCGCGCAAGCGCGTGCCTTCTCCGCCGGCGTCCATCAGGTGACCGGCGACATGCAGCAGCAGCTGGACGACCGCCGCACCCAGCTGGAAACGGCCCGGACCAAGACGCGCCTGCAATGGCTGGTCATCGCCGTCGGGGTCATCTTTCTGCTGTGCGTCGGCGCGGGGCTGGTCTGGCAGATGCGTCAGGGGCGACGGCTGAAGGCGGCGCAGGAACGGGCCGAAGCCGCCAATCGCGCCAAGTCGGAATTCCTGGCCAATATGAGCCACGAAATCCGCACGCCGCTGAACGGTGTCGTGTCCATGGCCGACGCCCTGTCGCGCCAGCTCCTGGACCGCAATGCCCATGAGATGGTCGATCTGATCCGGTCGTCCGGCGCCACGCTGGAACGCCTGCTGACAGACATCCTCGACAGCGCCAAGATCGAGGCCGGTCAGGTCGCGCTGGAGGAGACGACGTTCGATCTGAAGCACACCGTCAATGATATCGCGCTGCTGTGGCGGGCCAAGGCGGAGGACCGGGGGGTCGCCCTCGTCTTCGACCTCGATCCTGACGCGCCGAAATATGTGTCCGGCGATGCGGTACGGCTTCGCCAGGTGCTGACCAATCTGGTCTCCAATGCGCTGAAGTTCACAGAGCAGGGGACGGTGACCATGACAGTGAGGGCGGCGGACGCCGGCCGAATCGGATTCGAGGTGCGCGACACCGGCATCGGCTTCGACGGCGATCAGAAGGCCCGCATCTTCGGCCGTTTCCAGCAGGCGGATGGATCGATCACGCGACGCTTCGGCGGAACGGGTCTGGGCCTGGCCATCTCCGCCGCGCTGGTGGAGCTGATGGGCGGCACCCTGGAGTGCGAAAGTACGCCCGGCCAGGGATCGGCCTTCGCCTTCGAGATCGACCTGCCCGAGGCGGCCGCGCCGGTCGCGGCGTCGACCTCCATCACCCCGGCGACTGATATCACCGGACTGCCCCTTCGCATCCTGCTGGCCGACGACCATCCGGCCAACCGCAAGGTGATCGAGATCATGCTGGGGGTCACGGCCATGGAGCTGGTGGCGGTCGAGAATGGCCAGCAGGCGCTGGAGCGGTTTGAAGCTGAGCCCTTCGACATTGTGCTGATGGATATGCAGATGCCGGTCATGGACGGTTTGAGCGCGACGCGGGCCATCCGCGACCTCGAGGCCGGTCAGGGCAGCGACCGGACAGCCATTCTGATGCTGACGGCCAACGCCATGGCAGAACATGTCACCCAGAGCCTGACGGCCGGGGCGGACGGGCATCTGACAAAGCCCATCACCATGAACGCCCTTCTGGCCGCCATGAGCGATGTTCTGGTCGGCAAGACCTGGCGCGAGGCGGCCTGAGGCCCGGCTTCACAGCGCGCTGAAATCCACGACCACCGGCTCTCGCTCCATCAACGCCAGAGCCTTGCGAAGCGCCGCCTGCTCCAACGCGGTCGTCGCGGTGTTCGTCAGCGGGTGGAAGTTGACGATGTCCGCCTCCCACAGAGCCCGGTCCAGGACGAAGCTCACCCGCCGGTCGGTGTCGTTGATGAGACCCAGAGCCGTGACCGAGCCCGGGCGGACGCCCAGCGTTTCCCACATCAGCGTCTCATTGCCGAACGACAGGCGGTCCGAGCCGATGAGGGCGGGCGCGCGTTTCAGGTCGATGACCGTGTCCTGGCGCGCCGAGATCAGCCACAGCCGCCCCTTCCTGTCCTTGAGGAACAGGTTTTTGGTGTGGGCGCCGGGTATGGCGGCCTTCAGCGCCTGTCCCTCCTCGACACGGTAGACGGCCGGGTGGTCGTGGGTGGTCTGGGCGATGTGGTGCTCGGCCATCCACGCCAGCAAACGGTCGCGGTCATAGACGGGAGTATGCGTCGGCTTGTCTTGGGTCATCATCGGTCGCTAGGAATGATCCTGTCCTCGATACCCGCCGGAGATCGCCCGTGGAACTGGAATGCTATCCGATGTCGCAGCGACCGCCGGACTTGGTGCCGGGGCGACAGTCGCGCGACTGGATGGACGCCTTCGCCAGCCGGCACCCCTATCGCTGCCTGCCGCTGAACATGGCCAATACGACGGGGTGGGAAATCCTGTGTCCCTTCGGCTTTTCCGCCGAATGGAACGGCGGACCGGCCCAGTCCGACATCGTCGTGACCCCCGACCGGCCCGAGCCGGACGTGAAGCATTTCGTCACCTCGCACTTCACGCGCGGTGTCCTGACCATGCATCCGCAATATCTGTTCCGTACCCCGCCGGGCTGGAGCATGACCTGCCAGGGCAGCCCCAACCACATCAAGGACGGCATCCAGGCCCTGGTCGGGGTGGTGGAGACCGACTGGCTGCCGTTTCCGTTCACGATGAACTGGATCTTCACCCGACCGGGCAAGATCCGCTTCGACAAGGGCGAGCCCTTTTGTTTCATCACCATCGCCCAGCACAAGAAGGCCGAAGAGGCCCAGCCGGTGATCCGCTCGCTGGGGTCCAACCCGACCATGCAAGGCCAGTACGAGGCCTGGTTGAAACAGCGCAGCGACTTCAACAGCCGTTTGGCCTCGGGCGATCCGGAGGCGGCCAAGGAGGCCTGGCAGCGGTTCTATTTCAAGGGCGAGCTGCCCGACGACCTGGGCAAGGCCCCGGCCAGCCACACCAACAAGCGCCGCATGAAGATGCCGCGCATCGGCTAACGAAAAAGGGCGGCCCCTCGCAGGAGCCGCCCTTTCCAGTCTGGCTTGTCGTTTGACCTACATCGCCCGGGCGACGCGCGGGCCGATGTTGTCGATCACTTCGCGCGCATCGAAGGCGTTCGGATCGTTGGCGGGCTTGCGACCGCGACCGATCACGATCTCGGACGTGGCTTCATAGCGGTCGATCTGGCGAACGTCGAAGTCCGGGCCGAACGGGTCGCGCCACGGGCTCCACAGGCCGCGACGCGAATAGCGCCACGATGGGCCCCAGAACGGCGAATACCGGTCGTAGTAGAAGGGGTCGGTCGTGCCGGACAGGCGCGTGTCGCGGTCGGTCGCGCGATTGACGGTGGTGAACCAGTCGCCGCCGTTTTCGACGGTGACCTCGGCGGCGCGCAGCAGCAACGACATCTCGACCTGATCGCGCGAGGTTACCGAGTTACCGGCGAAGTTGACCCGGAAGCGATCGCCTTCGATCCGCTGCTGGGAATAGCCATACCGGCTGTCGGGGCTGGCGGGGCCATAAGGTGTGGCCGTGGCGCAGGCCGACAGGGCGAGCGCGGCCGTCGCCGCGAGCAGTACGGGCTTGAATAGACGCGTCTTCATGAAATTTCTCCTTGGCGAACCACGAAACGCCACGACAGTTGAACGGCGGATGAACGGGCCGGTTCCTGCGGCCCTTCGTCCCCTACAGTCGCGTCAAGATAAGTACGCAGGCCGCCAGCAACAGGATGCCAGTCAAGACGCCGAATCCGCGCCGGAACCGGGGCTCGGACATCCGCCGCGCCAGGGCCGCCCCGCCCAGGCCATAGGCGGACATCGACACCACATCCATGCCTATGGTGGCGAGCGCGAACAGGGCCAGCTGCGGCGCGGCCGGGCGGTTCACGTCAAGAAAGGGTGGCAGGACGGCAGTGAAGAACAGCACGGCCTTGGGATTGGCGATCTGGACCATGAAGCCGTCGATCAGGGCGCTGCGACCGGGCCGGACCGTCGTGTCCCCGGGATCGGCGGCCGTACGGAAGGCTCCGCGAAGGGACTTGATGCCGAGCCAGGCGACATAGAGCGCGCCGGCGATGGAGATCAGGCGAAAGGCCTCGGGAAAGGCCACGACCAACGCGCCCAGGCCTAGCGCAGCCGCGCCGAACCAGACCAGGGTCGCGGCATTCATGCCGACGACGCCCAGCATCGCGCCCGCCTTGCCTCGTGCCACGCCATTGGCGACCGAGAACAGATTGGCCGGTCCCGGCGTGACGGCCATGACGGCCATCACTCCCAGGAAGGTCAGATACAGGTGCGGATCGACGGGCAGGCTGGCCATCAGGCCCTGTCGGGCCGTCCGGTCACGCGGTCAAGAGGGCGGGATCAGTCTTCGTCGGCAGCGGCGACTTCAGCCGCCGCTTCGGCCATCTCGGCGTTTGCCTCGGCCGTGGCGGCAGTGATCTCTGCAGACGCCTCGTCCAGCGAATCCATCGCCTCACCCACGGCATAGTCGGCCATCAGACCGTAGGTCGCCATGTGCTCGGGGTCGTTGGAGGCCCAGGCCCCGTTGCTGGCCACGCCTTGCGCCGTGGCCATAGCTCCGGACACATCGGCCTGGCTCATGGCGTCCGAGACGAGCGCCTCGACATCGATGTCGGCCAAGGCCTCGGCGGCGATGGCGGGTGCGACCTGGCTGGCCAGCGTGGTGAAGGCGGTGATGTCCGGCTGATACTCGGTCCAGAGGGCGGCGATCCGCTGGCCCTTCTGCTCCTCGGTCAGGCCGGCGTCTTCGGAAATGGCCTCGGCGCGTTCCCCGAAGGTTTCCATCCGGGCTTCGAAAGCCTCGGCGGCAGCTTCCAGCGCCTCTTCGGAGGGGCCGCGCACATCACCGGCGACGGCGGCGGAAATCGGCAGCAGGGCCAGGGCGGCGGCGAGTGACAGGGCCTTGATCATGGGGGCGCTCCTTGTGGATGCGCTCAAGCTCTGCCCATACCCGCGCGATCTCAAGTGAAATCGCGGTAAGGCGGCAGGGCGAACCCCACCGCCTTGATTATGCGAGATTTACTGAGGCGTCGCAGGGGCTGCGGGCGCGGCCGCAGCGGCCAGCATGTCGGCCTTGACCTTGGCCGGCGCCCCTTTGACCTCGGCGGTGATCATTGGGATCATCTGCGCCATCTGGGCCTGCTGCTCGGCCGGAGCCGCAGCGGACTGGGCCGTGATAAACGCCCCGACTTCATCGGCGAAGGTGTCGGCGTCAGGCTGATAGCGGGCGGCGATGGCGTCCAGATCGGTGTTGGCCTTGGCCGTATCGCCGGCCGCGGCGGTCAATGCAGCCTGCATTTCGGTGCTCATCTGCTGCATGCGCGTCCCGAACGCTTCAGCCTTGGCTTCGAACGCCGCCTCTTCGGCGGATTGGGCGGGCGCGGCCGGAGCGGCGGGTGCGGGCGGCGCGTCCTGCGCGAAGGCGGGGGCGGCGAAGGCGAATACGGCCGAGGCGGCCAGAACAGCGCGGAATGACATAGAGAAGGGTCCTGAAATCATTGGGCGGAGCCCATGCTCCTGAGCCCAAGGTGGCGCCATTTCACGGCGAGGGCGAGATCATTTGTGGCAGGCGTCAGTCCTGATTGCGCTTGGTACGCTTGCCGAGCACCCGCAGGCGCAGGGCGTTCAGCTTGATGAAGCCTTCGGCGTCGTGGTGGTCATAGGCCTGGACGCCCTCCTCGAAGGTGACGAGGTCCTGATCATACAGGCTCTGCTCGCTCTCGCGGCCGATGATGGTGACATTGCCCTTGTACAGCTTGACGCGAACCGTGCCGGAGACGTTCGCCTGGGAGTGATCGATGGCGGCCTGAAGCATCTCGCGTTCGGGGCTGAACCAGAAGCCGTTGTAGATCAGGTGGGCGTATTTGATCGCCAGCTCGTCCTTCAGATGCATGGCCCCGCGATCCAGGGTGATCGACTCGATGCCCCGGTGCGCGGCCAGCAGGATGGTGCCGCCGGGCGTCTCATAGACCCCGCGCGACTTCATGCCGACGAAGCGGTTCTCGACCAGATCCAGACGGCCGACGCCGTTGTCGTGCCCCAGCTGGTTCAGCTTCGTCAGGATCGTGGCGGGCGACATCGCCTCGCCGTCGATGGAGACCGCGTCGCCTTTCTCGAAGCCCAGGGTGAAGACGGTCGGGGTGTCTGGCGCGTCCTCAGGGGCGATGGTGCGCTGATGCACGAACTCGGGAGCTTCGACCGCCGGGTCTTCCAGCACCTTGCCCTCGGAGGACGAGTGCAAAAGGTTGGCGTCGACCGAAAACGGGGCCTCGCCGCGCTTGTCCTTCGAGATCGGAATCTGGTGCTTCTCGGCGAAGTCCAGCAGCGCCTCGCGCGACCGGAACTCCCACTCGCGCCACGGGGCGATCACATGGATATCGGGATCCAGGGCATAGTAGCCCAGCTCGAACCGGACCTGGTCGTTGCCCTTGCCGGTCGCGCCGTGACAGACGGCGTCGGCCCCCAGCATCCTGGCGATCTCGATCTGGCGCTTTGCGATCAGGGGCCGGGCGATGGAGGTGCCCAGCAGATACTGGCCCTCATAAACGGTGTTGGCGCGAAACATCGGAAAGACGAAGTCGCGCACGAACTCCTCGCGCAGGTCGTCGACAAAGATGTTCTCGGGCTTGATACCCAGCTTCAGCGCCTTTTCCCGTGCAGGCGCCAGCTCCTCGCCCTGACCCAGGTCGGCGGTGAAGGTGATGACCTCGGCCTGATATTCGGTCTGCAGCCATTTCAGGATGATCGAGGTGTCCAGACCGCCGGAATAGGCGAGGACGACCTTCTTGACGGGCTTCTTGGCGGCTGCGGACATGGCGTGATCCTTGGAAAAACGCGGGGAGGCGTCTCTGGCCGCGCTTAAACGGCCAGATCGTGGTCAATGCAAGTCCGCGTCCCTGCCGAAGGTTGTCCCCGCGTCAGCCGGGCTTTAGGACAGACGGGTTCCCGCGACCGAAAGCCGACCATGCCCGACCAGACCGACAAACAGACCTTCTCCGATCAGGACGCCCTGGATTTCCACCGCGTCCCGACGCCGGGCAAGATCTCGATGGCCCCGACCAAGCCGATGGCGACGCAGCGCGACCTGAGCCTCGCCTATTCGCCGGGCGTGGCCATTCCGGTCCTGGCCATCGCCCAGGATGCGGACCTGGCCTATGACTATACGGCCAAGGGCAATCTGGTTGCCGTCATCTCCAACGGCACGGCCATCCTGGGTCTGGGGAACCTGGGCCATATGGCCTCCAAGCCGGTGATGGAGGGCAAGTCGGTCCTGTTTAAACGCTTCGCCGATGTCGACAGCTTCGATGTCGAGGTGAAGACGACCGATCCAGACGAGTTCATCACCGTCGTCAAGAACATCGGCGACACCTGGGGCGGGATCAATCTGGAGGACATCAAGTCTCCGGAATGTTTCGTGATCGAAAGCGAGCTCCAGGACCTGCTGGACATCCCCGTCTTTCACGACGACCAGCATGGCACGGCCATCATCTCGACCGCCGGCCTGATCAACGCCGCCCATATCGCGGGCAAGAGGCTGGAAGACCTGAAGGTCGTCCTGGTCGGGGCGGGCGCGGCCGGCCTGTCGTCCATCGCCCTGATGAAGGCGGTCGGGGTGCGGGCCGAAAACACCGTCATCCTGGACCGCGACGGCGTGGTCTACAAAGGCCGTGACAATGTCGATCAGTGGAAGGCGGCCCACGCCACCGACACGCCACACCGCACGCTGAGCGAGGCCATGGTCGGGGCCGACGTCG
>NZ_JAEMRO010000077.1 GCF_016463295.1 Brevundimonas sp.
TCGTCATCGTCGATTCGATCCAGACCCTCTGGTCCGACGCCCATGAAGCCGGGCCCGGTTCGGTCACCCAGGTGCGCGCCTGTGCCGGCGAGATGGTACGCCTGGCCAAGTCCCAGGGCGTGGCCGTGGTGCTGGTCGGGCATGTCACCAAGGACGGGCAGGTCGCGGGGCCGCGCGTGGTCGAACACATGGTCGATGCCGTGCTCAGCTTCGAGGGCGAGCGCGGCTATCCCTTCCGCATCCTGCGCGCGGGCAAGAACCGCTTCGGCGCGACCGACGAGATCGGCGTGTTCGAAATGGGCGACGCGGGCCTGCGCGAGGTGTCCAATCCATCCGCCCTGTTTCTGGGCGAGGGCAAGGACCGGGCGCCAGGCGCCGCCGTCTTCGCCGGGATCGAGGGCTCGCGCCCCGTGCTGGTCGAGATGCAGGCCCTGGTGTCCAAGTCCGCCTATGGCACGCCGCGCCGCGCCGTCGTCGGCTGGGATACGGGGCGGCTCAACATGGTGCTGGCGGTGCTCGAGGCACGCTGCGGCTTCGGCTTCGGGGACCAGGACGTCTATCTGAACGTGGCGGGTGGTCTGCGCATCAACGAACCGGCGGCGGATCTGGCGGCGGCGGCGGCCCTGATCAGTTCGGCCACCGACATGCCCCTGCCCCAGGGCTGCGTCGTCTTCGGCGAAATCAGCCTGTCAGGCGAGGTTCGCAGCGTCGGCCGGGCCGAGGCGCGGCTGCGCGAAGCCAACAAGCTGGGCTTCGACCACGCCCTGACCCCTCCCCTCACGGTGAAGGACAAGGGTGTAAAGCTGACCCCGGTGACCCGCCTGACCGAAGTGGTCGAACGAATCTCGCAGAACCGCTATTGAGGTCGGGTGACCGGTTTCGACATCTTCGCCCTCATCGTCATCCTGATCTCCGCCGGAGCGGGGTGGGTGCGCGGGGCGCTGCGCGAAGTCATCACCCTGTTCAGCTTCGTGCTGGCGGCCTTTGTCGCCATGCTGGCCCTGCCGGTAACGGCCCCCATCGGACGTGGCCTGATCGACCCGGACTGGCTGGGATCGATCGTGGCCGTGATCGTGTCCTTCGTCCTGATCTATTTCCTGATCCGGCTGGCGGGCTCGGCCCTGTCCAAGGGAGCGAAGGATCATCCGCAGCTGGGCGGGATCGACCGATTTCTGGGCGTCTTCATCGGGGCGGTGCGGGCGCTGGTCCTGCTGGGCGCCATCCATCTGGTCGTGGTCGCCGCCATGCCGGGCGAGCGGACGCCGCGCTGGCTGACGGAAGCGGCCGTACGACCCCTATCGGCGGGGGCCGCACGGGTCATCCAGATCATCCTGCCGGGCCTGGGGCGTGGGGCCGACGCCCTGACGCCCTTGGTCTCTTCGTCTGTCAGCAGAGGGTTTTCGGACGAAGAAGCCTTGCCCCCGACGCAAAGCCCGCCTAACTCCCCGGCCACAGCCCCCTGATATAGTTTCAGCAGGTCATCGGAGCCTCACGATGCGCCACCTGATCGCCGATCCGGTCATCCACCGCGAGCATTGGCGCGACGCCGATGACGACATCCTGCGCCTGGAGTGCGGGGTTTGCGGCGTCTGGGGTGCGGACGAAGACGCCGCCTCCGCCATCGTGGCCCTGGGCCTGCATGCGCTCCAGCATCGTGGTCAGGAAGCCTGCGGCATCGCCAGCGTCAACGACAGCCGCTTTCATACCGAACGTCACATGGGGCTGGTGGGCGAAGCCTTCGGCGGGGCCGACCTGGCCACCCGCATGCCGGGTCGGGCCGCCGTGGGCCACACCCGCTATTCCACGGCGGGCGGCAGCTTCCTGCGCAACATCCAGCCCATGTTCGCCGATCTGGACTCCGGCGGCATCGCCGTGGCCCACAACGGCAACCTGACCAACTTTCACTATCTGCGGAAGCAACTGGTCGGCGAAGGCTCGATCTTCCAGTCCACCTCGGACAGCGAGGTCATCCTCCACCTGATCGCTCGCAGCCGTAAGGCCAAGATCGTCGACCGCTTCATCGACGCCATTGGCCGCATCGAGGGAGGCTATGCCCTTGTCTGCCAGACACGCTTCAAGATGATCGGCGCACGCGACCCGCTGGGCATCCGCCCGCTTGTGCTGGGAAAGATCGGCGAGGCCTGGGTGCTGGCGTCCGAGACCTGCGCGCTGGACACTATTGGCGCGACCTTCGTGCGCGACGTCGAGCATGGCGAGGTCGTGATCATCGACGAAAAGGGGCTGCGCTCGCTCAAGCCTTTCCCGACCCGTGCGGCGCGGCCCTGCCTGTTCGAATACGTCTACTTCTCGCGCCCCGACAGCGTCGTGAACGGTCGCTCGGTCTATGGCGTACGCAAGCGCATGGGCCAGGGCCTGGCCCGCGAGCATGGCGTCGAGGCGGACGTCGTCGTGCCTGTGCCCGATTCCGGCGTGCCCGCCGCCCTCGGCTATGCCCAGGAAAGCGGCATCCCCTATGAGATGGGCATCATCCGCAGCCACTATCTGGGCCGCACCTTCATCCAGCCCAGCCAGGGCGCCCGGCAGAAGGGCGTGCGCATGAAGCACAGCCCCAATCGCTCGGTGCTGGAGGGCAAGCGCGTCGTGCTGATCGACGATTCCATCGTGCGCGGCACCACCTCGGTCAAGTTGGTGCGGGCCGTGCGGGCCGCAGGTGCCACCGAAGTTCACCTGCGTTCGGCCAGCCCGCCGATTCTGTACCCCGACTTCTACGGCATCGACATGCCCGAGCGGGACCAGCTGATCGCCGCCAACATGACGCTGGAAGAAATGCGCCGGCATCTGGAGGTCGATTCGCTGGGCTTCCTGTCCGTCGACGGCCTGTATGCCGCCATGGAGGCCGGACCGCGCGACCCGAAGACGCCCCAGTTCACCGACCACTATTTCACCGGCGAATACCCCACCCGCCTGCTGGATCGCGAGATCGAGGAAGGCGGCCGCGAGGAGCCGCAGCGTCAGCTGTCCCTGCTGGTGAGTGCCTGAACCCTAAATGACCGACCTCCTCCTGAAAGATCGTATCGCCCTCGTCGTCGGGGCCTCGCGCGGCATTGGCTATGAGACCGCTCTCGCCCTCGCCAAGGCCGGGGCCCATGTCGTGGCGACCGCGCGGACCCAGGGCGGGCTGGAAGAGCTGGACGACGCCATTTTTGCGGCCACCGGCAAGCATGCGACCCTGATCCCGTTCGATCTGGTCGATGGCGGCGCGATCGATCGGCTGGGCGGGGCGCTGTTCGACCGCTTCGGCAAGCTGGACGTCTGGGTGCAGTCGGCGGCCATCATGGGGGCCGAAGGGCTGACCCCGGTCGCTCACGCCGACGTGCGCGGCTTCGCCAAGATCGAGAAGACCAATTTCACCGCCGTCTATCGCCTGATCCGTTCGCTGGAGCCGCTGTTGCGGGCGTCGGACGCCGGACGCGCCATCTATCTGACCTCGAGCGTCGCCTCCGCCCCCAAGGCCTTCTGGGGGGCCTATGCCGCGACCAAGGCGGGGGCCGAGGCGCTGATGAAATGCTGGGCCGACGAAATCGAGAGCACCAACATCCGCGCCTGCATCGTCGATCCGGGCCGCATGCGCACCCAGTTGCGCGCCCAGGCCTATCCGGGCGAGGAACCGGAGACGGTGATCCACCCGTCCGCCATCGGCCCGCTGATGGTCGAACTGGCCCGGGGTGACCGCGAACCGGCGCTGGAGGTGAAGTTCAGGGACTGGAGCGCCGGCTAGGAGACGGAGACTCAGATCCAGGACCGGCTCAGCCGTTGATCAGGGTTGAGGGCAGAACGACATCCCGTTCGCACTCGGCATAGGCCACAGCCTCCCGCGTATAGGCCTGCAACTTCTGAATATAGCTGTTTACCTGCGCCACATAGGCCGTGAAGGAGGCCTGATATTCACGATTGGCGGTCTCATACGCATTCAAGACGCGGTTGTTGCAGTTGTGGGTGCCGCGCGCCTCGTTGACGCAGGATGGCAGCGCCGGGCGCTCTGGCTTGGTCGGTCGTTCGACCGCCGGACGTTCGGGAACGGGACAGGCTGTAGCGACCGAGGCGGCGTCCTGCGCCATCGCCGATCCCGCGAGCAGCACGCCGGTCGCCAGAGCCAAAAACAGTTTCATCACTTGATCCCCCAACCCGGCTCAATGTGCCAGTCCAGGGGCCGCCGTCAACCGGGAGTCACTTCTTCGGCGCGTGCTTCTGACCTGTGCGGATGCGGCCCGAGCGTGAGACCTGACGGGCACCGCCGCGCGCGCCCTTCTGGACGGCGATGGACGAGCCGGCCTTCTTGGAGGCGCTGGCCTTCAGGCCGGACAAGGGTTTGGGCTTGGCACCGGACTTCTTCTGCTCCAGCGCCTTGCCGGGCAGGTTGGACAGGGCGGCCTCGCGCTCGGCCTTCTTGATGACCCGACGCGGGGCGGTCTTGGCGTCGCCCTTGTAGCGCTCGGGACCGGACTTGGCCCCGCCCGGCGCATAGGGGTTGTCGCTGCCGGCCTTGACGATCAGGCGGATCGGCGTGCCGGGCAGGTCGAAGCTCTCACGCAGATTGTTGACCAGATAGCGTTTGTACTGCTCCGGCATCGCCTCGGCGCGGCTGGCCATCAGCACGAAGGTGGGCGGCCGGGCCTTGGTCTGGGCCATGTATTTGGGCTTGATCCGCTTGCCGTCTACGGCGGGGGGCGGATGCCGCTGGGTGGCCATCGACAGCCAGGTGTTCAGATCCTTGGTCTTGACCTTGACCGACCAGGTGGCGTGCGCCTGCAGGATGGCGGGCATCAGCCGCTCGACGCCGCGCCCGTTGTGCGCCGACAGGGCTATGAAGGGCGAGCCCTTCAGCTGAGGCAGCTTGTCCTCGGCCAGACGCGACAGCTCGGCCAGCCTGGACTGGGGATTCTCTTCGAGGTCCCATTTGGAGGCGACATAGACAAGGGCCCGGCCCTCGCGCTCGACCAGATCCGCCAGTTGCAGGTCCTGGGTGTCGAAGGCGTTGTCCTTGTCCATGACCAGGACGACCACCTCGGCGAAGGTGATGGCGCGGATGGTGTCGGCGACCGACAGCTTTTCCAGCTTCTCCTGAACGCGAGCCTTGCGGCGCATGCCGGCGGTGTCGACCAGGCGGATGTTCTGGCCTTCGTATTCCCAGTCGACCGAGATGCTGTCGCGTGTGATCCCGGCCTCGGGACCGGTCAGCATGCGGTCCTCGCCGATCAGATGGTTGATCAGGGTGGACTTGCCCGCATTGGGGCGACCGACGATGGCGATGCGGATCGGCTTGTCCGGCTCGTCGATCTCTTCGATGAAGATGTCTGCGGATGCGGTGACGACGGCCTTGTACAGATCCGCCATGCCCTCGCCGTGCTCGGCGCTGATGGCGACAGGTTCGCCGAAGCCCAGAGCATAGGCCTCGCCGATGCCGCCGCCACTCTCGCGGCTTTCGGACTTGTTGGCCAGCAGGATGACCGGCTTGTGCACCTTGCGCAGGCGGTCGGCGAAGATGCGGTCCAGCGACGTCACGCCTTCGCGGGCGTCCATCATGAACAGGATCAGGTCGCCGTCTTCCAGCGCAGCCTCGGTCTGCTCGCGCATGCGGCTTTCGAGGCTGTCGTCACTGACGTCCTCATACCCGGCCGTGTCGATCAGGGTCAGGTCCATGTCGCCGATATGGCCGTCGGCATAGCGGCGGTCGCGGGTCACACCGGGGCGATCGTCGACGAGCGCGAGGCGCTTGCCGACGAGGCGGTTGAACAGTGTCGACTTGCCCACATTCGGGCGGCCGACGATGGCGACTTTGAGAGCCATGTCGGCCTTCTAACGCAGTTTGGGCTCGGACGTGAGCGGCGATCAGCGAATGCTGACCAGGTCACCCTTGTCGGTCAGGACATAGAGCGCCCCGTTGTAGGCGGCGGGGGCCAGATAGGCCGGACCACCCAGTTTCAGGCTGGCGGTCTGGGCCCCCGTCTTGGGATCGAAGGCGACCAGTTCACCGTCGGAGTTGGTCAGAACCAGACGGTTGGAGGCCAGCAGCGGGCCGGACCAGACCGGGCGCACGGTGCGATCCCAGAAGCCCAGGAAGCCCCCCTCCTGACGCACACGGCCCTCGTTCAGGTCGCGGGTCCAGTAGACCTGACCCGTCTCGCGGTTGATGACGGTCAGTTCGCCTTCCTTGGACACGACATAGACGACATCGCCGACCGGCAGGGGCGCATTGACGCCGCCGATCGGCAGTTCGGCCCACTTCGGCTCGCCCGAGCGGATGTCCAATGCCGACAGGACGCCCGAGTGGCTGATCGCATAGACGGTGCCGCGGCTGATGACCGGGCGACCGGCGATGTCGCGGATTTCGGACAGGGCGCTGGTGCGGCTGGTGCGCGACAGGACGTGCTGCCAGACGGCCTGGCCGGTCGAGGCGCGGAAGGCGGTCAGTTCGCCGGACGAGAACGGCGCGACGACGGTGTCGCCCGTGACGGCGGGGCTGGAGGCGCGCATTAGACGCGCGGGCTCGGGAATGCCGCGGAATGTCCAGGCTTGTTGGCCCGTGGCGGCGTCGAAGGTCAGAAGCTGGTTCTCGACATCGACAACGAAGACGCGACCGCCGGAGAAGGTCGGGGCGCCGTGGATCGGCACATCAACGGGGGTGGTCCAGACGACGGCTCCCGTGGCCTGGTCCAGGGCCGTGACAGTGCGATAGCCCGAGGCGACGAACACGCGCCCGGCCCCTGCGGCGATCCCCCCGCCGAAGCCACCGCCGTCGGAGCGTCCGCCCATGCCGAACCAGCCGCTGCGGCGGGTGTCCTCGGCCGGCTTGATGTTGGTCTTCCAGGCGATCGCGCCTGTGCCTGCGTCAACGGCGGCGACCGAAGCCTCGCCGTCCAGGACGAAGATGCGGTTCCCGTCTGCGATGACCGGGGCCATGACCTGACGATTGCGGCTGGAGCCGACGCCGATGCTGCGACGCCAGGCGACCGTGAAGTCAGGGGCTGCGATGGCGTGTTCGACCAGGTTCTCGGCCGTGCCGCCGGGCTGGGTCCAGGCCGTCGCGGCCTGGGGGCCTGGCAGGAAGAAGTCACGACCCGACAGGGCGGCCGAAGGGGCCAGTTGCTGTTCGAACTCCAGGATGGAAATCCGTGTGCCCGCGCTGGCGACGGCCTCGGGCTGCTCCGCACCGCCCAGCCCGAACGGCAGGGCTCGGCGCACGGTGCCGCAGGAGGCGACGGTGACGGCCAGACCGCACAGCAGGGCGACTTTAAGCACGCGATTCATGGGCGACGTCCTGGAAACGGGGATCACTGACTGGCCGGGGCGGCTTGAGGGGCCTGGGCCGGCGCGGGTGCGGCAGCCGGGGCCGAACCCGGAGCACCGGCGGGGGGCGCGGCGACGGGCGCGGGCAGGTTGCGCATCGTCTGCAACAGGGCCGACAAGTTGGCGGCGACACCACCGTCGATCGCCTCGACGACCGCACCGGCGCGCTGGATGACCGGCTGGGGCGCATCCAGATCGTTCCTCAGCAGGACCAAGGCCTGACGCGCTTCTGCGGTCTGACCCGCCTGAAGTCGGGCCATGGCCAGGGCTTCGCGCGCGTCATAGCGATAGGGGCGCTTGTCGCCGGTCAGGGGCTCGAGGCGACCTTCGACGTCGGCGAGGGAGGCATTGGTATCCATGACCAGCCAGGCCGCCTTCAGGGCCGCGATATCGGACAGGATAGGATCGCGCGTGGCCTTGGCCGCATCATCGAGATGCTGGATGGCGTCGGGGATGCGGTTGGCATCGACGGCGATCTGGGCGCGCAGCTGAAGCGCCAGGGCCTTGTAGGCTCCGTTGCCTTCCCTGGCGGCCTGAACGAAGGCGGCGTCGGCCCCGATGGGGTTGCCGGCCTGCAGGGAATCCAGCCCGCGGTCATAGGCGACGGAAGCCTTGTCCGCCTTGGACGTCTGCCAGCTGTCCCAGCCCCACCAGCTCAGCGCCGCGATCAGGGCGATCAGCAGCACGCCGCCGACGACGGGCAGCCAGGTGCGGGCCAGCCGCTTGTATCGATCGGAGCGAAGCTCCTCCTCGACCTGTTCGAAGACATCAACCACGAAAAACCGCCCCAAAACCGCTGAAATTCAATCCGGCGCGACCCTAGTGCGTCGCATCATCCACCGCAACGCGGCGGTTCAGGTGGAAACCGGCTTTTTGGAGAAGTAGGTCTCGACTTCGGCAGGAAAACGGCGGGCACGGACATCATCCGCATAGGTGGCCACCGCCTGATCGATCACACCGCGCAGGTCGGCATACTTCCGGACGAATTTCGGAGTCCAGTCGAACAGGCCCAGCATGTCGGACGAGACCAGCACCTGGCCGTCGCAGGCGGCCGAGGCTCCGATACCGATCGTCGGCTTGTCGATCGCCTCGGTGATTTCTCGCGCCAGACCTTCGGCGACCCCTTCGATGACGACAGCGAAGGCTCCGGCGTCGGCCGTGTCGCGGGCCGATTGAAGGATGCGGGCGCGCTCGCCCTCTTCCCTGCCCTTGGCCTTGAAGCTGCCGTCGATATTGATCGACTGGGGCAACAGGCCGACGTGGCCCATCACGGGCACCCCGCGCTTGACCAGATAGTCGATGGTGGCCGGGGCCGTGGGCCCGCTCTCGACCTTAACCGCCTGGGCACCGGTTTCCTTCAGGACGCGCACGGCATTGGCATAGGCGGTCTCGAGGCCGGCTTCATAGCTGCCGAACGGCATGTCGATGACGACCAAGGCCCGTTTCGCGCCGCGCATGACCGCCTGACCGTGCAGGATCATCATCTCAAGCGTGACGCCGACCGTGGAGGTCAGGCCGTGGACCGCCATCCCCACGCTGTCCCCTACCAGCAGGATGTCGCAATGCGCATCCATCAAAGCAGCCGTCGGCGCGTCATAGGCGGTCAGGACGACGATCGGCTCGCCGCCCTTCCTGGCCCGGATGTCGGGTACGGTGATCCGCTTGATCGGGCTCTGGATCTGGCTGGACATGGGGCACCCCTGACTGTTCGCGGTCTAGATAGGCCGTGCGTCACGTCAGGTCGAGCGAATGAGCCCGGCGTCAGACTTCCTGCGACAGGCGCACGACGCTGATCGTGGCCAGGGCGATAATGCCCGCAGCGGCCAGCCAGAACACCTGCATGCCCCCGACCGAGCCCAGTTCCATCTGGTTCAGCCCCAGACCGGACAGGGCCGAATCGATCGCGGTCTGAATGCCGATGGAGGCGGACTGCACCCCCTGGCCCAGGGCCTGACCGGCGACGACGCCTTCGGGCTGCCCCTCGAGGTTCACATTGACGCTGACGGTCTCGCGTACCGCCACGACCCCGCCGACCACGCCGGCCAGGACGATGGCCAGGCTGCGGAAGCGCGAGCCCTTTTGTAACCGCGCTTCCACGCCGGCGGTGAACAGGGCCGCGTCAGCCATGGGCGGGGTGCGCGAGAACAGCCGCTCGACGAAGGGATCGAACTCGTCAGCCGACATGCTGTGCTCTCCCCAGGGTTTGAGCGGATTGCGCTTGAGCGGGTTCCGGCTGGAGCCGCGCGCGGAGTTTATCCAGACCACGTTTGACATGAGACTTCACCGTGCCGAGTGGCAAATTCAGGGCGGAGGCGATCTCCGGATGGGCCATGCCTGCGCCGTGACACAGGGAGACGCAAAGCCGCTCCGGCTCGCTGAGGGTTTTCAGGGCTTCGTCCAGATCCATGCGGTCGCCGGGATGGGGCTGATGGACCACCTCATCATCCGTGACTTCATCGACATAGCGGGCCTCCTTGACGCAACGCTTGATGTACAGCCGGGCCGCGATCCGCTTGATCCAGGCCGCGAAGGTGCCGTCGCCCCGGAACTCGGCGCATCGCTGGAAGGCCTGGATGAAGGCGTCCTGGGCGATGTCGTCGGCGACGGAGGGTTGCGCCCCCATCCGCCGCAGCAGCGCACGCACGGGAGTGCCATGGCGGCGGACCAGTTCGCCGAACTCTCGCCGTCCGCCCGCCGCCGCGAGGGCGGCGAGCTCGACATCGTGCCGGTCGATCAGGGGCTTGTCGCGCGCCTGCATCATGATGGCATTCCCCCGGGAGCTTTGGCTCAGTCCTTGTTCTTGTTGAAGAAGCTCAGGACGATGAAGGCCAGGCCGATGGTGATCGGGATCGCCGAGATGCCCAGCAGGCTCCCGTCGAAGTTCGGACCGTCGTTCCAGTCGTCGCCGAAACCACGCATCTCGTTGATCACGCTGAAGACGGCCATGCCAATGCCGACGGCCAGCCAGATGATGCCCCTGCGAATGTCACGGGTCCGCGACGGGATGTTCTTGGTCGCTTCATTGCTCAGGGCCTCGATGACCTCCGGCGGCAGGGGCTGGCCTTTGTCGATGGCGGCGCGGACGGTCGCCTGCATTTCCTGGCGTTCCTTCGACTTGA
>NZ_JAEMRO010000014.1 GCF_016463295.1 Brevundimonas sp.
CTTGCGGAACCCGATCCCGTGAACAGCGCAGGTTCCCTGCCATACGCTCTTTGTGCCGGGCGTCCCGAGGGACGCCTGACGGGAAGGGCCTAACGCGCGCCTCGCGGAGGCTCGCTGCTTGAGGCCCTGCCCTTTTCTGGGGAGGCACCGTGCTCGCGGAGAAGGCCGACGCTCTGGCCGACAAACCCGCGTAGCCGAGGCCACCCCACCCCGCTCATCTCGTTCCCGCCGCGACAAGCCGCAAGGCCTTGCGCCCTTCCCGGCGACGGGACGGGGAGCAGTATGGGGCACGCGCTACCTATGGCGGGGACAGGTCGATGGGCGCTCGGAATTCAGGAGCAGGATCAGGGGGTTGGCGCATTTGTTTGTGCGGGTTGGCGGCGAACTCTCAGCAGATGGACGCTGCAAGCGAAACGCCAATCGTTTATCCTTCTCCCGCAAGGGGAGAAGGATCAGAGGTGCCAGGACGGCGGGGACGAAGGGGCCCCGATCTCCGCTGCCCTCCGTCAGGGGTTACAGGAGAAGGCGCACCTGGAGGGCGCGGTCTTTCAGGTGATCTGCTTCACCGAGACGGGGTCGCTGGCGGGGAAGGTTTCTTCTACGCCTTCGTCGATGAGGGCCTGCTGACGGTCTTCGGCCTTTCGGGCGTCGGGATCCAGTTGATCGGGCTTGCCGTGTTCGCGTTCGGCCTTGCGCGCATGGGGCGTATCCGGATCGCAGTCCTGCTGAACGGGCGTCTTTGTAGTGGGTTGGGTCATCGGCATCTCCTCAGCGGACGGGGTGGTCGTCGCCGTCGGGGCCGTAGCCCAGGTCGGCGATGTCGTCGTCTGACAGGCGTTTAGCCTCCCAGTGGGCGGCGCTGGCCTGGGCTCCGCGAGCGTTTTCCATCAGGCCGGAGTAGACCAGCTCAACTTCATCGTCGCCGCGTTGGCCGGCGCTTTCAGCGTCGATCTCGTTGATGCGTTCGCCATCGAGACCCAGCAGGGCGTCGGCCTGAGCCTCTATGCCGGAGGCACCCTGGATTTCATCCAGATCGTCGGGCTGGTCTTCGTCGAATTCCTCTTCATCGGCGTCACCGTCGGCCTGGGTGATGTCCAGAACGGGGTCGGCCTCGTCCGGCAGGAAGTCGCCGTCGCCCTCATCGTCCAGGTGGGTTTCGTCGAAGGTTTCAGCCTGGTCCTGATCGTCTCTCGCGTCGGTCATGACATGTCTCCCTGTGTGGGGACAGAACGCCACGGGTCAGGGCGTGTTCCAGTCTCCGGACACGGCCGCGTCGAGGGCGGCGCGGATGTCCTGGATGACCTGGGGCCAGCCGTCGACGGCCGCGCGCTTGAAGATGCGAACATCCGGATAGAAGACGTAGCGATCGGTCTGCATCAGGTGCCAGTCGTCGGCCGCGGCCACCATCCAGGTGCGGGCCCCGGCGGCGGCGGCGATATTGGTCCCCGCGATGCCGGGGCCGACGACCAGATCGCAGGCGACGGACAGGGCCGCGACATCTTCCAAATCGTCCTTGAGGTCGATAGGTGGGGTCCAGATGCGCACGCCCGCGGCCTCGGCGGCGGCCAGATCGGCAGAGACGTCGCCGCATTGCAGGTTGATCATGACGCAGCCGGGTGCCGTCAGGATGGGCTGCCAGAGCTGGAAGCCGGTGGCGAAGAAGGCGGCGCGCGCGCCCGTCATGACCAGGCTTTTCCAGTGCAGGCCGACCTTGAGGCCGGTGCCGAGGGCTTCAAGCTCCGTGGTCCAGCGCGCGACACGCTCCGGGTCCGGCACGATGACCTGGCGCGCCGGCGGGAAGGAGGCGACCGAGGGGCGATAGGGGGCCATCAGGGAGGCGATGGGCGTCCATGCGTCCATGCGCACGCCGGTGTCAGACAGCTCCTGGATGAAAGGCATGTAACGGGTCAGTCGCCCCTCCAGCCGGACCGCGCGGTGCCCGCCGACGATGGCGCGGGGGTGCGCCCGCTGGAACAGGCCGACCATGCGCTGCTCGACCGCCAGATAGACCTGGCCGTCGGGGCCGACGGCGTCGATGACGTCCGGCAGGGTGTTGGCGAAGACCAGTTCGTCGGCGATGCCTTGTTCGCCGACGACGAGCAGGCGCTTGCCGCGGATATTCTCGGTTTTAGGGTCCCAGCGCGGGGCGTCGACGGCGACGCGCATGGCGTCGGGCAGGGCGGGGTCGAGGCGGACTTCATAGGCGTCGAAGCCTTCGGGAATCCGGGCCAGGCCCATCAGCATGATGGCGCGGGCCATGCGCATCATGGCCTGTTCATAGGCGGTCTCCGCCCCCGGCAATGCAGCCTCGATGTCTTCGAGCGCGCCCAGAGTGTCGCCAAGCGGCGACCGGGCATTGGCGCGGTTGTAGCGGGCCTTGGCCAGGGCGGGGTCGAGGCGCAGCGCCTCCTCGAAGAAGATCAGGGCCTGATCGACCTGGCCCCGATCGTTCATGACCGAGCCGAGGGTGTTCCACAGGACGGCATTGCCCGGCTCGATCTCCAGCAACGGCGTCAGCAGGTCGATGGCGTCGGGGTAGCGGTTCTGGTCGCGCAGGACGCAAGCCAGGTTGTTGGTGGCCTCGGCGTGGCCGGGATGGGCGGCCAGATAGCGAAGGAGCAGTTTCTCGGCGATGGGCAGATAGCCCAGTTGATGCGCCAGCCGACCCAGGTCGTGGGCGATGTCTGTGTCTTCAGGCAGGCGTTGCAGGGCGGCCTGATAGGCGTCGAGCGCCGCGATCACCTGGCCCGATTTCTCGTGGCAGATGGCGAGGACGTGCCAGGCCAGACCACTGTCGGGATCGGCCTTGATGGCGGCCTGGGCCTGGGTGGCGCCCAGGGCATAGTTGCCGTTGCGAATGGCGGCGAGGGCGGCGCGCAGCTTGTCGACGACGACCTTCTGCGTCCTGGCGGAGGTGGGTTTGGTGCCGACGAGGGCGTGCGACAGGCGGCGAATAGCGGCGGGCGAGGCGGCATTGCCGACCGTGGACTGGACCGCCAGTCGCGGCGCGTGGGCATCCTCCTGAGGGGCGGTGTCCAGAGGGGAAGGAGCAGTCATGCGCGATCTCGAAGCGGGCGTATCGTCATCCTGCCGTCCAGCTTACAAGAGATGGTTAACCACGACTGTTTAGCCTGTGTTTGCTCGCCTGATTCCATTCTGGGTTATCGGGCCAGACGGAGTTCGCCATCCCATGCCGCTGAAGCTGTCGCTCAAGCCCGGCGAGAAATTCGTGCTGAACGGGGCCGTGGTCCAGAACGGGGATCGCCGGGGCGTCCTGATCCTGCAGAACAAGGCCAGCGTCCTGCGTGAAAAGGACATCATGCAGGTCGAGGAGGTCAATAGCCCGGCCCGCCGCGTCTATTTCCCGGTCATGATGATGTATCTGGACGAGACCTCGGCCCCCAAGGTCTATGACGAGTTCGTGCTGCGTCTGACGGAGTTCATGGGGGCCATCCGCAATCCGGAGATCCAGGCGGAATGCGTCGCCGCCTCGCGCCACGTGATGGCCAAGGAATACTACAAGGCCCTGATGTCGGCCCGCAAACTGGTGGACTACGAAGAAAGGCTGGCCGATGTCGCTTCAGGCGTACAAGACCGCATCGACGCGGGCTGAAAACCCGCGGGAAATGGAATACCGGCTGTTCGGCCAGGTCACGCGCGCGCTGATGCATGCCGCGACCGTCGACAAGTCGGATATCGCCACGCGCATCGATGCCCTGGACTGGAACCGGCGGCTGTGGTCGGCGCTGGCCACCGACTGTTCCGACCCCGGCAATCAGATGGACAAGGCTCTGCGGGCGCAGATCATCTCGATCAGCCTGTTCGTGAACCGGCATTCGTCGGTGGTGATGCGGGGCGACGACGACTTCGAGGCCCTGGTCGATATCAACAAGATGATCATGCAGGGACTGGCGGGGCCTTCGACGCCGGGGACCGCGCAGGCGGCGTAGAGCCTCGCGTCAGAACAGGCTGGTGGCCCAGGTCCAGGTGGCCAGGACGACCCGGCTGATCAGCTCCCACGCCAGCCAGACGAAGACGCCGAACCCCGCCGTGCCGACCCAGCCGGCGATAATGATGGCCCCGTCGCGCTGCATCAGGCCGAAACCGAAGGCGGCCACGATCAGGGACGGGAACAGGTTGCCCCCCGTGATCGGCAGCATCAGGATCAGGCACAGCACGATGCAGGCCAGGCCGATCAACATTTCGGATGCATCGCTGCTCATGATCGACAGGCGCGGACGCGACAGGCGCTCGACCTTGCGCAGCGGCTTCATGATCTTGCCGATGGCGTTGCGATAGGTCGCGCGGTCGATGCTGCGCTTCAGGATCCAGCTGGGCATCCACAGCTGATCGCGGCGAAATACCAGCTGGATGGCGATCAGCAGGATGGGGGCACCCAGAACCGTCGTGGTGCCGGGCACCGCGCCGATCACGACGCTGACCAGGCCGAAGAACAGCAGCATGGCCCCGAAGCCGCGCTCGCCAAAGCCGTGGATCAGTTCGCTGAGATAGAGTTTTGGTTCATCGCGCGCGCCGATATCCTCGATCACCTCGGAGAAGGTGCGGGTGTCGGTTTCGGGATCGAGGGGAACTACTGCCAAGGCGCGTCCGGGAAACGAAGGTATCACGATCTAGGCATCAGTTTGCCGTCACGCCACTTAACAAACGTCCATGACGATTCGAGGTTCAGCGGATCAGTCGTCGACGTGGTCCGGCTTGCTCTCATGCCGGGTGCGCGCGAGCTCCTCGAGCTGCGTTTCGGACATGCACTCTGCCATGGATTTCGACGCGCCCTTCAGTGCGGATTTGGGCGTCTCGCCGCGCCTGACGCTGAGCGCGGCCCCGGCGGCCTTCTGCTGGGCGGCGGATTTGGCGGGCATGGCGGGGGACTCCTTCGCGGGGAAGAAGCCACGACGCCCCGACCGGTTCCCTTATCCCCCCAGCAACTCCCGCCCGATCAGGAAGCGGCGGATTTCGTTGGTGCCGGCGCCGATGTCGTAGAGTTTTGCGTCGCGGACCAGGCGTTCGACCGGCCATTCCTTGGTGTAGCCGGCACCGCCCAGGGCCTGAACGGCCTCCAGGCTGACCTTCACGGCATTCTCGGAGGCGAGGAGGATGGCGCCGGCGGCGTCGTAGCGGGTGGTCTTGCCGGCGTCGCAGGCGCGGGCGACGGCATAGACATAGGCGCGGGCGCTGTTCAGGGCGACGTACATGTCGGCGACCTTGGCCTGCATCAGCTGGAAGCTGCCGATGGCCTTGCCGAACTGCTTGCGGTCACGGACATAGGGCAGGACGACGTCCAGAGCGGCCTGCATGATGCCCAGAGGACCGGCGGCCAGGACGGCGCGCTCGTAGTCCAGGCCGCTCATCAGAACGGCCGCGCCGCGCCCTTCGCCGCCCATGATGTTCTCGGCCGGGACCTCGCAGTCCTCGAACACCAATTCGGCGGTGTCGGAGCCGCGCATGCCCATCTTGTCGAGCTTCTTCGAGACGCTGAAGCCCTTCATGCCCTTTTCGATCAGGAAGGCGGTGACGCCGCCGTTGCCTTCGCCGGTGCGGGCGTAGACCACCAGGGTCTCGGCGTGGGGGGCGTTGGTGATCCAGAACTTGGTGCCGTTCAGGATGTAGCGGTCGCCGTCCTTGCGGGCCTGGGTGCGCATGGACATGACGTCAGAGCCGGAGCCGGCCTCGGACATGGCCAAGGAGCCGACGTGTTCGCCGGAGATCAGGCCGGGCAGGTATTTGCGTTTCTGCTCCTCGGTGCCCCAGCGGCGGATCTGGTTGACGCAAAGGTTGGAGTGGGCCCCGTAGGCCAGGCCGATGGAGGCGGAGGCGCGGGAGACCTCTTCCATGGCCACGACGTGTTCGAGGTAGCCGAGGCCCAGGCCGCCGTACTCTTCCTCCACCGTGATGCCGTGCAGGCCCAGCTCGCCCATCTCGGGCCACAGCTCACGCTTGAAGGCGTTGGTCTCGTCGATCTCGGCGGCCAGGGGGGCCAGACGGTCGGCGGCCCAGCGGGCGGTGGTGTCGCGGATGGCGTCAGCCGTCTCGCCGAGGCCGAATTCCATGGATTGGGGGGCGAAGGGAATGCTCATGACGCGGGGTTAGCATCATTCCTGCCCGCGAGTGAAGGGAGAGAGGGAGCAGCCCCCTCCACCATGCTGACGCATGGTCCTCCACCCCCAAAAGGGAGAGGCATGATCAGTCCGGCTTGCTCCAGCGGGCGTAGAGGTTCCAGGCGGCGGCGGCGACGCAGACGGCACCGATCAGGCCCAGAACCCCGGCGATCACCAGGGTCTCGTTCGAGGGCGACGGCCGGCTGGAGGCCAGGCGGAAGGCCGCGGCGGCGGCCCCGCAGGCGGTGAAGCCGATGGCCCCCATGATCAGGAAGGCCCCGGTATAGCCCCAGTCGAAGCCCTTGGCCTTCGCAGGCGTGGCCTCGTGTCGCATGACCGGTGCGGCCGGGGTCTCGTCGCCGGCCACAGGAGGGGTCTGAACGGTCGCATCCTCGCCGGCGGCAACAGATGAAGAGGCGGCATCCCACTGTGCCGCAGGGTCGGCGGCGACGTCGTCGGTGACTGGCGCGGGGTCCAATGTCACCGGGGTCGAGGTGACGGGCGCGCTTTCACCCAGCAGGCTGGCCACTGCGGCGGCACGGGCCTGTGCGGCCGGGTTTGCAACCGGCTTGGTGGTTGGCTGGGGGGTAGCGGGCAGGGGCGCGGGCTCTTGCGACAGATCACCTGAGACGGGCAGCGGCGCGATCATCAGATCGGCGACCGTTACGGAAGCGTCGGGCGAGGCATTGAACAGGGCGCGTTCGGCCGAGCGGCGACGCGGGGCGGCATCGGGAGAGTCTGGCTCCGGCCAGCCGATCAGGGCGTCGGCGGCTTCTTTCGCCTGCCCGGCATTGAAGCGGCGCAGGACGTCGGAGGCCAGGAAGGCCTTGAGGCCGACCGAGATGGCGAAACTGGCCAGGGCGTCGAACTGATGCTGGTTGATGGGGCCGTCGATGCGCTCGTTCAGCGCCGTGGTGATCGGCAGCAGGTCGTATTGCAGGAGAAGTTCGGCGTCCGCTTCATCAACCGTGGCCCCTTCGCGGGCCGAGGCGGTGTGGCCATAGCCGATGACCCAGCGGCCGTCCTCCGCCTGGACCGCGCGCTGACGGAAACCCTCGAAGCTCTTGATGAGCATCAGGCCCGGACGGGAGATTTTCAGACGTGGCTTGGCGGCGTCGGACACGGATTGACCCAGAACGATACAGGCTTACTCGCCCTTTCGGGGAAGCAGCAAGCCCTGCGCCGTTACAGCAGCACCATTGTGGCCAGGCCGAGGAAGATCAAAAAGCCGAAGAAGTCGGTCGTCGCCGTCACGAAGACGGCGGACGAAACGGCCGGGTCGAACTTCAGCTTGGACAGGGTCAGGGGCGTCAGCACGCCCACACTGGCCGCGACCAGCAGGTTCAGCACCATGGCGGCGGCGATGACCACGCCGATCAGCCAGCTTTCATCCCGGAACCAGAAGGCGGTGGCCAGACCGATCAGCGGGGCCAGCAGCAGGCCGTTTGACAGGCCCACCACCAGCTCGCGCCAGAAGGTGCGGGGGGCGTTGGAGCTGTTCAGCTCGCGCGTGGCCAGGGCGCGGACCGTCACGGTCAGCGCCTGGGTGCCCGCATTGCCGCCGATGGCCGAGACGATGGGCATCAGCACGGCCAGGGCCACGATCTGCTGGATCGTGCCCTCGAACCAGCCGATGACGCTGGCCCCCAGGGTGGCGGTGGCCAGGTTGATGGTCAGCCAGGGCACGCGACTGCGGACGATTTCGGGGATGGTCGAGCCGCGGTCCTCGTCCTGAACACCGGCCAGGCGCAGGATGTCCTCGCGGTTCTCTTCCTGAATGATGTTGACGATGTCATCGACGGTGATCTGGCCGACCAGACGCCCCGCCGCATCGACCACCGGCGCCGAGATCAGGTGGTATTTCTCGAAGATATAGGCGACCTCTTCCTGGTCCTGATCGACGGCGATGGCGTTGACCGGCTCCATGATGTCGGTCAGGGCGACGGTGCGCGGTGCCCGCAGCAGGCCGCTGACCGGCACGCCGCCGATGGGCTTGTTGGCCGGATCGACGATGTAGATGTCGAAGAACAGCTCGGGCAGGTCCTCGCCCTGTTTGCGGATGTGGTCGATGGTGTCGCCGACGTTCCAGAACTGGGGCGCGGCCATGACCTCGCGCTGCATAAGGCGACCGGCCGTATCCTCGGCATAGCCCAGCGAGCTTTCGATCGCGGCGCGATCCTCGTCCGGCATGGCGGCCAGGACCTTTTCGCGCTGATCGTCCTCCAGATCCTCGACCACGGCGGCGGCGTCGTCGGAATCCAGTTCCTGCAGGGCCTCGGCCAGGATCAGGTGGGGGACGCGCTCCAGCACCTCCTCGCGGATACCGTCGTCCAGCTCGGGCAGGGTTTCGGCCAGCAGGTCGGCGGGCAGCCAGATCACGACCACGCCGCGATGCTGTTCCGTCAGAAAGCCCATCAGGTCGGCGACATCGGCGGGGTGGAGGTCTTCCAGCAGGGCCGTCAGGCGCGCGCCGTCGCCGTCATCAGCGGCATCGACGACCTTTTCGACGAAGGCCGGCGTCAGGACGTAGTCCTCGTCCAGGGCGACGTGATCTTCGGTCTCGGCTTCGGGCGGCAAGGGGGCGTCTGCGGTGGTGATCACGCTTCTGGCCTCCCTCGAAAAAATGGATCAGCTATGCGCCGATGCGTCGCCCCATGAACCGTCAGCGGTTCGCCTGAATGAAGTAAAGCCTGCCCGGACGGTGGACCGAAGTCCAGCCGCCTCACAGGTTTCGAAATCCGATGGTGCGGTCGAGAAGACTCGAACTTCCACTCCGGTTAAGGAACAGCGACCTCAACGCTGCGCGTCTACCAATTCCGCCACGGCCGCTCACATCGGAGCGGGGCTGATAGCGGAGGCTTGTGAGCTAGGCAACAGGCAACAGGCAGCACGCAACAGAAGTGGTGGTTCAGGCCGCCCCGGCCATGAAGTCGTAGACATCCGCCGGCCGCGTGACCGTGATCGCGATGCGGTCGTCACGGATCTCGATTTCACCACGGGCGACGGGGTGGTTGTTGGCCAGGATCCAGACTTCGTCGCTTTCGGAGGCGTCGAGCGGGATCACCGCGCCACGGCCCATTTTGAGCAGTTGCGACATCGGCAGGACCGAACGGCCCAGCACGACGGAAATCTCGACATTGACGGCGTCAATCTGGCTCAAGGCACATCCGGTTCAGGCGAAGGTGCGCAAGCGACAGCCCTTGCGCGATGCCTTCGAGGGACACATTGAGTCTTCATGCTTGCTGACCCGTTAAGCCTTGCGGAAAATCGCCTGATCCCGAGCGATGGTGCGCCCGTGGAATGGGCCGTATCGTCTGGGCTGGTGCCTTATGACGCAGCGGTGGCCTTCATGGAGGCGCGGGTCGCGGCGATCGCGGCGGGCGAGGCGGCCGAGATGGTCTGGCTGCTGGAACATCCGCCGCTCTATACCGCCGGGGTGTCATCGAAGGACGACGACCTGCTGGATGCGGGGCGGTTTCCGGTGCACCGGACAGGGCGGGGCGGGCAGTTCACCTATCACGGGCCGGGACAGCGCGTGGCCTATGTCATGCTGGACCTGAACCGGCGCGGGCGCGATGTGCGCGCCTTCGTGCGGGGGCTGGAGCAATGGATCATCGGCGCGCTGGACCGGTTCGGGGTCGAGGCGGGGGTGCGCGAGGGCCGGGTAGGGGTCTGGGTCGAGCGCAAGGGGCCGGGCTGGAGCCGCGAGGACAAGATCGCGGCCATCGGCGTGAAGGTGCGCAAATGGGTCAGCTTTCACGGCATCAGCCTGAACGTCGAACCGGACCTGGATCATTTCGGCGGCATCGTGCCATGCGGCATCGCCGAGCATGGGGTGACCAGCCTGGTCGATCTGGGTGTGCTGGCCACGATGGATGAGGCGGATGCGGCCTTGAGGAGCGCATTCGAGGCCGTGTTCGGGCCGGTTCAGACGGCGGACGCGCCCGACACCTAGACAAAAGTTCGGCGGCGCAGGGTTGCCCCCACGCCGCCGCGTCTTTTCGGTCTAGGTGAGACGATCAGGCTTCGGAGCCGAGACCGTCCTGCTGGCCTGCGCCACCTTCGACCATGTCGCGGGCCTGTTCGGCGGCCGCTTCGCGGTCTTCGTCATAGGCGGACTTGATGACGTCCTCGCCCTTGGCCTGACGTTCGGCCTCTTCGGCCGAGCGTGCGACGTTGATCTTGACCGTGGCGGTGACCTCGGCGTGCAGGCGAACCAGCACTTCGTGGACGCCCAGGCTCTTGATCGGCACGTTCAGGACGACCTGAGACCGCTCGACCTTGCCGCCTTCAGCCTGAACAGCTTCGGCGACGTCGCGACCGGCGACCGATCCATACAGCTGACCGGTTTCACCGGCCTGGCGGATCATGACGTAGGTCTGACCATCGATCTTGTCGGCGATCTTCTGCGACTCGGACTTGTTCTTCTCGTTGCGGGCCTCGATGGCGGCGCGGTCGAGTTCGAAGGCCTTCAGGTTCGCGGAGGTGGCCCGACGGGCCTTGTCGCGCGGCAGAAGGAAGTTACGGGCGAAGCCGTCCTTGACGGACACGACGTCGCCGATGGCGCCGAGACTCTCGACGCGTTCCAGCAGAACGACCTTCATCTTACTTCACCACATACGGCAGGAGGGCCAGATAGCGGGCGCGCTTGATGGCCTTGGCCAGTTCGCGCTGCTTGATCTGGGAAACGGCGGTGATGCGCGAAGGCACGATCTTGCCGCGTTCGGAGATGTAACGCTGCAGCAGCTTCACATCCTTGTAGTCGATCTTCGGTGCGCCTTCACCCGTGAACGGGCAAACCTTGCGGCGACGCGAGAAGGGACGACGGGCGGGGCCGGAGCCGGCCGGCGTACCCGGCTTGGGGGCGGTCGTATCGGTCATGATCCGGGTCCTTATTCTGCGGCTTCGGCGGCGGGAGCGTCTTCACGCGGCGTGCGCTCGCGCTCACGTTCACGCTCGCGCTCGCGGCGGGCCAGGAGGGGCGACAGTTCCAGGTCGAGTTCCTCGACGCGGACGGTCAGCCAGCGCAGCACGTCCTCGTTGATCGACAGCTGGCGCTCGACCTCGGCCATGGCGGCCGGGGGGGCGTCGACGGCGAGCAGCGAATAGTGCGCCTTGCGGTTCTTCTTGACCCGGTAGGTCAGGTTGCGCAGACCCCAGTATTCGATCTTGGCGACCGAGCCGCCACCGGCGACGATCAGATCCTTGATGGTGTCGTTCAGCGCTTCGGCCTGTTGCGCGCTGATATCCTGGCGCGACATGACCGTGTGCTCGTAAAGAGCCATGCGGTATTCTCCCTTGTAGGGCGTCGGCGCGAGGGGACCGGGTAAAGTCCTCTCCCACGATGGATCCAGGCGCGGCGGCCGGGATGACTTCCCGAACCCTTTGGAACTCCACGCCAGGACCGAAGCCCTGGAAAGGCGGCGCGTATAGGGGAAAAGGGGCGGGGGGTAAAGCCGCGTCTCGATTATCCCTGCGGACGGACCACCATACAGGTCACGCTGCGGGCGGCGAGGGCTTCGCAGGCGGCCTGGGCGGACTGTTCGGTCATGCCGGTGAAGCGCGAGCGGAACCAGCCCTCGGCATCGACGACGGTGCGCTCGGCGGAAGAGAACTGGGTGCGGAAGCGGCGCTGGACCTCGGTCAGCCAGTTGCGGGCCACGGTCTCGTCACGGAAGGCCCCGACCTGAACGGCCCAGCCGCCGGATGCGCGGGCCGGCGTGGCGCGGGGGGCAGGGGTGCGGGCCGTGGTCGCAGCGGGCGAGCGGCCACCGTTCAGAATGGCGGTCACGTCGGCGGGCAGATCGGCGGGCAGCTGGCCCGATCGTGTGGCGGCCCGAGCGGGCGTGCGCGGCTCCGGGCGAGGCGCAGGTGTGCTGGCGAGGGCGGCATAGGCCGTGCCTTCGTCGCCGTTGGCTTCGTTGCTCGGTACGGCCGCCCCGCTGGAGGTGATCGAGGCGAACTGGACCTCGCCGGCCGGGCTGGAGCTGAGACCGAAGCCGCGCTGTTCGAAGAAGGCCTGGGTCACCTGGATATTCTGGCCCCGGCTGCGGGCACGTTCCAGCTCGAAGCCGGTGTCCATCAGGGCGGCGACATGGGCGTTGCGGCTGGCCGTCGAGCGCCCGCCCAGGACGATGGTGATCAATCGCTTGTCGCCGCGCACCGCCGAGGCGGCCAGGTTGAAGCCCGAGGCATTGATATAGCCGGTCTTCAGCCCGTCATAGCCGTTGCCGGTGTGCAGCAGGCCATTGGTGTTGCGGTAGTCGCGACCGTTGTAGGCCCAGTCGTGCTGGCCCAGGTAGGCATAGTATTGCGGATAGTCGCGCATGATGGCGCGCGCCAGGATCGACAGGTCGCGGGCCGAGGTAATCTGGCGGCTGTCGGGCAGGCCGTTGGGATTGACGTAGACCGTCTGGGTCATGCCCAGCTCGCGCGCCTTCTGCGTCATGCGGGCGGCGAAACGGTCGTTGGACCCGCCGACATGCTCGGCGATGGCCATGGCCATGTCGTTGGCACTGCGGACCGCGGTCGCGCGCATGGCGTTGTCCAGGCTGATGGTCTGGCCCGCGGCGAGGCCCAGTTTGGACGGCGGTTCGCTGGCCGCGCGGATCGAGATGGTCAGGGTATCCGTCAGCTTCACATCGCCCTTCGAGAGCGACTCGAACGCCAGATAAAGCGTCATCAGCTTGGTGATGGAGGCGGGATAGCGGCGGGCATCGGCGTTGCGCGCGAACAGGACCTCGCCCGTTTCGGCGTCCACGACGATGGCGGCGTAGCGCGAGTTGTCGCCGGACTGGGCGACGGGTGGGGTTGCGGCGGGCGTGAAGGCCAGGCCTGCAATCAGGGCCAGCGACAGAAGTCCGCGACGGATCAGGGCGATGGTCAGCACGGCAGGCCTCACTCTTCAGACTGGCGCGACGGCGGCCCCACCACGCGACGCGAACAGAGAGGCTACCATGGGCGCCGTCGGTTTCGAGAGGGTAAACAAGGGGTCAACAGGATTGTGAAGTCTGGCTGACGGTTTTGTGCGGCGCACAATAACTCTTGACGACTGTTCGCACTTGCACCATATGAGCCTCGTCGCGGCGGAATCGCCTGCTGCGAGAAAAATCAGTCGCGGGATCGCTGCGACACCTCAGTTCAGGAGACGCATCATGACTGACGCCGTTGAAACCGTGAAGAAGACCGCCGACACCGTGAAGGCCACCACCGAAAAGGCCCAGGCCAACTTCCAGGCCAATGCCGAGCAGGCCCAGGCCGCCGGTGCCAAGGTGTTCCGCGACGCCGCCGACAAGTCGGCCGCCGGCCTGGCCGAGCTGAACGCCCACAGCAAGCAGAACCTGGAAGCCATGGTCGCCTCGGCCACCGCCGCCCAGAAGGGCGTCGAGACCCTGTCGGCCCAGTCGGTCGCCTTCACCAAGAAGTCCTGGGAAGACGGCGTCGCCGCCGCCCAGTCGATGGCCCAGGCCCGCTCGATCCAGGAACTGCTGGAGCTGCAAACCAGCTGGGCCAAGTCGGCCACCGAAGCCTATCTGGCCGAAGTGACCAAGGCGACGGACGTCATGACCGCCTCGGTCAAGGACAGCTTCAAGCCGATCAACGAGCGCGTCACCGCCTCGGTCGAAAAGTTCCAGGCCGCCCGCTAAGCGCCTGACGAAGCTAGTAGCGTAACGAGAAGGCCCCCGGAGCGATCCGGGGGCCTTTTTGTTTGCCCTAACGCTGGCCGCGCGGCGGCCCGCTGTTTGAGGGCGGGCCTTGTAGTGTCCCTCCCACTTGGGGGAGGGTGGCTGAGCGCAGCGAAGCCGGGTGGGGAGGGCGCGGCGCTACTGAGCCGGTGCCTTGTCGACCTAGCCCCTCCCACCCGACCTCACTTCGTTCGGCCACCCTCCCTCAAGCGGGAGGGACAGGCGTTTGCGCCTGCGCAAACAAAGAGGTGACTTGTCGCATCTTCAATTCAGGGCATCATCACCTATCTGATCCATCGAACTCCCCAACTGGATTACGAATGCCGCCGTCACGCAAGACCGGTGATCGGGACCAGGGCGCAGGCTCTGCCACCATCACCGAGACAAGGCCGAAACTTCAGAAGCCCTCGCTGTACCGGGTGCTGATCCTGAACGACGACTACACCCCGATGGAATTCGTCATCTATGTGCTGGAGCGGTTCTTCCAGAAGAGCCGCGAGGACGCGACCCGCATCATGCTGCATGTGCATCAGCATGGCGTCGGGGTCTGCGGCGTGTTCACCTATGAAGTGGCCGAAACCAAGGTCGCCCAGGTGATCGAAACCGCCAGACGTCACCAGCATCCGCTGCAATGCACGATGGAAAAAGACTGAGAGGATAAGCTTCCCATGCCCTCATTTTCACGTCCTCTCGAAGAGACCCTGCACCGCGCGGTGCACTATGCGAACGAGCGCAAACACGAATACGCCACGCTGGAGCACCTGCTGCTGGCGCTGATCGATGATCCGGATGCGGCGGGCGTCATGACCGCCTGCAATGTCGAGCTGGTCAATCTGAAGACGGCGCTGACGCTGTATGTCGATACCGACCTGGCGGCGCTGGCCACCAGCGACGGCGAGGACGCCAAGCCGACGGCGGGGTTCCAGCGCGTGATCCAGCGCGCGGTGATTCATGTCCAGAGCTCGGGCCGCGAGGAGGTTACGGGGGCCAATGTGCTGGTCGCGATCTTCAGCGAGCGCGAGAGCCACGCCGCCTATTTCCTGCAGGAGCAGGACATGACCCGCTATGACGCGGTGAACTATATCGCGCATGGCATCGCCAAGAAGGGCGGGGGCGAGACCCGTCCGGCCAAGGCCGGTGCCGCCAGCCCCGAGGACGCCGAGGACGCCGCCGCCGCCAAGACGGGCGGAGAGGCGCTGGAGGCCTATTGCGTCGACCTGAACCAGAAGTCCAAGAACGGCAAGATCGACCCCCTGATCGGCCGTCACGGCGAGGTCGAGCGGGCCATCCAGATCCTGTGCCGCCGCACCAAGAACAACCCGCTGCTGGTCGGTGAGCCGGGCGTCGGCAAGACCGCAATCGCGGAAGGCCTGGCCCGCAAGATCGTCAACCACGAGGTGCCGGACGTGCTGGAAGGCGCGACCATCTACAGCCTGGACATGGGGGCGCTGCTGGCCGGCACTCGGTATCGCGGCGACTTCGAGGAGCGGCTGAAACAGGTCGTCAAGGAGCTGGAAAACCACGAGAACGCCATCCTGTTCATCGACGAGATCCACACGGTGATCGGCGCGGGCGCGACCAGTGGCGGAGCGATGGATGCGTCCAACCTGCTGAAACCCGCCCTGGCGTCGGGGACCCTGCGCTGCATGGGGTCGACGACCTATAAGGAGTATCGCCAGCATTTCGAGAAGGACCGCGCCCTGGTGCGGCGCTTCCAGAAGATCGACGTCAACGAGCCGACGGTCGAGGACACGGTGAAGATCCTCAAAGGGCTGAAGAGCTCCTATGAGGGGCATCACAAGCTGCGCTATACGGACGCCGCCATCCGCACGGCGGTGGAACTGTCGGCCCGCTACATGACCGACCGCAAACTGCCGGACAAGGCGATCGACGTGATCGACGAGGCGGGGGCGTCGCAGATGCTGCTGCCGGAATCCAAGCGCAAGAAGGTCATCGGCCAGAAGGAGGTCGAGGCCGTCATCGCCAAGATGGCCCGCATTCCCGCCAAGTCGGTCAGCAAGTCCGACACCGAGGGCCTGCGCCAGCTGGAGACCGATCTGAATCGCGTGGTCTTCGGCCAGTCGGCGGCGATCGAACAGGTCTCTGCGGCCATGAAGCTGGCTCGCGCAGGTCTGCGCGATCCGCAGAAGCCGATCGGGGCCTTCCTGTTCAGTGGTCCTACGGGCGTCGGCAAGACCGAGGTGGCCAAGCAGCTGGCCTCGACGCTAGGCATCGAGATGCAGCGGTTCGACATGTCGGAATATATGGAGCGCCATACCGTCAGTCGCCTGATCGGGGCCCCTCCGGGCTATGTCGGGCATGATCAGGGCGGGCTGCTGACCGATGCGGTGGATCAGCATCCGCATTCGGTGGTCCTGCTGGACGAGATCGAGAAGGCCCACCCGGACGTCTACAACATCCTGTTGCAGGTGATGGACAACGGCATGCTGACCGATGCGGTCGGCAAGAAGGTCGATTTCAGGAACACCATCCTGATCATGACCACCAATGCCGGGGCCGCCGACAACGCCCGCGCCTCCATCGGCTTTGGCCGCGGCAAGGTCGAGGGTGAGGACGACAAGGCCATCCAGCGTCTGTTCGCGCCGGAGTTCCGCAACCGCCTGGACGCCATCGTGGCCTTCAAGGCGCTGGACGCCGAGACGATCAAGTCGGTGGTGACCAAGTTCATGATCCAGCTGGAAGCCCAGCTAGGCGACCGCAACATCACCATCGAACTGTCGGACGAGGCCAACGACTGGCTGGCCAAGAACGGCTTCGACGAACTGTATGGCGCGCGTCCTCTGGCGCGGGTCATTCAGGAGCACATCAAGAAGCCGCTGGCCGACGACATCCTGTTCGGACGCCTGACGCGCGGCGGCCATGTGAAGGTGGAACTGAAGGACGGCAAGATCGCCTTCGACATCACCCCGACCAAGGGCGCGCCCGAGAAGGTGGCCGAGGAGGCGGACGTCGTCGCCGACTGATGCCTGATCCTCCCCCGACGGGGGAGGGAAACCAAGACGTGGTGGAGGGAGCTGGCTACGTCCGCCCGCGCTTGGGGTGGGCCCCCTCCACCGCCGTGCCGGCGGTCCCCCTCCCCCGATGGGGGAGGAATGATCCAAAGAAAAAGGCCCGGGCATCGCTGCCCGGGCCTTTTATCTTTGCGGGGAAGGCCTCGCCTTAGCGGCGGCGACCCAGGCCGCCCAGCAGCACAGCCAGACCAGCGACGATGCCGGTGGTCAGCAGGGGCTTGCGGCGGGCGAAGTCCAGACCCTGGCGGGCCTTGTCCTGATACTGGACCGGGGCCTTTTCGATCAGGCCGTCTAAGCCGTCGATGACGCGGCCATAGGCGTCCAGGGCCTTGCCCTTGACCTGATCGAACTTGCCTTCGGCCTGCAGACGGTCGTTGCCGGTCAGGCCGCCGATGCCATCCTTGATACGACCGCCGACAGTGTTGGCGGCACCTTCTATACGTTGGTCGGTCATGGAGAAATCCTCTCGAATGAATGGGTGCCGGGGAGGCGTGCCGTCATAGCGCGTTGGTGGCTCAGGAGTTCCCGTAGGGCATCAGGCGTCGATGCCTTCGCCGTGATGCTTTGCCCAAGGCGCTGACGTGTACGTACAAATTTGTCCGGGTAATATTGACGCGGGTATTCTACCCGGATAAATATCTCACCTCAATCTGAGGCCTGACCATGACCCTTACTGCTGATTTTCCTGTCTTCGCCTTCACCGGGGACCGCCTGCTGGCGAGAGGGCCTGCGTCCGATGTCGTGCCCGCTGTGAAGATGGCCGCCGATGCGGGAGAGGGGGTGTTGACCTTTGATGCCGTGACGGGCCGGGTCATCGATCTGGACCTGCGCGGCGCGGTCGAGGATGTGGTCGCGCGGCTGACCCCGGTACCCGAGGCGGAAAGGCGCGGGCCGGGCCGGCCGAAACTGGGCGTCACACCGCGCGAAGTCACTTTGCTGCCCCGCCACTGGGACTGGCTGTCCGCCCAGCCCGGCGGTGCCTCCGTGGCCCTGCGCAAGCTGGTCGAGGGCGCGTTGCGGGAGGCGGAGGGGCCGGACCGGGCGCGCCGGGCGAAGGAGGCGACGTATCGCTTCATCACCACAATGGCCGGGGATATGCCGGGCTATGAAGAGGCGACGCGAATGCTGTTCGCGGGGGACTGGACGGCATTCGACGCGGCGGTGAAAGGTTGGCCGGAGGGGGTGCGGGAGACGGCGCGGAACTTGTCGGCGGGGGCTTGGCGGAATGGGGCAGGAGCGCTGCGAACGTAACGCGAACAAATGATTGCAAGTCGAACGAACCGTGTTAGCTTGAGTGTTGATCCTGAGGAGATTTGATTGGCCGCCACCAAGCCCGACCCCTCCAAGAGTGAGGCCCAGCCCAAGCGCCGCTCTCGTGAAAACCGTCCGTTCCCGTCCTGCTCTTTTGCAGAGGCTGAGGCATTCGCGAAGGCTATCTACGACGTTGGTTCTGGCCAGCCAGTTCGAAGGCTGACGCTTTTCAACGAGCTAGGTAAATCGCCAGAGAGCAGCGCTAGTCGGGAGATTATCACCAATGCTGGCAAATATGGCCTGACAAAAGGCGGGTACCAAGCCGAAGCTCTCGAATTGACCGCCGATGCCATCGCGATCTTCAGCGAAGCAACCAACGCTAGGGAACGTGCCAGGATTCGTATCCGGCTGGCGATCGACAGCATTCCCGCCTTTAGGGCCCTATATGAAAAGACACGGGGCCTAAAACGGCCCGCTAACTCTGTGTTGATAGACGCCGCGCGCGAAGCTGAAGTCCCAGACGTATTTTTATCCGAGGCGGTCGATCGGTTTATCGTCAATCTAGAAAACGTCGGCCTTATACAGACGCTTTCCGGTGCGGAGCGCATTCTTGAAATTGACCACGCTGTAGATCAGTTCGCCAGCAGAACTGTTGCTGCGCCTTCGTTACCCACCGGACAGGCCGTTTCGCAGGGAAGCCTCATCACGGCAGAGAAGGCGAATTTCGAGACTATGTGCTTCTACATCACCCCGATCGGCGATGAGGGAAGTCCAATTCGAGAGCATGCGGACTTGTTCCTCGGCTCCATCGTCGAACCCGCCGTTGACTCTCTGGGTTTGACAGTAGTGCGGGCGGATAAGATCGATCGGCCTGGAACAATCACAAAACAAGTTTTCGAATACATTAGAAAAGCCCGAATAGTTGTGGCCGATCTTTCTATGCATAATCCAAATGTATTCTATGAACTCGCCGTTCGTCACATGCTCAAAAAGCCGGTAGTTCAAATCTCTCAAATAGGGGATAAGCCGCCGTTCGATATCAGCCAGATGAGGACGATATTTATCGACAATTCCAGCATCTATAAGCTGGTGCCCAAGCTAGAAACGTATCGCTCAGAGATCGCGAACCAGATTCGGAGTGCTCTTGAGAACCCGGATGGAAGCGACAATCCCATTGCTGTTTACTATCCAGACATCTCGATTACGAGCGTCGACTAACCCACCTTCACCCGTGTCGCCGCTTCCGGCAGGTCCTCACCGAACGCCCGTTGATAGAACTCCGCGATGGTCGGGCGTTCCAGTTCGTCGCACTTGTTCAGGAAGGTCAGGCGGAAGGCCAACCCCACGTCGCCGTTGAAGATGATGGCGTTCTGGGCCCAGGTGATGACTGTGCGGGGGCTCATGACGGTGGAGATGTCGCCGTTCATGAAGGCGTTGCGGGTCATGTCGGCGACGCGGACCATGGCGGCGATCTTGCGCTTGCCTTCGGCGTCGGACCATTCGGGGACCTTGGCGGCGACGATCTCGGCCTCAACGTCGTGGTCGAGGTAGTTCAGGGTGGTGACGATGTTCCAGCGGTCCATCTGGCCCTGATTGATCTGCTGGGTCCCGTGATACAGGCCCGAGGTGTCGCCCAGGCCGATGGTGTTGGTCGTGGCGAACAGGCGGAAGAAGGGGTTGGGCCGGATCACGCGGTTCTGGTCCAGCAGGGTCAGGCGGCCCTGAGCCTCCAGCACGCGCTGGATCACGAACATCACATCGGGGCGGCCGGCGTCGTATTCGTCGAACACCAGCGCGATCGGGCGCTGGATGGCCCAGGGCAGCATGCCCTCGCGGAACTCGGTGATCTGTTTGCCGTCCTTGAGGACGATGGCGTCCTTGCCGACCAGGTCGATGCGGCTGACGTGGCTGTCCAGGTTCACGCGCACCAGGGGCCAGTTCAGGCGGGCGGCGACCTGTTCGATATGAGTCGATTTGCCGGTGCCGTGATAGCCCTGGACCATCACCCGGCGGTCGAAGCTGAAGCCCGCGCAGATGGCCAGGGTGGTCTGGGGGTCGAAGCGATAGCTGTCGTCGATTTCCGGCACATGGCTGTCGCGCTCGGCGAAGACAGGCACGGTCATGTCGCTGTCGACGCCGAAGATCTCGCGCACGCTGGCGTGGCGGGCGGGTTCAAGCGTCAGCAGGGGATCGGGGGTGGCGTCGAGCAGGGAGGTCATGCCTCCTCCTAGAGGCACCGCGCGCGAGGCTCAACATGCGCGCGGTGCCGCAGGGATTTATTCCGCGCTGACGCGAACGTCGACGCCGCCACGGGTGGCGTTGGAATAGGGGCAGACCTGATGGGCGCGCTCGACCAGCTTCTGGGCCGTCGCCTGATCCAGGCCGGTGTCGGTGACCTTCAGGGCGACGTCCAGGTTGAAGCCTTCGCCCCTGGTGTTCTTGCCGAATCCGACCGAGGCCTCGACCTGGGTGTCCGGGCCGACCGGCGTGCCGGCCTCCTTGGACACCAGACGCAGCGCGCCCAGGAAGCAGGCGGCATAGCCGGTGGCGAACAACTGTTCGGGATTGGTGCCGGGGCCGTCGTCGCCGCCCATGGCCTTGGGCACCGACAGGCTGACGTCGATCTTGCCGTCGTCCGTGCGGCTGCGACCGTCGCGGCCACCGCCGATGGCGGAGGCGTGGGCTGTGTAGAGAACGTCCATGGGAGAGCTCCTGTGTTGGGGCTCCTTAGCTAGGCACGACCCGGCCCAATGCTAGGCCGCCAGCCCGGCCTTCTTCAGCGTCTTGTAGGCCTTGATGACGTTCTGAAGCTTCATCTCGGCACCGCGGTCGCCCTGGTTCAGGTCGGGGTGGAAGCGTTTCAGCAGTTCGTGATAGCGGGCCTTGACCCTGGCCTTGTCGGTGCGGGCGTCCAGATCGAGTGCGGCGAGGGCGGCGCGTTCCAGCTTGCCGAGGCGCAGGGTGTCCTCACCGGCGGGCGAGGCCTGTTCCTGGGTACGGCGGCCGAACAGGCCGAAGCTGTCGCGCCAGTTGCCGGGATCGGCCTTCAGCTTGCCGCGCCGCACGGCATCGGCGGCGGCCTCGCGCGTATTGGCTCCGGCCTTCATCTCCCAGGTCGGGCGACCGCCGGTCATGGCCTCGTTCTCCTTGGCGGCGCGGATTTCGTCCTCGCTCATGCCGGCGTAGAAGTTCCAGCCCTTGTTGTACTCGCCCGCGTGCTTCTGACAGAATTCGTAGAAGTCGTTCAGTCGCTCGCGCGACTTGGGCGCGCGCGCCGTGGCGGCCTGACGGCAGTCGGGCCACTGGCAGGGCTTCTGGCCAGGCTTCAGGTGCAGGACATCGGCCTTGGCCGCCTCCTCTTCGGGGCGGGGCGGCTTGATCCGCATGTCGGTGAAGCGGGGCTTGTATTGAAAGTCGTTCGGCATCGCACGAAGTGTAGGGCCGATTTGGACTTCAACAAGGACAAGACCATGCCGGACGGCCCGATTGCGACGATTATGCGCGAAAAACTGACCGCAGCCCTGTCGCCGAGCCGCCTGGAGCTGGAGGATGACAGCGCGCGCCACGCCGGCCACCATCACGAAGGTGGCATGGACGCCCAGCCGGGCGGGGAGAGCCACTTCAATCTGACGGTCGTGTCGTCTGCCTTCGAAGGCCAGGCGCGGGTGCAGCGTCAGCGGACGATCAATGGCCTGTTGCGCGATGAACTGGCCGGGCCGGTGCATGCCCTGTCGATCAAGGCCCTGACGCCCTGCGAGGATGCTGCGACAACGCGCTAAAGCCCCGCGTTGCCATCTGCCCGCGTCCAGATTACGCCGTTCACCCCGTCTTAGAAGGTTGTTCGTAGCCTGACGGTTGGGGTTGGGTGACTGTGGGACGGGCAATGGTCGAATCGGACGGGATCGGCAAGGCGCTGGCGGGCGAACAGCGCCCGGGCGAAGCCGCACAGGCCCTGCGCGCCATCCTGCAGACCCAGTATTTGCGCTATCTGATCATCGCCAGCTGGGCGGTCGGCCTGTTGCCCGTCGTGGGCGGCGTCAACGCCCTGATTTGGTTCCTGGGAACGGTCGCGGCGGGTGCCTTGCGCGGTCAGGTCGAAAAGGGCGTCAGTTCACGCGTCGGATCCGGGTGGGGCATGGTCTTCCCGCTTGTGGCGACGGCGACGACGGCGGCCTGGGCCGTGGCACCGCTGATGGCCTGGTTCTCGGGCCATCCCTTCGGCCATCCCCTGGCCATGGCGCTTCTGATTTCCGGCTATGTGCTGGTGTTCGCCCAGCTTCGCAGTTCGCCGCGCCAGGCCTTGGTCATCTCGTCGCCCTATGGTGTCGCGGCCCTGATCATCCTCGCCTCGCTGTGGGGGTCATCCTTGTTCTGGGCTTTTCTGGCCGTGGTGCCGTTCACGGCCGCGGGCCTGTTCGTTCTGGTGACCATGACCATGCTGCGCGAGGACCGCATCACGGCCTTCCAGGAGCATCAGGCGCATCTGATCGAGGAGCTGGAGGCCGCGCGGGACAGGGCCAATGCGGCCAGCGACGCCAAGTCCAACTTCCTGGGCGTGATCTCGCACGAGCTGCGGACGCCGATGAACGGCGTGCTGGGCGCGGCCCAGCTGCTGGCCTCGACCCGGCTGGAGACCAGCCAGAGGGAATATCTGTCGATCATCCGAAACTCGGGCGACAACCTGCTAAGCCTGCTGAACGACATTCTGGACATGACCAAGATCGAGGCGGGTCGGATGACCTTCGAGGTCGTGGATGTCCACAGCGACGATATGCACCGCCGGGCCGCCGGTCCGTTCCAGGCCCAGGCCGAGGCCAAGGGTCTCACGTTCGTGTCGCGGTTCGAGGGCGAGGTGCCGGCCATCGTGCGCGGCGACCCGCTGCGGGTCTGCCAGGTCCTGCACAATCTGTTGTCCAATGCCGTCAAGTTCACCGATGCGGGCGAAGTCGTCTTCCTGGCCAAGTGCACGCGGCTGTCGGACGACCGCGTGCGGTTCGACTTCTCCGTGACCGATTCCGGAGCGGGCATTGCGCCGGCCGATCTGGAGCGCCTGTTCCAGCCTTTCACCCAGGTCGATGCGTCGTCGACGCGCCGGTTCGGTGGCACGGGTCTGGGCCTGACCATCGCCAAGCGTATGGCCAACATCATGCACGGCGACATCCATGTGGAATCGACCCTGGGCAAGGGTTCGACCTTCACATTTACCGTCGAGGCCCAGGTGGTCGCCTGGACGACGGAAACGGCGGCGGAGCCGATCCACGCCAATGTCGAGGGCGGCGGTGCCCTGAATGTCCTGATCGTCGAGGATCATCCGGTCAATCGCATGATCCTGGAGGCCTGGATGGGGTCTGCCGGGCATGTGTCATCCACCGCTGAGAACGGTCAGATTGCCGTCGAGGTGGCCGGTCGCGAGCGGTTCGATCTGATCGTCATGGACGTCAACATGCCGGTCATGGACGGTTTGACGGCAACGCGGGCCATACGCGATACGGCCGGTCCCAACGCCGAAACGCCGATCGTGGTGCTGTCAGCCTCGGCGCGGCGCGAGGACCATCAGGCCGGGCTGGATGCGGGCGCAGACGCCTATCTGAACAAGCCCATCGACTTCGCCGCCCTGGCGCGCGTGATGAACCAGGTCGGCGGGGGCAGGGCGAGCGTGCGCCGCCTGGAAGATAGCGGCGAGATCTCGGTCGCCGCATGAACGGGGCCTGAGCCGGGTCGTTCAGGCGGGCCTCAGAGGCGGTGGCGCAAGGTGGGCTCAAGTCGAAATGGTTCGACCGCCTAAGGAGCCCACCATGAACAAGATCCTCACCGCTACGCTGGCTGCCGTGATCGCCGGCTCGACCATGGGCGTCGCCACCGCCGCCGACGCCCAGTCCCGCAACGACCGTCAGGACCGTCGCGAGCAACGCGAAGACCGTCGTGACGACCGCCAGGACCGCCGTGAATTCCGTCAGGACCAACGCCAGGACCGTCAGGAGTTCCGTCAGGACCAGCGCCAGTACGCCCGCTGGCAGCAGGCCCAGCGCCGTTACAATGCGCCCCGCTACGTCGCCCCGCGCGGCTATGCGGCTCGCCAGTGGTCTTATGGCCAGCGGATGCCTTCGTATTACCGCACCAACGCTTATGTGGTGAACGACTACGGCCGCTATGGCCTGCGTCAGCCGCCCCGTGGCTACCACTATGTCCGCAGCGGCAATGACGTCGTTCTGACCGCCGTCGCGACGGGTCTGATCACCGCCGTGATCGCCGGCCTGTTCAACTAAGGCCGACCGCGACCGAGACTGCGCCCCGGAAGGAGACTTCCGGGGCGTTTTCGCGTTTGGTGCTCATCTGCCGCCGAACGGAACCGCATGCGCGCCTTTGCCGAACTTCTGGACCGTCTGTCGCTGACGGCATCGCGCAACGCCAAGCTGGTGCTGGTGCGCGACTATCTGAGGGCGACGCCGGATCCGGATCGGGGCTGGGCATTGGCGGCCCTGACCGGCGATCTGACGTTCGATGCCGCCAAGCCGGCTATGATCCGCAAGGCGACGGAGGCGCGGGTCGATCCGGTGCTGTTCGGCTGGTCCTATGACTATGTCGGCGACCTGGCCGAGACGGTGGCGCTGATCTGGCCGGTCGATCCCGCACACCGGCCCAATCGCGAGCCGGAGCTTTCGGAGGTCGTCGAGGCATTGCGTCAGGCATCACGAACCGAGGTGCGGCCGCTGCTGGAGGGGTGGCTGGATGCGCTGGAGCCCAAGGGGCGCTGGGCGCTGTTGAAACTGATGACCGGCGCGTTGCGGGTCGGGCTGTCGGCCCGGTTGGCCAAGACGGCGGTGGCGATGATGCGACCGACTGAGGTGGATGCGCCGCCTGCTCCTGAGGGCGGGGAGGGCAGCGTGGCGCTGGAGCCGGTGACGGCATCCGACATCGAGGAAATCTGGCACGCGCTCAGCCCGCCCTATGACGATCTATTCGCCTGGCTGGAGGGGCGCAGCGAGCGGCCCAGCGGCGATGCGCCGGGGCGGTTCCGACCGGTCATGCTGTCGGTTGCCATCGACGAGACCGTGGATTTCGAGCGGCTGAACCCCGCCGACTATGTCGCGGAATGGAAATGGGACGGCATCCGCGTGCAGGCGGTGCGCGAGCAGGGCGTGCAGAAGCTGTATTCCCGGACGGGCGACGAGATATCCGCCGCCTTTCCCGATGTGATGGCCGGGCTGTCCTTCGAAGGGGCCATCGACGGGGAGCTGGTGGTCTGGCGAGCCAATCCTGAAGGAGGGGGCCAGGTCGCGGCGTTCGGCGATCTGCAGCAGCGGCTGAACCGCAAGACGGCGGATGCGGCCATGCTGGAAAAGTTCCCGGCCGCCATCGTGGCCTATGACCTGCTGGCCGAAGAGGGGGAGGACGTGCGCGGCCTGACCCTGGCCGAGCGTCGGCCCCGGCTGGAAGCCTTGGTGGCGCGAAACGGGGCGGGGACGCTGCATCTGTCGCCCTTGGTGGAATTCGAAGACTGGGAGGCGCTGGTGCCGTTGCGGCTCGATCCGCCGGTCGGGGCGGCGGCCGAGGGGCTGATGCTCAAACGCAAAGATAGCGTCTATGTCGGCGGAAGACCCAAGGGGCCGTGGTTCAAATGGAAGCGCGATCCGCATGTGATCGACGCAGTGCTGATGTACGCCCAGCGCGGGCACGGCAAACGCTCCAGCTTCTATTCCGATTACACCTTCGGCGTCTGGACAGAGGAGGGGACGCTGACCCCGGTCGGCAAGGCCTATTTCGGCTTCACCGACGAGGAGCTGAAGCAGATCGACAAGTTCGTGCGTGACAACACGGTCGATCGGTTCGGCCCGGTTCGGTCGGTCAAGGCCGAGCCGGATTTCGGCCTGGTACTGGAAATCGCCTTCGAGGGGCTGAACCGGTCGACGCGGCACAAGTCGGGCGTGGCCATGCGGTTTCCGCGCGTCAGCCGCATCCGCTGGGACAAGCCGGCGCGGGAGGCCAATACCCAGGCCGATGTCATGAACCTGCTGGAGTCGCTGGAGCGCAGCGGTGGAAGACTGATCCGGTAACCAACTTGCTTAGTGGGCCTGAAACACGAGGTGGGCTATCGGAAATCAGGATTGGAGCGTTGACTGCAGGTGTTGAGAGTGCCCGATCTGTCCTTTCTGGCCAAACCGCCGCCGCTCCGGCTGGGCGTCGACATGCCGGATCGCTATCGCATCACCCTGGCGACCATGATCACCGAGCCCTGGCTTCTGTTCGGAGCCTGGGCGGCCGGGGGGCTGGTGCTGGCCTTGCTGGGCTTCTGGCAGATTGCGCTTGTGACGAGCGGGATTGGTGCCCTCGCGGACATGGTGATCCAGCGACGACTGCGTCGCCTGTGGCGTGCGGGAGCCGTCGATCCGCGTCGAGGCATTCAGGGCCTGATGCCGATCGTCGCCCTGAGGTTCAGCCTGGGCGTCGCCGGTTCGATCGCAGCCTCGGTCACGGCCCACAGCCCGGCGCTGATGGCTGTCGTCATGATGCTGCAAGCCTGGTCGATCTGTGTGGCCATGGCCCAGTTCAATGCCGTGCCGCGCCTGTACATCACCGCGGTCATGCCGCCGCTGGTCGCGGTAGGCGTGGCGTTCTGGCCCTATGTCCTGACCGCGGCGGGGCCTGCGCTGGTGGGCTCGATGCTGCTGCTGGTCGGAATACTGGTGGTGATCGGGCGACAGGCCGGCGAGGTCTGGAGCGCCTGGAGCGAGTCCTGCGCCGAGAATACCCGGCTGATCGACGAGCTGAGGGCCGCGCGGGTCGCCGCCGACGCGGCGTCGCAGGCCAAGTCGACCTTCCTGGCGACCATGAGCCATGAGGTGCGCACGCCGCTGAACGGCATACTGGGCATGACGCAGCTGATGGCCATGAACCCGCTGGACAAGACGCAGCGCGAGCGGGTCGAGGTGATCCGCCGGTCGGGGGAGACGCTGCTGGGCACGCTGAATGCCGTGCTGGACCTGTCCCGGATCGAGGCCGGACGGCTGGAGCTGACGGACGGCGTCGTCCATCCCGCCCAGATCGCGGCCGACAGCGTCAGCACCTTTGCCGCCTCGGCCGGGTTGAAGGGGCTGTCTCTGACGTCTTCGGCCGGGCCGGAGGTGGCGGGCGGCTTTCGCGGCGACCCGGTCCGGCTGCGTCAGGTCATCGACAATCTGGTGGGCAATGCCATCAAGTTCACGGCGGACGGCAGTGTGCATCTGTCGGTCGCGCTTCAGGACGGCCAACTGGTGTTCGAGGTTCGGGACACCGGACCGGGCATTGCGCCGGAGGATCTGTCGCGAATCTTCAGCCCCTTCGAACAGGCCGACGGCTCGCACCGGCGGGCGCATGAGGGATCAGGTCTGGGTCTGGCCATCTGTCGCCAGCTGGCGGAGCTGATGAAGGGTCGGCTGGAGGCCGAGAGCGTGATGGGGCGGGGCAGCGTCTTCCGACTGACCGTGCCTGCCGAAGCGGCTGAGGCGACCCCGGCTCAGAACGCGCAACCTGTCAACGATGCGCTGGACAGCTTTTCTGTCCTTGTGGCCGAGGACAATGAGACGAACCGGACGGTGATCCGCAGCCTTCTGGAGCATCTGGGGGCTCAGCCGCATCTGGTTGAGAACGGTCGCCAGGCGATCGAGGCGCTGGGCCTGCGCCCGTTCCACCTGATCCTGATGGATGTCCAGATGCCTGTGATGGATGGGCTGGAGGCCACGCGGGCCATCCGCCGGGGCGACGCAGGGTGGGCGGGGGTCGAGGTGCCGATCATCGGCCTGACCGGCAATGCCATGGACCATCAGGTGGCCGAATGTCTGGCGGCAGGCATGACGTCGGTCGTGCCCAAGCCGATCGAACTGCCGGTGCTGGTCGCGGCCATCAATGCGGCGCTGGTCGAGACGGAAAGCGCGCCACGCCGGGCAGGTTCGGGGTTCTAATCCGCGAGACAGGCGTTAAACCCGCCGCATGCTGTCTACATCCCTGACCGAAACCGTGACCCAGGCCGTCGCCGCCGGCGAGAAGGCTGTCGCTGTCGATACCGCCATGATCGCCAAGCTGACTGACATGGCGGGCGACTTTGCGATCAATCTGTCCGTCGCCCTGCTGATTCTGGCCGCGACGGTGGTCGCCGCGAAATGGGCGGCGCGCGCTACGCGGAAGGCCCTGGGGCGTCTGCGAGGGTTCCGGCACGATCCGACGGTGCTAAGCTTTGCCGTGCAGGTGGTGCGGGTCCTGGTCTATGTGATCGGCTTCATCGCCGTGTTGCAGCGGCTGGGGGTGCAGACGACCTCGATCATCGCGGTGCTGGGGGCGGCGTCCCTGGCGGTCGGCCTGGCCCTGCAGGGGACGCTGTCCAATGTGGCGGCGGGGGTGATGCTGCTGGTGCTGAGGCCGTATCGCGTCGGCGATCTGATCGACATCAATGGCAATGTCGGCAAGGTGACGCGGCTGGACCTGTTTTTCACCCAGATGTCGGACGCCAACAACGTCAAGATCGTGGTGCCCAACAGCAAGGTCTTCTCCGACACCATGCTGAACCTGTCGGGCCAGCAGACACGACGGATCGAACTGAAGATCGGTGTCGGCTATGGGGCCAACCTCAGCCACGCGCGTGACGTCCTGACGGCGGCGGCGGCGGCGCATGAACATGTACTGGCCGACCCTGCGCCCTGGGCCGGGGTGACCAATCTGCTGGACAGTTCGGTCGAGGTCAGCCTGCATGCCTGGACCAAGTCGGAGGACTACTGGCAGACCAAGGCCGACGTGTTTCAGGCGGCCAAGGAGGCGCTGGACGCCGCCAGCATCGAAATCCCGTTCCCGCATCAGGTCGCCGTGCCTTACGGCGATGCCGAGGCCGCCATGACCATTCTGGCTGTGCGCGACGCGACGACGGACCGGCCCGACGGCCATGCCAGCCCCGGCGACGCCCATCAGGACAGCGGAGAGGCCTGAGCCATGCGGTACGACTTCGGCTCGGACAATACGGCGGGCATGGCCCCCTCGGCGCTGAAGGCGCTGGCTGAGGGCAATGCGGGCCATGCGAAGGCCTACGGCTCCGACGAGATCACGCAGCGGGCCGCGGATCAGATCCGTCAACGGCTGGATGCGGATGCCGAGGTGAGGTTCGTGTTTTCGGGCACGGCGGCCAATGCCATCGCCCTGTCGATGCTGGCCCAGCCGTACGAGGCCGTGCTGGCGCACCATGCAGCGCATATCTGTACGGACGAGACGGGGGCACCGGGGTTTTTCGGCCATGGCGTGGGCCTGATCGGCCTGCCTGGATTTTCGGGAAAGATCGATCCCGTGGCGGTTCAGGCGGCCTTGGACGAACCGGTCGTCGGCCATCGTCAGCCGGCGGCGGCGCTGAGCGTGACCCAGTGCACGGAATATGGCGCGGTCTATTCCGAGGAGGAACTGCGGCATCTGATCGAGCCGGCGAAGCTGCGTGGGTTCGGGGTGCATATGGACGGGGCGCGGCTGGCCAATGCGGCGGTGGGCGGGTTCGACCTGCCGCAGATCGCGCGTCTCGGTGTCGATATCCTGGTGTTCGGCGGAGCCAAGGCGGGGGCCAACTGCACGGAGGCCATCGTCATGTTCGACAAGTCTCTGGCTCGGAGGATCGACAACCGGCTGAAGCAGGCGGGACAGACGGCGTCCAAGGCGCGGTTTCTGGCGGCACCCTTTCTGGGTCTGCTGGAAAGCGGGGAGTGGGAGACGGGTGCCGCCCATGCCAACCGGATGGCGCAAAGACTGGCCGATGGGATCGAGAGCCGGTCATCCTTCGTGCTGGCCCATCCGGTCGAGGCCAATGCGGTCTTCGTGCGGATGCCGCCCGAAGCGCACGCACAGCTGAATGCGCTGGGCTGGGCCTGCTATATGTTCGACGACGGCTCGGTGCGGTTCGTCTGCTCCTGGGCCAGCGAAGAGGGGGCCGTGGACGAACTGATCGCGGCGATCGCGACGCTGTAATGGGCTTGCCTGCGGCAAAAGGCTGACTATCTCGCAGGAACAAAGGGTGGCCATCCTCGTTCACCGATTGACTGCCGCAACTTTCGGCAGCCCAAGGGGCAAGCGCGTATGACATCAGCGGCCTATGCGACCACGCCGACGTCGGGGTGGGTGGACCGCTACAAGGCGGTACGCGCGGCCATGCCGGCGCTGGCCGAGGGGCTGTCCGCAGAAGATCTGGCGGCCCAGTCCATGCCGGACTGCAGCCCTGGCAAATGGCATCTGGCGCATACCAGCTGGTTCTTCGAGGCGATGCTGCTGAGCCAGGAACCGGGATATGTGCCGGTGGATGCCCGGCTGCAGGCCCTGTTCAACAGCTATTACGAGGCGCTGGGCGAGCGGGTGAACCGTTTCGAACGCGGGCTGATGACCCGGCCGTCGCTGGCTGAGGTGCTGGCCTACCGGGCCGAGATCGACCGGCGGATGATCGACTGGCTGGAACGGACCGAACTGGACGCGAACCAGGTCTATTTGCTGACCCTGGGCTTTCATCATGATCAGCAGCATCAGGAGCTGTTCCTGATGGATATCCTGAACCTGATGTCGCGTTCGCCGCTGGAACCGGCGGCCTATGCCGCGGAGCCGCGCGAGCGGACGCTGGAGGCGGCGCGGGGCGGCACGGTCGCATTCGAGGGTGGGCTTTGCCGGATCGGGCATGATGCCCGGGGTTTTGCCTTCGACAACGAAGGGCCGTCGCACCGACAGTGGCTGGAGCCGTATCGTCTGGCGGCGGATCTGGTGACCAATGGTGACTGGCTGCGGTTCATCGAGGACGGTGGGTATGGCCGGGCCGAGCTGTGGTTGTCCGACGGCTGGGCAGCCGTGAAGGCCGAGGGCTGGGAAGCCCCGCTTTACTGGCACCGCGACGGCGATGGTTGGTCGGTGATGTCCCTGACGGGGCGGGTCGCGGTGGATCCAGAGGCTTCAGTTCGACACATCAGCCTCTATGAGGCCGACGCCTATGCGCGCTGGGCCGGGAAGCGTCTGCCGACCGAGGGTGAATGGGAACACGCCGTGCGCTCGCGGCCCGAGGCCTTTTCGAATGCGTTCGGCGAGGTCTGGCAGTGGACGTCCAGCGCCTATGGACCCTATCCGGGTTTTCAGCCGACCGAAGGCACGGCCTCGGAGTACAATGGCAAGTTCATGGCCAATCAGATGGTGTTGCGGGGCTCAAGCTTTGCGACGCCGTCGGGCCATGATCGGGTCACCTATCGCAACTTCTTCTATCCGCAACAAAGGTGGGCCTTCATGGGACTTCGACTGGCCGAGGACGCGCCCAGACAGGCAGAGGCGAAAACGCGGGACGGAGAGGTGGCCCGGTTCCGGCGCGACCTGATCGCAGGCCTGTCGCAGTCGCCCAAGGTCGCCTCGCCCAAATGGTTCTATGACGCGCGTGGCTCGGACCTGTTCGAGGACATCACCCGCCTGCCGGAATACTATCCGACGCGGCAGGAGGCGGCGCTGTTGCGCACGGTGGCACCGAAATGGGCCAACCTGTTCGGGCCTGATGCGGTTCTGGTCGAGTTCGGCTCGGGGGCCAGCGAGAAGACGCGGATCGTCCTGGACGCCGCTCAGGGACTGGCGGCCTATGTGCCGATCGATATCAGCGCCGATGCGTTGAACGGCGCGGTCGCACGCATCAGCGAGGGCTATCCCGACCTGAAGGTCGTGCCTCTGGTCGGCGACTTCCTGCACATGCCGCCCCTGCCTGAGGGCATCGGGTCGGGTCGACGGATCGGCTTCTTCCCCGGCTCGACGATCGGCAATCTGGAGCGGGACGAGGCGATCGCCTTCCTGAAATCGGCGCGCAGCCTGCTGGGTCCTGACGCGCTGTTCATCCTTGGGGTCGATCTGGTGAAGGCACCGGAGGTTCTGATCGCCGCCTATGACGACGCGGCTGGGGTGACGGCGGCGTTCAACCGCAATCTGCTGGTGCGGGCCAATGCCGAACTCGAAGCCGATTTCGATGTGGACGCCTTCGCACATGAGGCGCGCTGGAATGCGGAGGCGCAGCGGATGGAGATGCATCTGGTCGCCACCCGCGACATGGAGGTGACCATCGGCGGCACGCGCGCGTCCTTCGTCGATGGCGAGACGATCCACACCGAAAGTTCGCGCAAGTTCACCGAGCACACGGTTCGCGAACTGGCCACGGCGGCCGGCTGGAGGGTCACGGCGTTCGAAACCGGCGAAGCGCCGTCGGTGGCCCTGGCCCTGCTGGGCACCTGACGTATGGCATGAAAAAAGGCGGCCCCGGATCGGGTGCCGCCTAATTTCGTGTTGTTCGCGATTCGCCTATTCCGCGGGCGGCGCGTCCTTTGGATTGCGCGTACCGTGAGAGGCTTCGCCGCCCTTGCGACCGGCTTGAGCGGCGAGGCTGCGATCCTGGGAGAAGCTGCGTTTTTCGCTGGGCACGCTGGCACCACCCTTGCGGGCGATCTCGCGCTGACGTTCGGGGTCCATGGAGGCGAAGCCTCGCTTTGAAACCCCGGAGGCTTTTGTCGGCTGGCCTTGAGCCATCGGTTGATCCTTTCGAGAAACGGTAACGGTCGGTGAAAGAACCCTCTGTCCAAGGTCCGGTTCCGGCTGCGACGTCACGGATTTGAGAGGGTTACGGGTCGAAAGGTGCCCGGATGTCAGACGGCGTCGTGAGGCCGCGAGTCGCCTTCGCCCCCGCCGCCGGGTTCCAGCGGCGGAAGCTCGTCGGGGGTGCTGGACGGGTCGATGTCGGGGCTTGGCGTGTCCGGCGGAAGGATGTCGGGTTGGGGCGTTCCGGGCGGTGTGGGTTCGATAAAGGTCATGACGGTCTCCTTGCCGGAGAAGAACGGATCGGGACGGTCGTTGTTCATCCCGATCGACTGCGGAGGGCGGAACTGGCGGGCAGCGGGCGGATTGAACCAGTCCCCATTCCGCCCTGACCGAGGACGATCCCATGACCGACACGACCGCAAACCCCTATGGCACCGACATCGCCGACGACGATCTGGAGACGCCTGCCGCCCGCCTAGACCGTCAGGCCGACGCCTTGCTGCGATCGGGCGAGGACAAGACGTTCGGCTCGCCCCAGCCGTTGCGCCGCGCGGTGCGCGAGGATGCCCAGGCGGCCGCAGACTGGAGTCGCACGCGTGTCGTTCGTGTCCGTAGTGCCATCGAGGACGAGCCGGTGAAGTCCAGCGTCATTGCGCTGGGCGTCGGCGTGATCATTGGCCTGCTGCTGTCGCGTTAGACGACGCCGTCAGGACGGGCCGGATGCAGGGCGTGCGATCGGCGCGCGCTGCATCGCGGCGTCTGATACAAACGGATTGGTTCGGCGTTCGGCCCCGAAGGTCGAGGCCGGGCCGTGTCCCGGGACGAACTGCACGTCGTCGCCCAATGGCCAAAGCTTGGTGACGATGGACTGCAGCAGGGCGTTCGGATCGCTGCGTGGAAAATCGGTCCGCCCGACTGATCCGGCGAACAGTACATCGCCGACCTGGGCGAAACGTGCGCCCCGGTTGAAGAAGATCACATGGCCAGGCGTGTGGCCGGGGCAGTGGCGGACCTCCCACGTTGTTTCGCCCAGCGTCACCGTGTCGCCCTCGCCCAGCCAGCGGGTCGGGGTGAAGCTGCGAGCCTCCGGCAGGCCGTAAGCCTGACCCTGGGCCGGGATGCCGTCAATCCAGAACTGGTCCTCGGGATGCGGGCCGATGATGTCGACACCGGCCTTCTCCTGCATCTCGGCGGCTCCGCCGGCGTGGTCCAGGTGGCCGTGGGTGATCCAGATCTGATCCAGTATCAGGCCACGCCGCGCGATCTCGGCAATGATCGCGTCAACCGACCCACCGGGGTCGATCACGGCGGCCTTGTTCGTGGCCGTGCACCAGACGGTGGTGCAGTTCTGCTGCAGCGGCGTCACGGGCGTCACGAACACGCCGATGGGGGCAGGGGGCTGGGTCATGCTCCGGAGATAGCGGTGCTTGATGATGGTGGCCAGTCCGGAGCGCTCGCGCGTTGACCTTTGGGCCGGGCATCGACATAAGGGCGGGCTTCGAGGTGCCGCTCTGCAAGGGGCGGCCCTTATTGCTTTATCCCCATCGCGCGCGCCGCCACCGTGGTGCCGCCACAGAGCGTCAGAAGTCCGACCATGCAAGTCGTCGAAAAGTCCAATGAAGGCCTGAGCCGCGTCATCGCGGTGACCGTTCCCGCCGCCGAGCTGAACAGCAAGCTGGATGCCAAGCTGAAGGAAGTCGCGCCGCAGATGAAGCTGAAGGGCTTTCGTCCCGGCAAGGTGCCGGTCGCGCACGTCAAGAAGACCTTTGGCCGCGACTTCATGGGCGAGATCATCAACGACACCCTGAACCAGACCAGCCAGCAGGCCCTGGACGACGCCAAGCTGCGTCCCGCCGCCCCGGCCGAGATGAAGCTGATCTCGGACATGGACAAGGTCGTCGCCGGTCAGGAGGACCTGTCCTACGAGATGGCGCTGGAAGTCATGCCCGACTTCACGCCGGTCGATCCCAAGACCCTGAAGCTGAACCGCCCGACCTATGAGGCGACCGACGCCGATCTGGATGAGGCGCTGACCGAACTGGCCGGCCAGGCCAAGTCGTATGAGGACAAGAAGGGCAAGGCCGTGAAGGCCGCCGAGGGCGACGAGGTCACCATCGACTTCCTGGGCAAGCTGGACGGCGAACCTTTCGAGGGCGGTGCGGCCGAGGACACCCAGCTGGTAATCGGGTCCAACCGCTTCATCCCCGGCTTCGAAGAGCAGCTGAAGGGTGCCAAGGTCGGCGAGGAGAAGGTCCTGAACGTGACCTTCCCCGAGGACTATCAGGCCAAGCACCTGGCCGGTAAGGCCGTGACCTTCGACGTCAAGGTCAAGGCCATCAAGGCCGAGGCCCCCGCCGTGGTCGATGAGGACTTCGCCAAGCGCATCGGCATCGAATCGCTGGACAAGCTGAAGGAGCTGCTGAAGACCAATCTGGACCAGCAGTATGTCGGAGCCGCCCGCTTCAAGCTGAAGCGCGCCCTGCTGGACGAGCTGGACAAGGCCCACAGCTTCCCGCTGCCGCCCAAGATGGTCGAGGCCGAGTTCGAGGGTATCTGGCAACAGGTGCAGGCCGACAAGGAAGCCGGTCGCCTGCCCGAGGAGGACGCCAAGAAGTCCGAGAAGAAGCTGAAGGAAGAGTACCAGAAGATCGCCGAGCGCCGCGTGCGCCTGGGTCTGGTGCTGGCCGAGATCGGCCGCGCCAACAACGTCCAGGTCACCGACCAGGAGCTGAACAACGCCATCATGAACGAGGCCCGCAACTATCCGGGTCAGGAGCGTCAGGTGCTGGACTTCTATCGCCAGAATCCCAACGCCGCCGCCCAGATGCGCGCTCCCATCTATGAGGAGAAGGTCTGCGACCTGATCTTCGACCAGGCCGAGGTGACCGATACGCCGATCACCAAGGAAGAACTGCTGAAGGAAGACGACGACATCTGATCGTCGTCGCGCCTGTGACTGCATGATCCCCGCTCCGGTCGCCGGAGCGGGGATTTGCTTTTCCGGGGTGACTTGCATCAGGCGGTGAGCGACGCGATATCCTGATCCAGAGGGACGCCGACGGCGAGTCGGCTCCGTATCCATCCAGAAAGCCCGAAATGCGCGATCCGATCGAAGTGATGAACATGAACCTGGTCCCCATGGTGGTGGAGCAGTCCAGCCGGGGGGAACGGTCCTTCGACATCTTCTCGCGCCTGCTGCGCGAGCGGATCATCTTCCTGACGGGGCCGTTCGAGGACACGATGGCGTCGCTGATCTGCGCCCAGCTGCTGTTCCTGGAATCGGAGAACCCGAAGAAGGAAATCAGCATGTATATCAACAGCCCCGGCGGACAGGTGTCCTCGGCGCTCGCGATCTACGACACCATGCAATACATCAAGAGCCCGGTCTCGACCGTGGTCATGGGCATGGCGGCGTCCGCTGGCTCGCTGATCCTGACGGCCGGCGCCGCCGGTCAGCGGGTGGCCCTTCCGAACGCGCGGATCATGGTGCACCAGCCGTCGGGCGGTTTCCGGGGCCAGGCCTCGGACATCGAACTGCACGCCGCCGACATCCGCTACACCAAGCGCCGCCTGAACGAGATATATGTCCACCACACGGGCCGGACCTATGAAGAGGTCGAAAAGACCCTGGACCGCGACCACTTCATGAGCGCCGAGGAAGCCAAGGCCTGGGGCATCGTCGACCACGTCTACGACCGCCGCGAACAGGCCGACAGCGACGGTGTGAAGACGGTCTGACGACCATTCGACACCGATAGGGGTCAGGGAGGCGCGCCACGATCGGTGCGCCTCTTTTCTTTTGTGCTATCAGGCCGTCATGCAGCACACACGCGACACCCACGGCACGGTCGAGGTCGACGGCGAAACCTATGACTGGGAGGTCCGGCGTCAGCCGCAGCCCACGGCGGTGGGGGGCTGGGACGGGATCGCCCTGTCGCTGCGTCTACAAGGCTTCAAGCGCGAGGCGGTGGTGCAGTTTCCGATGCCGCTGCGCCCCAACGGCCGGCCGATCTTCGAGAGCCAGCGGATCAACGTCGAAAGCGTCCGCAACGCCGTGAAGTCAGCCATGGCCGCGGGCTGGGATCCCACCTCGCGCGGCAAGGCCGTGGTGTTCGACGTGGATGCGGACGGGAACTAGGGCCGCTCCGTGAACACCCGGAACCCGGGTTGGTCTGCCATAGCCAGCATTTCGGTGTCGCCCGAGGTGTCGCCATAGGCGGCGGTAAGGGTCATGGCGTGGCCATAGGCGGTGCGCAGGCGCAGCACCTTCTCCTCGCCCCGACAGTTGGGGCTGGTGAATCGCCCGGTCAGGCGGTCCTGGGCGTCGAAGTCCAGATGGGTGCCCAGAAGTCCTTCCGCCCCGAGGCGACGCGCGAACGGGGCGACGGTCAGGCCGGGGGAGGCGGTCACGATTACGCGATGAGCACCACGTGCGCCCCAGTCGTTCCAGCAGGCCAGGGCGTCCGGACGCATGAATTTGGCCCAGACATCAGCGGCGAATTCCTCCGCATCCGCCTCCAGTTCGGCGCGGGACACGCCCTTCAGAAACTGTTTCACCGAGGCGGCCTTGATCCGTCCCCGGTCGCGGTCCTTGGCATAGACCGCGACTGCCGGAGCCAGCTTCACCAGGCCCAGGGCCCAGCCGCGACGGCCCGCCCGCCAGCGCAGGAAGGCGGTGAAGCTGTCGCGCACGGTCAGGGTGCCGTCGAAGTCGAAGGCGACGATGGCCTGGTCCTTGCGGGGCTGCTGGCGAAACCCGTCCGCTATCCCCATGTCAGACATTCGCCGCGATCCTCATGAACAGTGTTCCGCTCGCTATCCGCATCTGTCCCGCTTGGGCGGGCTTGTGGCGAGCGTCCGTATGAGTGATTGTCATTTTTTGAAGACCTTCGCGCCCATTGTCGGGGAATCAACGCGAGGTAAGCGCGTTTCGCCTCATATCGGGGTGAACCGCGGGAGTGAGAAGGCCCGATGACCAAAGCCGCCGGCACAGATGCCAAAAGCACCCTCTACTGCTCCTTCTGCGGGAAGAGCCAGCACGAGGTGCGCAAGCTCATCGCCGGGCCGACCGTGTTCATCTGTGATGAATGCGTCGAACTGTGCATGGATATCATCCGCGAAGAGCACAAGATTTCCTTCTCCAAGACCAAGGACGGCGTGCCCACGCCCAAGGAAATTCGCGACGTCCTGGACGACTATGTGATCGGTCAGACCCACGCCAAGAAGGTGCTGAGCGTCGCGGTCCACAACCACTACAAACGCCTGAACCACGCGACGAAGAACAACGACGTGGAACTGGCCAAGTCCAACATCATGCTGATCGGGCCGACGGGCTCGGGCAAGACGCTGCTGGCCCAGACCTTGGCGCGCATCATCGACGTGCCCTTCACCATGGCCGACGCCACGACCCTGACCGAAGCCGGTTATGTGGGCGAGGACGTCGAGAACATCATCCTGAAGCTGCTGCAGGCGTCCGACTATAACGTCGAGCGGGCCCAGCGCGGCATCGTCTACATCGACGAAATCGACAAGATTTCGCGCAAGTCGGACAATCCCTCGATCACCCGCGACGTCTCGGGCGAGGGCGTGCAGCAGGCCCTGCTGAAGATCATGGAAGGCACCGTCGCGTCGGTGCCGCCGCAGGGTGGCCGCAAGCATCCGCAGCAGGAGTTCCTGCAAGTGGATACGGCCAACATCCTGTTCATCGTCGGCGGTGCGTTCGCGGGCCTGGAGAAGGTCATCTCCGCGCGCGGTGAGGGGGCCTCGATCGGCTTCGGCGCCAAGGTCAAGGAAGTCGACGAGCGCCGCATGGGCGATGTGCTGAAACAGGTCGAGCCTGACGACCTGATGCGGTTCGGCCTGATCCCGGAGTTCATCGGCCGTCTGCCTGTCCTGGCGACGCTGGAAGACCTGGACGAGGCGGCGCTGGTCACCATCCTGACCGAGCCGAAGAACGCCCTGGTGAAACAGTACAAGCGTCTGTTCGAGATGGAGAATGTCGATCTGACCTTCACCGACGACGCCCTGATTGCCGTGGCCAAGAAGGCGATCACCCGCAAGACCGGCGCGCGCGGCCTGCGTTCGATCCTGGAAGGCATCCTGCTGGAGACCATGTTCGAACTGCCGACCTTCGAGGGCGTCGAAGAGGTCGTGGTCAATGCCGAGGTGATCGAGGGCAAGGCCCAGCCTCTGCTGATCTATGCCGAGACCAAGTCCAAGAAGTCGGCGACGCCGGACAGCGCCGCCTGATCTTTAGGGTCGAATGAGACGATAAGGGGCGGGTCCGGGTGACGGGCCCGCCCTTTTCAGTTCTGGATCAGTTGGGCCGCAGGTTGGTCGCCTCGGCTTTCTCCTTGGCCATGTCGCGGACCTCGGGGCTGGGCCCGTCCATCATGCCTGTCGAGGGCGCTTCAGCCGAGGCTGCCGCAGCGGCTGCGGCCTCCTCGGCGTCCGTCGACG
>NZ_JAEMRO010000146.1 GCF_016463295.1 Brevundimonas sp.
GCGACTTGACCAGCCAGCTGGCCTGGGCCGCGCATTCGGCGACGAAGGTCTTTTCGGTCTCCGAGCGGGCACCGGCCTGAACCACGCCATGATAGCGCTTGTCCATGATCAAGCGGGGCAGGGTGTCGGCGTTCAGCTCGACCTTCCAGCCGCCGGCCGGATCGGCGCGCACATGCACGTCCGGGATCACGGTCTGGGCCGGTTCGCCGCCGAAGCCTGCACCGGGACGGGGCGTCAGGGCTTTCAGCTCGGCGATCATCTCGGCCATGTCCTCGGCATCGACGCCGCAGGCCTTCTTCAGCGCCGTCAGATCGCGCCGGGCCAGCAGGTCCAGATTGGCCAGCAGGCAGTCCATCGCCGGATCGAACCGGTTGCGTTCGATCAGCTGCAGCTTCAGGCATTCAGGCACTGACCGTGCCATGATCCCGGTCGGCTCGAACCCGTGACAGGTCGCCAGTACCGCCTCGATCCGCTCCAGCGAAACACCGAGCCGATCCGAAATCTCGGCCAGCTCGCCACGCAGATAGCCGCCCTCGTCCACGGCATCGATCAGGGTCAGGGCGATGGCGTGATCTGATGGACTGAAACCGGCCTGGGACGCCTGCATCTGCAGATGTTCCCACAGGGTCGCGTCGCGGGTGTCGGGCTGTTCGCGGCCTTCGCCGTCGGGCAGGCCACCGCCCGACCCGGCACGGGACCAGTCGTTCAGGCCGGGCTGGGCTTCGCCGGTGCCGACATCCTCCATCCGGTCGCCGGTGCGCTCGCCGGGGCTGGCGTCGCCATAAACGTCGTCGGAGCGCGCATCCAGGGTCCGGTCCGCATCCTGGACCCGTCCTTCGTCGAAGGTCATCTCAGTGGTGTCGTGATCGGCCACCCTCTCGGACGCAACCTCCGCCTCGCCGCCGGGCTCGCCGTCCTCGCGCTGAAGCAGGGGGTTCTTTTCCAGCTCGGCCTCGACGAAGGCGTCCAGCTCCAGGTTGGACAGCTGCAACAGCTTGATCGCTTGCTGCAGCTGGGGCGTGATGACCAGACCCTGGCCTTGCCGAATATCCAGCCTTTGTCCGAGCACTTTGAACGTGTCCCCAGCCGTACGGACCGACGTGGCCCGAAACTTGCTGTGGCCACCTTGTGGCCAGACCGGTTAACGAGCGGCGAACGCGCGCCGCGCTGGTCCCACGCTCCTCTCAAATCTACCTTCGGTCGCTGGCAGACCGACACTGGCTCAAGTCGGGCTGTGGAGAAATCGCACCTTCGAACTTGACGTTGACGTAAACGTAGGGCTTTTGTCCCAGCGAGTTTCGAATTCGCACCCTGTCCCTCAAGCAGCGAGGCGCCGCGCGCCAAGCGATAGGGACCAAACAGAGAGACACCTCTCCATGACCGAAGCCTATATCTACGACGCCGTCCGTACCCCGCGCGGCAAGGGCAAGAAGGACGGGTCTCTGCACGAGATCACGGCCCTGTCGCTGGCCACCCAGGTGCTGGAGGCCCTGCGCGACCGCAATGGGCTGGATACCTCCAAGGTTGATGACGTCATCCTGGGCTGCGTCTCGCCGGTGGGCGAGCAGGGCTCGGACATCGCCCGCACCGCCGTGCTGAACGCTGGCTGGGCCCAGACGGTGGCCGGCGTCCAGATCAACCGCTTCTGCGCCTCGGGCCTGGAAGCCGTGAACATGGCGGCCGCCAAGGTGAAGGCCGGCGAGGCCGACTTCGCCGTCGGCGGCGGTGTCGAGGCCATGAGTCGCGTGCCGATGGGCAGTGACGGCGGGGCCTGGCCGGTCGATCCGTCCAGCGCGTTTTCCACGTACTTCGTACCCCAAGGCGTGTCCGCCGACATGATCGCATCGAAGTACGGCCTCTCACGCGACGACGTGGATGCCTATTCGGTCGAGAGCCACAAACGTTCGGCCCGCAGCTGGGCCGAAGGCCGGTTCTCCAAGTCGGTCGTGCCTGTGTTGGACCAGCTGGGTCTGGTGCGTCTGGACCGTGACGAAACCATCCGCCCCAACACCGACATGCAGACCCTCGGTGCGCTGAACCCGTCGTTCGCCGCCATGGGCGAAATGGCCTTCGACGCCGTGATCAACCAGCGCTACCCCGAGGTCGAGCGCGTCAACCATGTCCACACGCCCGGCAATTCGTCCGGCATCGTCGACGGTTCGGCCGGCGTCCTGATCGGTTCTCTGGAAGCGGGCAAGGCCCTGGGCCTCAAGCCCCGCGCCCGCATCGTCGGGGCCGCCTCGATCGGGTCCGAGCCCTCCATCATGCTGACCGGCCCCGAGTTCGTGACGAAGAAGCTGCTGGGCAAGCTGGGCATGACCACCGCCGACATCGACGTGTGGGAGCTGAACGAGGCCTTCGCCGCCGTGGTCCTGCGCTACATGCAGGCGCTGGATATCCCGCATGACAAGATCAATGTGAACGGCGGCGGCATCTCCATGGGCCACCCGCTGGGGGCCACGGGTGCAATGATCACTGGCATCGCCCTGGACGAGCTGGAGCGGTCCGACAAGTCGACCGCCCTGATCACCCTGTGCATCGGCGGCGGCATGGGCACCGCCAC
>NZ_JAEMRO010000078.1 GCF_016463295.1 Brevundimonas sp.
GGGAGGGGCCACCGACGGCGGTTCGCGCCGGCGTCCACCGGCGGGTTCGCCGGAGACGACGCCCATCAGCCGCACGGCCTCGGTCAGCATGTCGTAGTTGCGGCGCACGCGCTCCTGGAAGCCGACGTCCAGGGCCTCGGTATCCGCAGCGGCCTTCTGCGACGCGGCGGACAGGGCGGCGAGGCCCTGCTCGACGGAGGTGCGGACGGCCTCGACGCGGGCCTGGGCCTCCTGCGGCAGACGGGCGGCGCGGTCGTCCAGATCGCCGATGGTGGCGTCGATGCGCGCCAGGGCGTCGTTCATGCGCTCGACAGTGGATTCGAGCCGCATCAGGGCGCGCTCGCCGGCCTCATCGACCATGCCGGCGGTCTCGGCGACGATGCGGCGCGCGCCGTCGATGCGGGTGTCGGCGGCGTGGTCGGCCTTCTGCGCCGCTTCGAACAGGGCTTCGCCCAGGCGGTCGACACGGACCTGGGCCAGATCGGCGGCCTCGGTGGCGGCCTGGCGCGATTCTTCGGCCGTGGCCTGCAAGGCGGCGAGGGCGCGGCGGGTTTCCTCGACCAGGGCGTCGCGGGCCTCTGCGGCCAGGGCCTCGAACTTGTCGAGCGCCAGTTTGGTGGCGGCGTCGAAGCCGTCGGCCTCGCGCTGGGACATGTCGACCAGGGCGCGGAACTGGTCGGTGGCGGCCTCGACCAGATCCTTGATCGATTCCGTGGTGCGCTGGGTGGTGTCGCCCAGATCCTGGGTGACGGAGCGGGTGGCGGACAGCTGTTCGGTCAGCTGGGCGCGTTGGCTTTCCACCTGGGCCGAGAAGTCTTCCTGATCGGTGCGCAGGCCCAGGGCGGCCGTGACCAGGGCCGCCCGCTGCTGGCCCAGGCCTTCCTCGACGGAGAGGATCTGTTCGGCGACACCTGCTCCGGCATTCTCGAGCCGCAGGGTCTGGCGAGCGAGGTCGTCGGCGGCGACGCGGGCGGCGTCCTGGGCCTCACCAGCGGCGGCGGCCAGGTCGGCGGCGCGGGCAGCGAGCGCGGCCTCGGCCTCGCGCAGCTGGGTCTGGGCCAGGTCGGAGGCGTCGATGACCATGCGGGACTGGCGCTCGACCGCATCGGCCACGCCGGTGGCCTGGGCGTCGAGGCGGGTGCCCAGGGCCTGCATCTCGTTGCGCTCGGCCCCCAGCTGCTCGACCAGACGGCGAGCGGTGCGTCCGGCGACATCGGCGGCGTCGGTCAGGCGGGTGGTTTCCTGAACCAGAGCCTCCCGCAGCAGGGTCATGTCGTGTCGGGCGCGCTCGGCGGCGACAGAGGCCAGGTCGATATCGTTGCGCAGGGACTGCAGCACGGTGCCCGTCTGTTGCGCTGCCAGGGCCGTGGGGGCGACCAGGGCCTCGGCCAGTTCGCGGGCGCGGCGGGTTTCGGCGGCCAGTCCAGCCCCCTGCCGCACGGCGTGGGCCAGCAGGATGGCCAGGCCGACGGGCGCGAGGGCGATCAGGGCATAGACGGCGAGACGGAGCGGCTCCAGCTCGGCGGTGCCCGCGCTGACCTCATAGGTCAGCCAGGCCACGACACCGGCCACCCAGGCCGCGGATGCGAGGCCCGCGATCAGATAGGCGCGACCTTCGGAGGGAGCGGTGGTCTTGCGGGTGCGCGGGACGACCGGCACGGGCGGGGGCTCGAAAGGGGCCGGTGAATTGTCGGCAGCGGACGAGACCGGAGGGGAAAGTGTCGGCGTCACGACCTCCGGCGCGGACACGCGTGCGGACTCGGCCTCTGCCCGTCGCGACTGTTCTTCCGCCAGGCGACGACGGCGGCGCTCCGACATGGGGCGGCTATCGTCGGACGGTGCGGGTTCGACCTCGACCGCGGGCGGAACCTCGGTGTGCTCCTCGATCGGGTCGAGGGACGACAGGTTCAGAGGGGGCCGTTGGCGGGACTTCATGATGCGTCGAACTCGTCACGGGAGGGCATCGAGGCGCGACGCCGGAAGGACGCAGAAACCCTAGCGGTTCAATCGACAGGCGAAAAGGCGGTCGTTGCGATTCGCCGCCGGGATCATAGCCAGGACCGTGCTATCGCGCCCGTGCGGCCGCCATCTGTCCGGCGAGGCGTAAGGCGGCGATCAGGCTGTCCGGTCTCGCGACACCCTTGCCAGCGATGTCGAAGCCCGTGCCGTGATCGGGCGATGTGCGAACGATCGGCAAGCCCAGGGTCACGTTCACGCCACCCCAGAAATCCAGGGTCTTGACCGGGATCAGGGCCTGGTCGTGATACAGGCAGACGGCGGCGTCGTAGCCGGCGCGCGCCTCGGCATGGAACATCGTATCGGCGGGGCGCGGGTCGGAAATGTCGATGCCCTCGGCGCGCAGGATTTCGACAGCCGGGGCCAGGATCTCGATCTCCTCCAGCCCCATGGCTCCGCCTTCGCCGGCGTGCGGGTTCAGGGCCGCCAGAGCGAGGCGCGGGCGGGCGATGCCGAAATCACGCTTCATGGCCTCGTGAACGACCCGCGCCGTGCGACACACGCGCTCTATCGTCACCAGCTCCGGCACCTGGGCCAGGGACGCGTGGATGGTCACCAGACAGGCCCGCAGATCCAGCGCCGTCAGCATCATGACCGGCCCGCGCGTCTCGGCGAACGGCACGTCGGCGGTCAGTTCGGCAATGAACTCCGTATGTCCGGGAAAGCGGAATCCGGCGGCATACAGCGGGGCCTTGGCGATGGGGGCCGTAACGATCCCGCCGACCTGGCCATCCAGCGCCAGATTGACCGCCTGTTCGATCCAGTCGGCCACGGGCCCGGCATTGGCGCTGTCCGGGCGACCGGGCACGACCGCCGTAGGCAGGGGCTGGTCCAGGACGGGAATGGCGCGAGCGAAGACGCCGTGTGCGTCCGCAGGAGACGTGACGGCCTGTACCGGATAACCCTGTGCACGCATCAGCGACGCGTCGCCGATCACGACGAAGGGTTGACCTTCGTCCTTCAGCGCCGCCCAAGCCCTGGCGATGATCTCAGGCCCGACACCTGCCGGCTCGCCCATCGACAGGGCCAGCGGCAGGGGCGTGGACATCAGGATTTGAACTCGATCGCCGCGTCCTGACGCAGGTCGCGCATGTAGCGACGGCCCAAAGTGGCCAGGTTCTGGCCGAACAGGCGGTTTTCGACCTGCTGGGCGTTCGGGGCTTCGGCTCCGCCCGCGCGGCGTCCGCAGACGGCCAGCAGATGGACGCCCAGCTGGGTGCGGATCGGCGTGCTGATCGAACCGACCGCACCCGAGCGGGCGACCTGCTGGAACTGAGGCAGCAGGTTCGCCGGATCGGCCTCGCCCAGATCGGTGCCCAGCAATCCCTGTTCCGAGGTCGCGCGGGTCAGGATGTTGTCGCACGTCAGTTGCGGGCGCAGGGCTTCCAGCCGCTGGGTCGCGGCGGCCACCTGGGCCTCCGTCGCCGTCTCCGGCAGTTCGACCATCATCTGCTTGATCTGGGCCAGGCTGGAGGTCGAGCCGTCACGCTTGTCGCGCATATAGAGGATGTAGACCCCGCCCTCGACCGGGATGGGACGGGACAGTTCGCCGGGGCTGAGTTGATCCATGGCCTGTTGCAGCGCGGGCTGGACCGTGCCTTCGACCACCCAGCCGGCGTCGCCGCCGCGGGTGGCGGAGGGCGCGGCGGAGAACTGTTGTGCCACCGCCTGGAAGGGCGCGCCCTGCACCATCTGCTGAACCAGCTGGGTCGCGCCGTTCAAGGCAGCCTGCTGGCCGCCGACGCGCGCGGACTCGATGTAAATCTCGCCGATCAGATACTGCTTCTTCAGGGCGGCTTCGGTCGCCTGTCGCAGCGCAGCCTCAACGGCCCCCTGGCTGACGCGAGCGCGGCTCTGGAACCGACCGCCGACCAGCCGCTGCCAGCCGATCTGGGTGCGGAGCTGTTCGCGCAGCGTCGACGGACGGATGCCGAACTGAGCCAGCGACTGGGCATAGGCTTCGGCGGTCGCGCCGACCTCGGATGCCAGGGCGGTCAGTTCTTCCTCGACCTCGGCATCGGTCGCCTTGATGTCTGGATAGCGGTCCAGTTCCTGGTTCTGCAGGCGCTCGTCGATGATGAGGTTCAGCGCCTGCTGGCGAATGGCCGGCAGGTTTTCCGGCGTGGGCTGGACCTGGGTCTGGGCGATCAGCAGCAGCATGCGCTGGCGCAGGTCGAAGCCGGTGATGACGCTGTCGTTGACCGTGGCCAGGACGCCGTCGGCCAGCTGGAACTGAGGGGCAGGCGCGGCCGTCGGCGTGGCAGGTCCGGCCGGATTCGGCACGCCGGCGGCCGCGGGTCCCGGCGTCTGCGGGGCCGTCTGGGCCAGGGCGGTGCTGGACAGCAGGGCGGCGACCGCCAGGCCTGTGATGGAACGCTCGAAACGCATGTCAGTCCTGATTCCTGTGGCGGCGCTGATCCCGGATCGGCCCGGAAATCGCGTCTCGCATATCCCCGAGTCGCGCGGCGTTCAGCGCCATTCGCTTGATCAATACCCTGTACCGCCGAAAGTGGCGAGGTTTAGGCGCACATAGACGCCCTCGGACGGGCCGGTCGGTCTGACGCGCGTGTTGTCCCGGCGCCACCCTAGTTCGAACCGGTAACAGTCGTCGTCGAACAGCAGCCCGACTTCGGAGCGGGTGATCAGATCGCGTTCAAGGTCCGCGATGCCTGTGACGGCGACGCCCCAGTTTCCATAGACGAACTGCTGGCCCGTCAGCTGCACGAACTCGTAGTTGCGGTTGTTCGGCCCGTCCAGCGGGTTCGAACGGTCGATGATATAGCTGACGCTGGCCAGGTTGCGACGGCCCCAGCGCCCGTCGACGGCCGCCTCGGCACGACGAATTTCTCCGGCGGAATCGATGGTGGCGTGACCCCAGCCGCGGATGCGATCCGAAGGCGAGAAACTGCCCTGCACGACCCAGTCGGAGGTGTCCGAGCCGAGGCCGGAGGGGTCGTACAGACGGGCGGGATCGTCAGGCAGAGGAGCGAGATAGGCATTTTCCTGGGCGTCGCGGATGCTGCGCCCGACGAACAGGCTGGCCTGACGACCGTTGTCCCAGCGCATTGTGGCCCGGGCTCCGGCCGTGAAACGCGCGCCACCTTCGTAGAGATCGTAGCCGGGGAAGCGGTCGATGCGGAACAGCGAGCTTTCGTCCAGTTCGACGGCCTGACTGTCCTCAATCGGCACGCGGGGATCGAGGTCGGGATCGGACGAGATCGACAGCTGTGCCATCGGCTCCAGGATCAGGTCGGCACCGGGCCCCATCTGGCGGATCAGGGGATAGCTGACATCGACACCGGCCGTCGCGCGACCGCGGGTGATGGCCTCTTCCTCCAGCCCCATCATCGGCGGCAGGTCGCCGACGGAATAGATGTCGGCCCGAAGGTCGACGAAGGGCTCCCACCGGATGCCCATGGGGGAAATGAGCGTGCGCCGCCATTCCACCTGTCCCGAGACGCGGCGGCTGTCCACGCCCGGAAGGCCCAGGGTCGAGCCGGTGGGGATGATCTCGGGCCGCAGGACCGGGCCGCCTACATAGTCGTCGCGATACAGGGACACTGCCGAGCCCTTGAGTCTCAGACGCCCGCCGAAGACCGGTCCCTCGGGCTCCCAGCGGGCTTCGATCAGCGGCGCGACGATCGGCAGGGAGCCGTCCGTCTCGAAGACGTTCAGTGCAGGCGTGACCGGATCGAACTCGGCGACACGGAGGCTCTGAATCGTGAAGGCCGCGACGGAGACGTAGGAGCGCGGGGTCTGGTGCTCCAGATACAGCTGGCTGATCAGGCGGCGTTCGTCGCCGTAGTACAGGCCGTTGTCCTGATAGGGCGAGCGGATGTCATAGCGATCGAACAGGGTCTTGTCCGACGTCCGCTCGGCCGTGAAACCGGCGCGCCATGGTCCGGCCGGATCGAACAGGCCGTGCGCCAGCAGATAGCTGCGGGCGGTGCGGTCGCCGAAATCGACGTTGCTTTCGGCCCGGCCGTCGCCGTCCAGATCGAAGTCGCCGAAATTGCGCTCATAGGTGCCGCCGGCTCGTACGACGACGGTGCCCGTCTCGAATCGACGCCGCCACTGCAGGTTCAGGAACGGGGCCACGCGGGTATTGAACTGGGGGCTGATCAGCCAGTCTTCGGACGGCGAGACGACCTGAAGATAGGGGACCTCCAGGCTGATGCCGCGCCCTTCGTCATAGCTGGGGATCGGGACCAGAAAGCCCGAGGCACGCTCGACCGTCGGATCGGGATGGGCGAAATAGGGCAGGTAGAAGACCGGCACGCCGCCGACGCGGAACACGGCGTTGCGGTACAGGATGGCGCGCAGACCTTCATCCTGCACCACGGTCTCGGCCTGGATCGAAAGGCTGGGTTCCTTGGGATTGCCCTCGGCATCGCAGATGGGGCAGGGCGTGAAGATGGCGTAGTTCAGCTGATTGGCGTTCTCGCTGCGTCTCACGGCCGTCGCTGCCATCAGGCTGGCGCCGGTGGCGAACCGGGTGGCGAAGTCCACGGCCACGCCGGCCCTCAGATCGGAGTCGGTTTCCAGATAGCTGGCGAAGACGGTGTTGCCCTCGTCATCGGTCAGTTCGACCTGGCCGTCGGCGGAGGCGACGCCCAGACCCAGATCGTAGTTGAACTGGCGGGCGCGCAGGGTGCTGCCGCTGAAGCGTCCGAGCGCGCGGCGGTCGAGCGTTCCTACCGCCGAGACGATATCGCCCTCGCGGGTGACGGCATCGGCGTCGATATAGGCGGCCCCCTCGATCAGGCCGTCGGGCCCCGGTTGCGCGGGCGCCGTATCCTGGGCCATGGCCGGCAGCGCGGTCGCACCCATGGCCAGGACGGCGGCACCGGCCATCAGCCGCAGACGCAAACCGACCGTTTCGGGCGCAGGGCGCTTACGCAGCATACAGGGTCACTCGGATCGGTGGGAAAACGGAAGGCGCGGGCGAACAGGTCGCTTAGCCGTCTTCGGTATAGAACAGCAAGGTGAAGGCCGCGAGCGCCGTCATCAGGGGCGGCAGCCAGGCCGCCAGCCAAGGGGGGATTACCTCTGCCGAGCCAAAGGCCGACGCCGCCTGATTGACGAAGAAGAAGCCGAACCCCAGCACGACGGCCGCCGTACTCATCTTGGCCAGATCGCCCAGCCGCATCAGGCGCAGAGAGAAGGCGGCGGCCAGGATGGACATGGCGGCGAACATCAGTGGCGTGGCCAGGAGCTGGTCCAGTCTCAAACGATAGGCTGTGGACGAAAAGCCTGCCGCCTCGATGCGCGCGATCTGGCCGGGCAGGGACCAGAAGGGTGTGGATTGCGGGCGGGCGAACCGTTCGAACGCCTCGTCGTCGGCCAGGCTGGACGGCAGGTCGAGGGTGGCATAGCGCACCGCGCGCTGGCCGGCCTGTGCGCCCAGGGCATCGGTCAGGCGCCAGCGGCCCTGGGCCAGGGCCGCGGACTGGGCATCGATCCGTTCGGAGAACTGGCGCAGGCCGTCCGCATCGGCGGTGTAGATGAAGAAGGTGACGTCCAGCAGTCGGGCGCTGGCACGATCCTGACGCGCGGCGCGGATGACCATCTGGCGGGTGTCATCGCCTTCGCGGATCCAGACGGCCTGATTGCTGTCGGCTCCGGCGACCGAGCCCGACAGGCGTGCCCGCTCGCGCTGGAACAGGCCGTCCGCCGACGCCGACATGGGGCCCAGCACCGTCACGGTCAGCACGCCGAAGAGCAAGGCCGCGCCCGCTGCGGGTAGCACGAACCGCCAGGCCGACAGTCCGGCCGCACGCATGGCGATCAGCTCGCTGCGCCGGTTCAGCCCGACATAGGCCGCCAGCGTCCCGAACAGGAAGACGAAGGGCAGGAGCTGCACGATCACCTGCGGCGACTTCAAGAGCATCAGCCCCAGGATGCGTACGGCGGAAAGATCGACGTCCGAGCCGACGCCGCGCGAAATCTCCACGAAGTCGATCAGCATGATCAGGGCGGCGATGATGCCGAGGGCCACGGCGAGTGACCGCGCCTGCTGAACCAGCACATAGCGTTCGATCCGGCCCAGGCGGAACAGGGGCGCGGCCAAGTTGGGGCGGGTCATGCGGTCTGAACCTTCAGAGCGCGTTTCACGCGGCGGCTGCGGCGCGGCTTCAGGGCGCGGAACAGCAGGCGCAGGGCGATGGCGGTGGCTATGATCGGCAACAGATACTGCAGGATATTCAGCCAGCCGTTCCAGGCGCTGCCGGCCACGATGCCGTAGCCGACCACACGCACGACGAGAAAGGCGGCCGCCGCCTTGGCGATGCGCAGGGAATAGCCGGTGCGGCTGAACTGCCCGCCCATGATCGCGGCCAGCGCCATGGCCATGGCCATGAAGGCGTAGAGCGGGGCGGAGAGCCGGGCATGCCCCTCCGCCGTCAGCTCACCGCGCGATCCGACGGTGCCGACATCCTGAGGGGCAGGGTCGAACAGCTGGGTCAGATACAGATCGGTCGGCTTGAACCGGGGGCGTTCGGTCGCGTCGATGTAGGGCGACAGGTCAAAGACGTTCCGGTCGAACGAGCCATAGGTCAGCACGCCCCGGCTGGAGTAGCGCGTGGTCGAGCCGTTCAGCATGGTCAGCATCGGTGCGCCGTCGATGCGTTCGAACCGCGCCTCGGCCGCATCCCAGGTCGTCGCGTCGTCGCCGTCGGGCAGGTAGATGAAGAGGTTTTTCAGCAGACCGCTCTGCTCGATCTGCTGCACATAGACGGTCAGGCCGTCGGGCCCTTCGACGAACTCGCCTTCCTCGACCAGCAGGGCGGCGATGTCGGAGCGGATGGCGAAGGCCTCGGCGCGCGCCGTGCGCTGGGCCCAGGGCTGGACGATGGTGGTGATCAGGAGCGTCAGCACTGCCACGATCGCCGCCAGACGGATGGCGGGGCGAATCGCCGCCCAGCGCGTCACCCCCGAGGCGAAGACCGCCGTCAGCTCCTGCTCGCGTTGCAGCCGGGTGAGGGCAATCAGGGCACCGACGAACAGGCCGATGGGCAGGATCACCGCCAGCAGCTGAGGCACGGCCAGAAGGGTCAGCTTCAGCATGACCCAGACGCTCTGGCCACGTTCGACGATGATCTCCAGCTGATCCAGGCTCTGGCTCAGAATGCCGATCCCGGCCAGGGCCGCGCATGCCGCCGCCACGGGACGGCCGATCTGGCGAAAGAGATATCTCTGAATCAGCGTCATGAACGGTGGAAATCGCCCGGTTGCGGGTGGCGGCTGTGAAGCGCATCTAATACACACCGCGATGCCCCGGCGAAACCGGTGGCGTCCTTTGTCCTACCCATCGCCAGCCGAGGGCGTATTACCCGGCGGGAGTTGTCTATGAAGATCGAATTCGTCACATCCGCCGAGGCCGCCGAGGTTCTGGCTGTTCTGGTCCACGAGGGCCGCGCCTTCGTCGGCATGGGCACCCATCTGGACACGGCGACCAGTGGCAGTCTGACGAAGGCGATGACCCACAGCCGCTTTACCGGCGCGACCAATAGCACCCTGGTCGTGGCTGCACCCGCTGGCGTCGATGCCGCATCCATCGTGCTGACCGGCGCGGGCGAGGCTGACAAGTTCGACGATCTGGCGCTGGAAGCCGCAGCGGGTGCCGCCTATCACGCGGTCAAACTGTCGGGCGCGACGTCGCTGACGATCGATGCCTATTATCTGACTGCTGCGCAAGCCGGCCGCGCAGCCTTTGCCGCCCGTCTGGCGGCCTATCGTTTCCTGAAATACCGCACGACGCTGAAGCCCGCCAAGACGCCGTCGATCGAGACGATCCGCGTCGTGGCCGCCGATGTCGCCGCCGCCCAGGCCGCCTATGACGCCCTGTCGCCGGTGGCCGAGGCCGTCGAGTTCGCGCGCGATCTGGTCGCCGAGCCCGCCAACATCCTTTATCCGGCCGAGTTCGCCAAACGGGTCAAGGGTCTGGAAAAGCTGGGTCTCGAGGTCGAGATCCTGGGCGAGAAGGAGCTCGAGAAACTGGGCTTCCGCACACTGCTGGCCGTCGG
>NZ_JAEMRO010000015.1 GCF_016463295.1 Brevundimonas sp.
GTTCGTCTCGTCGTCCCTTCGGGCCCCACGGTCACAACCGCGTGAAGCCAGCGCACTGCATATAGGCGCTGTTTCCTGACGGGTCATGACCGAATGGGGGCAAACCGGCATGAATTTGGTCGCAGCCCCAAAGAAAAACGCCCCCGACCTTGGTCGAGGGCGTCCTCAGATGAACCGGACTGGCCGTTCAGCCCTTCAGCACTTCCACCAGCGTCTTGCCCAGGCGGGCGGGCGACGGCGAGACGCGGATGCCCGCCGCCTCCATGGCCGCGATCTTGCTCTCAGCATCGCCCTTGCCGCCCGAAACGATGGCACCGGCGTGGCCCATGGTGCGACCAGCCGGGGCCGTGCGGCCCGCGATGAAGCCGGCCATGGGCTTGGAGCGGCCCTTCTTCGCTTCGTCGATCAGGAACTGGGCGGCGTCTTCCTCGGCCCCGCCACCGATTTCGCCGATCATGATGATGGAGTGGGTCTCCGGATCGGCCAGGAACAGTTCCAGCACGTCGATGAATTCGGTGCCCTTGACCGGGTCGCCGCCGATGCCGACGGCCGTGGTCTGGCCCAGGCCCTCGTTGGTGGTCTGGAACACCGCCTCATAGGTCAGGGTGCCGGACCGCGAGACGATGCCGACATTGCCCTTGGAGAAGATGCTGCCCGGCATGATGCCGATCTTGCACTCGTTGGGCGTCAGGATGCCGGGGCAGTTGGGGCCCAGCAGGCGCGACTTGGAGTTCTCGAGGCGGCGCTTGACCTTGACCATGTCCATCACCGGAATGCCCTCGGTGATGCAGGTGATGAAGGGGATCTCGGCCTCGATGGCCTCGATGATGGCGTCGGCCGCGCCCGACGGCGGCACATAGATGACCGAGGCGTCGGCACCGATCGCGTCCTTGGCTTCAGCGACCGAGGCATAGATCGGCAAGGTTTCGCCGTGGCTGCCCGTCCAGGTCTGGCCGCCCTTGGTCGGGTGCACGCCGCCAACCATCTGGGTGCCGTGATAGGCCAGCGCCTGTTCGGTATGGAAACCACCCGTCTTGCCGGTCAGGCCCTGGACGATAATCTTAGTGTTCTTGTCGACGAGGATGGACATGGCGGCTCGCTCTTCTGTGCTTCAGGCGGGGAGGAAGGGGTTTACGACGCGGACGGACCCATAGGTCTGGCCGTGATTCAGATCTTCGGAATAGACGGTCTTGGCCCCCAGCCGCTCAGCGGCGGCGATGATGGCCCCGTCCCAATAGGACAGCTGATAGCGGCGGGCGTGATCGATGCCGGCGCGCACGACAGTAAAATCGACTGGCTGAAATGCCTTCTTCGACAACCGCATGACCCACTCCCTTGCTTCATCGGCAGTTAGGGGGACGGAGCCCTTGCGCTGGGCATTGACATAGAATTCGGCCAGCACCTGCCCCGACGTACCGAACCGCGTCGTCAGCAGTTCGACCGCCCGCTCGTATTTCACGGGCTCATCGACCGAGCCTAGCGCGGCGTAGATCAGAATGTTGGTGTCAAGGAAGACCTCAGTATTCGCGATCAAACCGAGGATCCCCGCTGTAAATTTCTTCCCGGGGGCCAGGTCGCCAATCGCCCATGCGGCCCTTGCTCTCGCGCGCCAGCTTCAGCAGCGCCTCGGTCGCCTCGTCGTGCTCGACTTCCTGCTCGACGATCCGGGCTAGGAACCCGCGCACCATCTCGTTGACGCTGGTCCGCTTCATGGCCGCCAGCACCCGCACCTTGTCCAGCAGGTCGTCGTCGATGGCGAGGGTGAGGTTTCGGGTCACGCCCCAAATCTACACGGGTTATGTGGAGCACACAATCCGTGGACAATCCTATTGCTTGGGACGCATATACATCATCATCGTCCCGCCATCGAACTCGTCGCTCTCATCATTGATCAAGATCATGTGCAGGTTGCCCAGATAGGCCGATTGCGCCACGGCCGCATCGGATGGGCGCACAGGCGTGCGCACCCCGCCCTGCTGGCTGAAGGCGTAGCCTGCCATTCCGTCCTGCGTGAGTGCGCGATGCATGTCCATGCCGACCCACTGACGCAGCAGGGGGCGAGGATCAGGGGTAAGCGGTGCCTTCGTTTCAAAATTTCCGCCCATCACGGCACAGACATTCATGGCCAGGCCTGCTTCCTCAAAGGACTGGGTCGCGGTTCCCACCATCAGCAGACTGATCGCCCCGTCGTCCTCCGCGTTCATCAGGACCGTTACGGTGTCAAAAGGGCTGTCTGGGTCGCCAGCAAAAGCATCTCCCGGTATCTCGGCCCAGCCTGCCGAACGGCCCATGGTGAGTGCGCGCGCCCCGTCTCCTTGACCTTCGCCGCATAGCGTTTTGAAGTGGCCGAAAAGGGCTGACTGCTCCTGCGCTACCGCCGACGTGGCCATCAGTGACAGAGCCGCGACCGAAGCCGCCAGAAATCGAACCATGAAACCCCCTCCAGCTGACGTCTGTCGTCAGCGATAATGCCTGGATATCAGGGATTGCAGACGGCGCTACGTCAACGCAAGGCGAAACGCATCTCGCTGCATTGACGCCTGGTCACGTCATAGCCGTCAGCACCCCCACCATGTCCAGCAGGTCGTCGTCGATGGCGAGGGTCAGGTTTCGGTCACGGCAATAATCTGCCGGGTTACGTCGAGCGCACAATCCGTGCGCGGCGCTCTAGTCGATGCGCGGCAGGATGTAGAGCAAGGTCGAGCCTCGACCTGTCCGATCCAGGGCGATCAGGCGCATCTGCCCTGTACCGGCCATATCGAGGAACTGGGCGTCGCTCAGGCTGCGTGACGGTGCGCGGCCTTCCGGCGTCTGAAGCCAGGCGTAGGCCTCCAGCCCCATGCCACGAACGGGCGCAAAACCCATGACCTGGCGCAGGCGGGCATCCACCGCGCTGTGGTCGGCCGGCTGGGCGCTGACGCCACAGAACTCCATCACCACCGTCTCCCCACCGAGGCGCCGCGTCATGGTCCCGACCATCACCAGGCTGACATCCGTGGCATTGGTGCGCATGAAGCCTGCGCGATCCGAGCTGTTGCGCATGCGTGGCACCATGCTTTCCGGCACGGGTGCAAAGCCCTGCGCCTGGGCCAGGCTAGACACCTGCCCCCGGTCGCCCTGGGCCGCGACGCAAATGCCGTCAAGCGCCGCGATCAGGTCGGTCGGTGCCGGCGCGGCCTGATCCTGAGCCAGCGCCGTTGCGGACGACGCCGAAAGGGCAAGCCCGAAGAGGACCGCTCGGCGCAGGCTGGCGAACATCAGCCGACTGCCGCCACGATCTTCTGTGCCGCGTCGTCGAGGTCGTCAGCGGAGGTGATCGCCAGGCCGCTCTCGTTCAGGATCTTCTTGCCCAGCTCGACATTGGTGCCTTCCAGGCGGACGACCAGCGGCACCTTCAGGCCCACTTCCTTGACGGCCGCGACCACGCCCTCGGCGATGACGTCGCACTTCATGATGCCGCCGAAGATGTTGACCAGGATGCCCTGGACGGCCGGGTCGGCGGTGATGATCTTGAAGGCCGCCGCGACCTTCTCCTTGCCGGCGCCGCCGCCGACGTCGCAGAAGTTGGCCGGCTCCTTGCCGTACAGCTTGATGATGTCCATCGTCGCCATGGCCAGGCCTGCGCCGTTGACCATGCAGCCGATGTTGCCGTCCAGGGCGACATAGGCCAGGTCCCACTCGGACGCCTCGATCTCCTTGGCGTCTTCCTCGGTCTCGTCGCGCAGGGCCTTGATGTCCTCGTGGCGGAACAGGGCGTTGCCGTCGAAGCTGACCTTGGCGTCCAGCACGCGCAGGTGGCCGTCCTTCATGACGATCAGCGGGTTTACCTCCAGCATCGCCATGTCGGTCTCGACGAAGGCCTTGTACAGGATGGGGAACAGGCGCTTGCCGTCCTCGGCCGCATCGCCGGTCAAGCCATAGGCGGCGTTGATGGTGGCGACGTCGGCCTCGGTCACGCCGGTTTCCGGGTCGATGACCACGGTCTGGATCTTTTCGGGCGTGTCATGGGCGACGGCCTCGATGTCCATGCCGCCCTCGGTCGAGACGACAAAGGCCACGCGGCCATGCTCGCGATCGACCAGCAGCGAACAGTACAGCTCGCGCTCGATGTCGGCACCGTCCTCGATGTAGAGGCGGTTGACCTGTTTCCCCGCGTCGCCGGTCTGGGCGGTGACCAGGGTGTTCCCCAGCATTTCCTTCGCATGGGACACGGCTTCCTCGACCGAGAAGGCCAGGCGCACGCCGCCCTTGGCGTCGGGGCCCAGTTCCTTGAACTTGCCCTTGCCGCGCCCACCGGCGTGGATCTGGGACTTCACGACATACAGGGGACCCGGCAGGGACTTCGCCGCCGCCTCGACCTCATCGACCGAGGTCACGGCCACGCCCGCCGCGACCGGCGCGCCAAAGCCCTTGAGAACCTGCTTGGCCTGATATTCGTGAATGTTCATGGGAGACCGCCGGACTGGGGAGGAGAGTTGCGGCGCTTATAGGCGTGGGGCCTCGACCGGCGCAACCGTCTCCCTCCCCCTGCGGGGGAGGGGGCTCGCGCAGCGAGCGGGTGGGGAGGGCTCGGCGACAAGGACGCAGTCGGAGCATGGTTTGCCCTGGTCCTCCCCACCCGGTCTTCGCTCCGCTTCGACCACCCTCCCCCGAGGGGAAGGGAGAACACCTTGGGCCTTAGTCCACCCAGTCCTTCTTCAGCGTCCGCGACGCGCCGATCAGCAGGATGGACGCCAGCACATAGAAGCCCATGCCGGTGTAGATGGCCCAGCGCAGGCTTTCGTCACCGAAGCGCGGTGCCAGAAGATCGCTCATCCAGCCGAAATAGAAGAAGCCGACCGCGATCCCCAGAAGGTTGTTGAGCAGCAGGAACAGGGCCGAGGCGGTGGTGCGCATGGCCGGTGGCACCAGATGCTGGACCGAGGCCGTGATCGGCCCCAGCCAGGACAGGTTCAGCCCCGTCGGGATCAGGAAGATCAGGAAGGCCATGGTCAGGCCCCAGGCCTTGTCCGCCCCCGGCATGACCTGTTCGATCACCCAGGCCGAATTCATCGCCAGGATGAAGCACGGGGCCGAGATCAGAAAGGCGATGGCGGGCACCAGCGGATAGGCGCCCTTGCCGCGCTTGGCCAGCTTGTCGGCGATCATCCCACCGCCCCAGATGCCCGCAATGCCGCCGATCAGGGCGATGCCGGAATAGTACCAGGACACCTCCGTCAGCGTCATCTCGAAGCTGCGGATGAAGAACAGCGGCAGCCAGCCCGCGATGCCATAACCGCAGACCGAGGAGGATGCCGCCCCCAGCGCCAGCAGCCAGAAGCTCTTCTTGGGCACGACGACCGAGGCCGTGGCGCGTGCGATAAACAGGGAAATGCCGATCACCCCGGCCAGCAGAGCCCCGAATCCGGCGGTCAGGCCTGCGGAGACCGCTCCGGCGCTGATCGCCTGGACCAGGCCGGTGGCGGCGGCGATGGCGGCCACGACCATCATGACGATGGCGGTGATAGTCCCGACCCGCGATGTGCCATGCAGCGCTCCGGGGCGAGCGGGGGCGACGGGCGGCGGAGGTGCGATCCGCGCCGCGTCCTGCCCCCCGCGCGGCGGGTCCTTGACCGTCATGCGCAACAGCGGCGCGACCAGCAGGCCCAGCAGGCCGACGACGATGAAGGCCGTCTGCCAGCCATAGGCCGCGGCCAGCAGACCGCCGACCAACGTCCCTGCCGCCGTGCCCAGCGGGATTCCGAAGGCGAAGGCGGCGAGCGCCCGCGCCCTCTGATGCGGCGGGAAATAGTCGGCGACCAGCGAATAGGCCGGGGCCACGCCGCCCGCCTCGCCGACACCCACGCCCATGCGATAGAGGAACAGCTGGCCGAACGATCCGGCCACGCCGCACAGGGCCGTGAAACCGCTCCACACCGCCAGCGCCCCGGTCATGATCCACACCCGGCTGTAGCGATCGGCCAGCCAGGCCAGCGGAATGGCCAGGGTCGAATAGACCGAGGCGAAGGCGATACCGCCCAGCAAGCCGAATTGGCTGTCCGACATGTTGAAATGCGCCTTCAGCGGCGCGGCCAGGATGCCGATGATCTGGCGATCCACGAAGTTCAGCATGTAGACCAGGATCAGGATCGCCAGCACATAGAAGCGATAGCCGGTCGAGGGCACCGGGGCCTCTGGCGTCCCGGGAGATGCGGCGGCGACGTCCGTGGTGCTCATGGCGTTTCCTTCGATGTCTTCTTGTTCTTGATCGAACCGTAGCGGCACCGTTGGCCACCGCAACGAAAAAGGGCGGCGGCCCTTTCGAACCGCCGCCCTGATCGGAAAAGCCGGACCCTAGTAGCGGGCCGACAGCTTGATCATCACCGTCTGGGGCGCACCGTAGTAGGCGGTGCGGATGTTGCCGACGGACGAGAACTCCTGCGCGTCTGTCCGGTAGACCTCGTTCAGGATGTTCTGGCCATAGACGCCGACCGTGTAGCGGCCCGAGACGTCGGTCCAGGCCACGCGGGCGTCGAACAGCCAGTAGTCGTCCTGGAACATGCCGGGCAGTTCGACCGCGCTGTTCACCGGGGTGTTGTCGACGGCCAGGGCCATGCGGCTGCGGTATTTGGCGACACCACCAAAGGTGACCTCGCCGCCGCCGTTCGGAACCTCGGCGACATATTGCAGGCCATAGCGGGCGGTGACGCGCGGCGAGAAGGCCGGTTCCTGGAAGGCGCGGCTGCCGCCGAAGGCCGTGAAGCGGGCGTCGGCGAACTCGTCATACTCGGCGTCCAGCAGGCCGATCTGGGTGTCGAACGTCAGGTTCGGCGTGATGGCGAAGGTGCCCTCGATCTCGAGACCCGAGATGTTCAGGGCTCCGGCGTTGATGACGCTCAGCACGGGGGCCGGCAGTTCGGTGATCGGGTCGATGTCCAGGCCCGACACGCGGGCCTGGAAATCCTTGTACTCGGTTGTGAAGGCCGCCACGTTCAGGCGCAGACGGCTGTCATAGCCCGTGGCCTTGAAGCCGATCTCGTAGCTGTCGGCCGTTTCCGGATCGTAGCGCGTCGCCTCGGCCGCCGAGTTGGCCCGGCCGTTGTAGCCGCCCGACTTGAAGCCTTGCGAGAAGCGGCCGTACAGCATGACCTGATCGGTCAGCTGATAGTCGATCGACGCCATGTAGGAGGTGTCTTCAAAGCTGGCTTCCGGCGGCGCGAACGGGAAGGTCGCATTGAAGGCGGGCAGGGCGCTGAAGAAGGTCGACGTCGTGCGACGATAGTCCTTGTCCTCTTCCGTGTAGCGGATGCCGCCCGAAATCCGCAGGGCATCGGTCAGGGCATAGCTGACATTGCCGTAGGCGGCCTTGGAGGTCGTCTCCAGGGTGTCATCGACGGTACGCAGGAAGCCGGAGTTCAGGAACAGCGGCCCCAGCAGGTCGTCGGCATAGGCCTCCTGATGCGAATCGATGTTTTCGCGCAGGTAATACAGGCCACCGACGGCGGTCAGCGGACCGGAATCGTAGGTCAGCTGCAGTTCCTGGCTGAACTGGTCCTGATCCACGGCGACCAGGGCGCTGGACACCTCGCGCGGCGTCGCGTCGAAATCGATGTAGTCGTCGGTGTTCAGCCGACGATAGGCCGTGATCGACTTCAGGGTCAGGGCGTCGCTGAAGTCGTAGCCGACGTTCAGGGCGATACCGCGCGATTCCAGGCGTGTCTCATTGGGCAGGGTCGGATCGACCACCGTCTGGAACTGATAGCGAGGCAGGGGCGAGGGCACAGTCACGATGGTCTGGCCGCTGGAGCCCACCAGATTGTTGGTGTTCTGGCCGACCGTCAGGCCCGCATCGTCCGTCGAATAGTCCGCCGTCAGATCGACCCGCAGGTTGGACATCGGGTCCCAGGCCAGGGTGGCACGCACGGCCTGGGTGTTCTTGTCGTTGTATTCCTCGCCCGTGACCGGGTTGGAGACATAGCCGCCGCGCTCTGAGTGCAAGGCCGAAATGCCGAAGGCCAGCGTATCGCCGATCGGGCCGGAGACGGCACCCTGAACGTCGATCATGTCATAGCTGCCGTAGGCGACCGAGCCGCGCGCGCGGAAGGTCTGCCCCGGCCGGCGCGACACCAGACGCAGCGCGCCACCGATGGTGTTCTTGCCGTACAGCGTGCCCTGCGGCCCCCGCAGAACCTCGATCCGCTCCAGGTCCAGCAGGTCGAACTGCGTCCCGCGAATGCGGCTGTAGTAGACGTCGTCGACATAGACGCCGACCGCAGGGTCGAAGGTCTGCAGGGCGTCGGGCTGGCCGATACCGCGGATATAGATGTTGGTGGCGTTCGACGAGCCACGGCCTTGCACGAGGTTCAGGTTGGGCACCGAGCCCTGCAGGTCGGTGACCTGGGTCGCGCCCGTCCGCTCCAGCGTCTCGCCCGAGAAGGCCGAGACGGCCAGCGGCGTGCGTTGCAGCGATTCACTGGTGCGCCGCGCGGTGACGACGATGTCTTCCAGACCCGCCGCCTGGTCCTGCGGAGCCGTCGCGACGGGTGCCTCCTGTGCCAGGGCCAGCCCCGACAATGCAGTCCATGCGGCACCGGCCAGCAGTGCGGTCTTTACGTAGCGATTCATGATGAGCCCCAATCCTGATGTTTCGTCCCGGACGCTTATTTATTCAGCGTTCAATGATTTTCGGTGAACGTAACCGGTTTCCGCCCGCTGTCAAACGGTGGCGCTTACCCTGGGTCATGTGCGCGCCCGACTGTGGCCCCGTTGCCATGACCGGCGGATGAGGCCTAAGCCTTGCCGTCATGACCCGGTCCGTCGCCAAATCCGCTTCCGATGCCAGTGCCGCGCCTGCCCGGCGCGGCCGCCCCCGCAAGGCGTCGGAGGCTGGCCTTGCCGACACGCGCGATCTGATCCTGGACGCGGCCGAGGATCTGTTTTCCAAACACGGCTTCTATGGCGTCACCATCCGCGAGGTGGCGCGCGAGGCGGGCGTGGATACCGCCCTGATCCACTATTATTTCACGGCCAAGCGCGGCCTGTTCGACGCCGTATTCCTGCGCCGGGCCGAGGTCTGGAACAATGAGCGGGTCGACGCCATCAACCGCTATGCGACCGAGAACGCCGGCACGATGACGCTGGAGGGATTGCTCGAGGCCTTCCTGCGCCCGCCGTTCCAGTGGTCCTTGAAGGGCGGACCGGGGTGGAAGCACTATTCGGCCCTGGTGGCCCAGACCAATGCCAATCCGGCCTTCGGGGGCGAGACCATGGCTCGCTATTTCGACCCGGCGATCCATCGTCTGATCGAACTGATCCGAAAGGTCCTGCCGGGCGCGCGAGAGGTCGATCTGTACTGGGCCTGGCACAACCTGTCGGGCGCCCTGACCCTGACGCTGGGTGAGACCGGGCGGCTGGATCGGCTGTCCAACGGTCTGTGTCGCTCCGGCGATCTGGAGACGGCGTCCGACTATATGGTGCGGTTCGCGGCGGCCGGATTTCGCGCGGTCTGCACCCCTAGCGAAGCGTGATCGACTGCCGCGCGCCCGTCGCCGGCAGGTCGAAGGCGGCGGCATCGAACGACGGCGGCCCGAACCGCCCCCTCGCATTGCGCGAAAAGCCGTAGGCCTCCTTGGGCAGGCCGACGGGCCAGGTCGACAGCCGTCCGTTTCCGTCGGTGTCATGGAAGACCGCCACGACATAGCGCCCGGGCTCCAGGTCCGTCAGGGTCGTGGTCGTCACCGGCCCCGTGCGATCCACCATGACGGTGCGCACCGCTCCGGCGTTACGCCTCAGGCTCTCGGCGTCGCGATACAGGGCGATGGCGATCTTGCCGCCCGAGGCCTGCGTCGTCAGCGACAGGGTCAGGTCGCCGGCCGTCGCGGCACCCGCACCGAACAGGAGGGCGGCCACGGCCATCGATAGCGTCTTCATCCCGGCTCCGTTTCGTGGTCTCAAGGGGCGGACAGTTGCGGGGAGCTCCTTACAGCATGGCCGAGACGTCCGCGACGCACGATGTCGTGCGCATCGCCATCGACAAGCGTCTGATGCGCGGCATCGGCGTGGCCCTGGCGGCCGGGGTCGTTTTGGCCCTGACCGGGGCGTTCGGCATGGACGATGCGCCGATGACGATCCGTCTGATCTACTGGCTGATCGTCATGCTGATCGGATCGGTGTGGGGGCATGTGTGCTCACGCGGAGTCGAGCGGTTCGTCGACCTGGACTCGCGTCCCTGGCTGGGCGTGCTGGTGCTGACCCTGGTGATCTCAGGCCCGCTGTCGGTCATGGTCTGGGCCGCGACGGCCCTGATGTTCTCGGGCGCGCGTTCGATCGATATCGCCGACCTGCCGCTGTTTCTGTTTCCGGTGACCCTGGTCACGGCGGTGCTCAGCGCCTTGAACATCTTCCTCCAGCGCAAGCCGGTCCATACCCATGCCGCCCCCATTGGCACCGCCCCCGCCCGCTTTCCCGACCGCCTGCCGATGAAGCTGAAGGGCGCGACCATCCATGCCGTCGAGTCCGAGGACCATTATCTGCGCATCCATACCGACCGCGGCTCGGACCTGATCCTGATGCGGCTGTCCGACGCCCTGATCGAGCTGGAAGGTCTGGAGGGGGCCCAGACGCATCGCGGCTGGTGGGTCGCACGCGACGCCGTGCGCGGGGTCAGCCGGGGCGACGGCCGCGCCACCCTGACGCTGGAGGGCGACATCGAGGCGCCCGTCAGTCGCCGCTATGCCAGGGCCCTGCGCGACGCCGGCTGGTACTAGGCCCAGCATCCGTGGAAGCCGGCGGGCAGGGCCACCTCAGCCCGCCAGGTGCAGACCGGCCCGTCAGAGACATGCGCCGCCTCGAACACATGCAGTTCCGTCACCCCGCGACGCAGATTGATCGACGGCGCGACCAGCCAGGCCTCGCGCTCGGCTGAGCGCCCCGGCTTGGGCACGAAGACCGCCTCCTCCATGATCTGGCCGTCGCCGAATTCGAACGCATCCGACCGCCCCGTCTGCCAGTCATGCACGGCCAGTCCGGTGGGCAGCGGCCGCCCGCCGCGCTCGCCCGCGACATGGACGGTCAGGCGGCGTTCCAAGCCGGCCCGGCGCGGATCGCCCTTGGGAAACTCCGCCGTCACGCCCGACTTGACCATCTCGGCCCGGCCGTCAGTGTGCAGGGTGATGAGCGACAGCTGGGCCGGCTCGCCCGGCACCGTGCCGCGCCCCTCGACCAGCACGCGGGCACCCTCGACCGCAAAGGCCACGTCCTTGCCCGCCGCCAGGTCGAACTGGATGGCCCCGTCCGCCCGCTCCCAGGCATCGCCCAGATGGAAAAAGCTGAAGGTCGGCAGCTCATAGATGCGGCGGCGGCTCAGATCGGCCTTGTCCACCACCATCACCTGGGTCCCCATGTCGGCGTGCCAGGCGAACTGGCTGGCATAGGGCATGCCCGCACGGTCGAAGACCCAGGGCTGCATGACGATGATCAGATGCCGCGCCGTGGCGGTGAAGTCGTGCATATAGCTGGCGCGCGGCAGCTGGATCACCTGGGCGTCCCGCAGGCTGCGATCGGCGTTCAGATGCCAGACCACGGCCTTGTCGCCGTTCATGCCGATGTTCCAGATGGTGCCGTCCGGTGCGTTACGGGGATGGGCCTGGAACGGCATGCCCTTCAGATCGTCCCTCAGGGTCACGAAACCGCCGGTCGACAGGTCCGACCCCGACATTTCCAGCGGTGAGCCCCCTTCCCACAGGGCCCAGACCTTGTCGCCCGCCGTCATCACCGCCGTATTGGCCGCATTGGCGTCGTCGTTGGAGCCGATGCGGGCGCGGGCGTCGCCTGCGGTGCCGAAGCCCGGGGTGACCACGGCGTCGATCTCAGTCTCGTACCGTCGCTTGGGCGTATCGGCGAACCGGGCTTGCAGTGTCGCCTGGCCACCGTCGATGCGGAAGGCGCGCATCAGGCCGTCGCCGTCGAACCAGTGGGTCGCGCTGCCGCCCGCCCTGCGGAACTTGCCCGGCCCATTGCGGAACAGGGTGCCCATCAGGTCCGCAGGTGCCCGACCCCGTACCAGGCTCAGGGCGCGCGGCGCGACGTCCGCCTCCAGGTCCGCCGTCGCCAGGGCCCAGTCGGCACTCCCCGCCTCGGCACTGCCCTGCATCGCGGCCATCGCGCGCACCGTCTCCGGCGTGACCACGGCAGCCGACAGGGCGGCGGCTCCCATCATGAAGGTGCGGCGAGAAGCGAGCATTGCGGACCTCGAAAGGAAGAGAGGAGAAGGGGACGGGCGACAGGTCGCGGCCTATTTGATCGCGATCGTCTGAGCTGTGGCTCCACTCACGGCGAAATGCGCGCGATCCCATCCGGCCGGGCCCATGTTGCCGCGGGCATTGTTGGAAAAGGCATAGGGCTCGACCGGCATGCCGAAGGGGTTGGTGTCCATCCGGCCATTACCGTTGACGTCGTGGAACGCCTTCACCGCATAGTCACCGGCGGGCAGGTTCTCGAACACCGCCACAACCGGACCTGAGGCGGGGAGCGCTTTGGACGCGACCGGTGCCCCGCCCGAATAGGCCGCCTCGGCATCGTAGAGCGAGATCATCACCGTGCCGGTGTTCGCCCCGGTCTCGAACGTCAGGGTCAGGGTGTCACCGGCGGGTTCGGCCGAGGCGGCGCTGGCTGCCAGCATCAGGGCGAAGGCGGTGGTTGCGGCGAAACGGATCATGGCGGGCATCCTGTCGATGGAGAGACCCGACCACCGGGCCTTTCGATGACCAGACCGTGCCGCCGACGGTCCGCTGCCGCCACGCCGTTTGCGGGTTTGCCCGCCGCGCCTTCGCCACTGACCACGGGTGTTCGTTCACGAAACGCGAACGGACGGGCCCCGCCACGCCTTGCCTAGGTGTCGACGCCCGTATCGCGCCGAACCTTGCGCTTCAGCACCCGGTCGGCCATCGCCTCGGCATGCTTCAGGGTGAAGGCCAGAGCCGCCGGATTGCCCCGTCGCGGGCCGACGGAATCCGCCATGACCGCTCCCCGCTCGCCCAAGGGCGCGGGCTCGCCCGTCGTGGTGTCCAGCGCGGTCTGATGCTCGATCTCCGCATTGACCTTGGCCCCCATCAGGATGATCTGCACCGACAGCCAGGTCCACAGCAGGAAGCCCATGATGGCCGCCAGAGGCCCATACGAATCGGTGCGGACAAAGTTGGTCAGGTACCAGCTGAACACGAATGATAGTGCCACGCTGAGCACGGCGGCGAACACGGCACCTGGTGTCAGCCAGCGCCACCTTGCCCGCGCCCGGCACGGCCCGGTCCGATAGATCAGGGTCAGCGCCGCCGCATAGCCGACGAACAGCAGCGGCCACCTAAGCGGAGCCAGATAGGCCCACTCGTCCGCCAGTCCGAACAGGGCCAGAAAGATCGGCACCCCGACCACCAGACCCGCGCTGATCATGACGGCCAGCAGGCCGGACACGGTGAAGGCCATGCACAGCAGGTTGTAGGTGACGATGTTGCGCTTCTCGACCTCGTGATAGGCTAGGTTCAGGCCGTAGAAGAGCGTCTTGATCCCGTTGTTGGCGATCCACAGCGACAGCGCCAGGGTCCACACCAGGGTGAAGGTCAGCTGGCTGTTGGAGTTACCCGCCAGCCGCGCCATCTCGTCCCCCAGGAACTGGATCACATTGGCGGGCAGGAAGGCGTAGAGAAAGCTCAGCCGCCCCCAGGCATCCGCCGGATCGGCGAACAGCCCATAGATGGTCACGAAGGCCGCCAGCGTCGGGAACAGCGACAGCAGGATGAAGAAGGTCACGCCCCCGGCGACGAAGCCGACGCGATCGCCGAAATAGCCCATGGCCACGCGCCAGGCGATGTCGATCCAGCCCTTGCGCGGGATGTGATGCGGGTGTTCGGCCAGCCGCCCCCGACCGGGCTCCTTGGCATCGAAGTCATGCGGCTGCGGCGGGGCGGGTGGCAGGATTTCGGGCCGCTCGGGGCGCAGTTCCACACCGAACTTGTGTCCGCGCGTATAGAGCAGATGCGCCGCCCCGGCCCCCGCCGCCAGACCGCCCGCGACCGACGCCAGCAGACGCCAGACGCCCAGACCCTGTCCCGGACCTGTCCCGTCATCGGGATGGGCGGTCGATCGGTCCGGCTTTCTGGTCATCCCGCGCACAACGATCCATCCTGCAGGCGCGTTCCTGCACCCTGCGCTTGATATTCCCTCAAACCCGCGCCAAGGCCAGCGTCATGACCGATACATCCTCTTCTCCCACCCTGGTCACCGCCTGGAAGGCCGCGACGGCGCGGCTGAAGGCCGGCCAGATCGACAGCCCTTCAATCGACGCCCGACTGTTGCTGGAGGTCGCGACCGGCGCGGGCCGGGCCGACATCCTGACCGATCCCTATCGCGCGCTGACGCCGGATCAGCAGGCCACCCTCGACGGCTATGTCGAGCGCCGCCTGAGACGCGAGCCCGTGTCGCGCATCCTGGGCAAGAAGGGCTTCTGGAAGATCATGCTGAACGTCACCCCCGACGTCCTCAGCCCGCGCCCGGACACCGAAGCCATCTTGGACGTCGTCATGCTGGCGTTTGCGCCCCATCAGGCCTTCACCATGATCGACCTGGGCACCGGCTCGGGGGCCATCCTTCTGGCCACCCTGGCCGAACGGGCGGGGGCCCGGGGCGTCGGCACCGACATCTCGTTCGAGGCCCTGGCCGTCGCTCGCGACAATGCCGCCAGCCTGGATCTGGATGGTCGCTGCGACTTCCTGCGTACCGAATGGGCGGCGGGCATGGCGGACCACAGCTTCGATCTGGTCGTCTCCAACCCGCCCTACATCCCGTCGGACGACATCGACGGCCTGGACCCCGAGGTCCGCGATCACGACCCCCGCCTGGCCCTAGACGGCGGCCCCGACGGGCTTCAGGCCTACCGGGACCTGGCCCCCGAGATCCAGCGCATCCTCAAGCCCGGCGGCATCTTCGCGGTCGAGATCGGCTGGGACCAGGGCCCGCAGGTCAAGGCCCTGTTCGAGGCGCAGGGGTTCGCCGACGTCATCGTGGTCAAGGACCTGTCCGATCGCGACCGCGTCGTCACCAACGGCCCCGACCCCCGGACCAATCCCATTCCGAAGATGTAGCTTCGGTCGAAAGGTCCGTTGCGATTAGCCCTTGGAAACGCCACGATCCCGCGCTACATCATTCTTGTCTCCCACCCAAAACGCACGCCTTGGACCGCTTCTGGCCCAGTCTCGCGCGTCCGGGCATGTGAAGGTCGGGCCGGTCGCCCGGCGCACCACGGGCGGCAACGGATTTCCGATCACATCGTCAGCGGGGATTGGCCCCGCACGAAACGGAAGACGACCCCGGACGGCGATAGGCTGCATCATCTTGCAGGCCCGCCCTCCCTCACGAAAAGCACGGTAAGCTCCGATGAGAGATTTCAAGGGCATGAAGCGTCAACGCGGACGCAACAGAAAGCCCGGCCAGGGCGGCGGCAACAACCACGCCAACGCCACCAACCCCAATCGGTCCTGGGACTCGCAAGGGCCCGAGAACATCAAGGTGCGGGGCAATGCCCAGACCGTCTATGAACGCTACATGCAGCTGGCGCGCGATGCGTCGGCTGGCGGCGACCGCGTTCTGGCCGAGAACTATACCCAGCACGCCGAACACTATTTCCGCGTCTTGCGCGCGCTTCAGCCGTCGCGCCCCGTGTCCGAGATCGCCCAGCGCGAACTGGCCGGCCAGGGCTTCGACATCGACTTCGAGGACGAAACAGGCGCCCAGGCCGCCGCCATCATGGCCGCCGAAAAGGCCGAGGCCGACCGCGTCGCCGCCGCCGAGGCTCGTCAGCGCGAACACGAAGAGCGCCAGGCCGAACGCCAGGCCCAGGGCGGCGACCAGCCCCGCCGCGAATGGCGCGACCGTCCCGAGCGGAACGACCGCCCCGATCGCTATGACGACCGCGAGCCGCGCGAACCCCGCGCCGAGGGCGAGGGCCAATCCGGAGAGGCCCGCGAAGGCGGCCGTCGCGAAACCCGTCGTGAACGCTGGGAGCGTCGCCGTGCCGAAAACGGTGGTCGTCGCTTCGAGAACGATGGCGAGGGCGTCGGTGCCGAAACGGCCTCCGACGATCAGCGGCAGGCCGTCGAAGCCGTCGATGCGACCCCCGCGCCCGCAGCGGAATCCCATGAAGCCGGCGAGCGCCCGGCCCGTGCCGAGCGTCGCCCCCGTCGCGACGCGCCGCAGGCCCGCGACGATCAGGCTGATGATGCGCCGTCGGCCCTGCCCGGTTTCCTGACCCGCTCCACGGCCCCTGCCGCGCCTGTGGTCGAGGCCGCGGACGAGACCGCCACCGAGGCTCCGGCCCCGAAACGCCGTGCCCCGCGTCGCAAGGTCGAGGCGGTCCCGACCGAAGACTAGCGCCAACCACGCACCACCTCAGGTCGCATTTTCACGATCGCTCAATCTATTCGCGTCATGGTTGCGGGCGTGAACGGAGGGGTGGGCGATGGAGTTGCTGCTTGTTCTGACGGCCATAGGGCTGACCGGCCTGCTGGGCGCGGTTCGGCTGGCCATGCGGGCCCGGGCCGAGGCGGTGCGGCTGCGGGCCATCAACAATGCGCTGGAATCGCGAGTGGCCGAGCGCACCCGATCGCTTCGCCAGGCTCTGGATGCCGCTGGCGATCAGGCCATGGCCCTGGCCGCCGCCAACCGCGCCCGCGCCGACTTCCTGGCAGGCATGAACCACGCCCTGCGAACCCCGCTGAACGCCGTCATCGGCTTCAGCGACCTGTTGACCCGAAATGCCGAGCACGAGCCGCTGACCCATAAGCAGGCACGGGCCGTGGCCGAAATCCGCATCGCGGGATCGCGTGTGCTGGGCCTGATCGACCGCATCCTGGACTTTGCCGACATCGAGGCGAGACCCGTCGCCGTCTCGGTAGCCCGGATCGATCCGCTGCTGATTGTCCGCCAGGTCGTCGAGGCTCTGCGGGTTCAGGCCACCGAGGCCGGTGTCACCATCCAGGCCCCCGCCGCCAGCCCCGGTTACACCCTTGCCGCCGATCCGGATCGGTTGCGCCAGATCCTCACCAACCTGCTGTCCAATGCCATCGACCACAACAGGCGCGGCGGAGCCGTCTTGATCGAGGTGCGCCGTGCCGACGATCGCATGACCCTGGCGGTTCATGACGACGGCCCGGGCATTGCACCGGAGCGGATGGCGGACCTGTTCCAGCCGTTCTGCCGTCTGATGCCCGGGGCGGATCGTCAGCAGCCGGACGAGCATGCGGCGATCGGCGTCGGCCTGGCGGTCGCTCGCCGTCTGGCCGAGGCCATGGGCGGCACCCTGACTGCCGCCAGCACACTGGGCGAGGGCTCCAGCTTCACCCTGACCCTGCCGGTGGCGATGGCCGCGTCGCCGGCGGCTTCAGGCTCTATGGATGAGGTGAGTGAGGCCGTCGATTTGTCGGCCCTGACCGTCCTCTACGTCGAGGACAACGCCGCCAACATCACCCTGATGCGCCATGTCATGGGCGCGCTCGGACCGTCACTGCATGTCGCCGAGACGGGTGCGGCGGGTGTGGCCCTGGCGCGTGATCTCCGACCCGACATCATCCTGCTGGACATCCATCTGCCCGACGTCGACGGCTTCGAGGTCAAGGCCCGCCTGGCCGAGGACGAACTGACCCGCGACCTGCCGGTCGTCGCCCTGACCGCCGGCTCGGGGCCCGCAGAGGCGCGGCGGGGCCACGACATGGGCTTTGCCGCCTGGCTGACCAAGCCCCTGGATATCGTCCTGTTGAACACGACCCTGCAGCAGGTGGCGGGGGCCAGGCCGCCGCCGCTGCGACGCCAGGCGGCCTGAATGCGGCCACGGCGCGGGTTGACGCCGGGCGGCGGGGGTGGCCCTTAGCGACTGTCTCGCCCGGGAGTGACCATGTCGCGTCGAACTCGATCCGCCCTGCTGCAGGCCATGGCCGCGACGGTCGTCACCGCCTGCGCGACGCCCGCACCACCGCCGCCGCCCGTTCCGCCTTTGCCGGGTCAGTCCAGCGACAGCGCGCTGCCCGACTGGCGCGGTATCGTGACCCGTTCCGACCGCAGTCGCTTCGACCGCCGCGACGCCGCCTGGCGCGACGCCCTGCGTCAGGCCCGCAGCCTGCCGGGCTCCGGCGACCTCGCCTCTACCGGAGCCCTGATCGATCCGGATGCCGGTATCGACGGCGTGACCCCGCCCGTCGGAAACTATCGCTGCCGCACCGTCAAACTGGGGTCTCAGGGAGGCGACGATGGGCTGGGCTACGTCGTCTATGGCTGGTTCGCCTGCCGCATCGAGCAGACGCCGAACGGCCTGAAGTTCATCAAGCGCACCGGCTCCCAGCGCCCCTCCGGCCTGCTGTTTCCGGAGAACGACCGCCAGATGGTCTTCCTCGGTTCGATGGCCCTGGCCGACGAACCGGCGGCCAATTCCTATGGTCAAACGCCCGACCGCGACATGATCGCCGTGATGGAGCGGATCGGCCCGGCCCGCTGGCGCCTGGTCATCCCCTGGCCCACTGCGGAGTCGAAACTGGACCTGATCGAACTGGTCCCCGCCTGAAGACCGTTCAGCACATCGCCGTCGTCGGGGCGGGCCCCTCCGGCCTGGCCTTCGCCCTCATGCAGGCGCGCGAAGGTCGCCGCGTCACCCTGTTCGAACGGTTCGAGGCGGCGGGGCCGGTCGGTGCGGGCTTCATGCTGCAACCCACCGGCCTGTCCGTCATGGACGACCTGGGCCTGACCCCGGCCATCACGCGACTGGCGCAACCCATCGACCACATCTTCGGGCGGGAGGCGCGTCGCGGCCGGGTGGTTCTGGACGTCCGTTACAGCGACCTGCATCGCCCGCGTCAGGCCCTGGGCGTCCACCGCGCCGCCCTATTTCAAGTTCTGCATGAAGCGGTGGTGGCGTCGGGTGTCGAGATCGTCACAGGCCGCCAGATGATCGCGGCCCACGCCGGTCGCCTGACCGACGGGGCGGGGCGTCAGACCTCTGCCTTCGATCTGATCGTGGACGCCTCCGGGGCCCGTTCGCGAATCGCGGCGGACCATGGCGCGCGGCCTCGCCCCCTCGCCTTCGGGGCCCTGTGGGGGACGGTGCCCTGGCCGGGGGCACCGTTCGACGAAACCGCGCTGCAACAGGTCTATCGCGGCGCGTCGAAGATGATCGGCGTCCTGCCCGTCGGCCGCCATCCGGGTTCGGACGATCGCCTGGCCACTTTCTTCTGGAGCCTGAAAACCCGGGACCATGCCGCCTGGCGTGCAAGCCGTCTGGAGCGATGGAAGGATGAGGTCCGCAGTCTCTGGCCCGAAACCGCCTCAATCCTCGAAGGTATCCACGACCCGGACCAGATGACCCTGGCCCGCTATGGGCACCACACTCTGTGGCGGCCCTTCGCTGACCGTCTGGCCATCATCGGCGATGCCGCCCATTCGACCAGCCCGCAGCTCGGTCAAGGCGTCAACATGGGTCTGCTGGACGCCCAGGCCCTGACGGTGGCCCTGCGCGACCGCGACGACCTGTCATCCGCGCTCGCGACCTACGCCCGCAGCCGCCGCCTTCATCTCAGCCTTTATCAGGCCCTCAGCCTCGGCTTCACACCCTTCTATCAGGCGGACGGCCGGCTGCGCCCGTGGATCCGCGACCACATTCTGGGCCATGTCGCCCGCCTTCCACTGGCCCCGCGCCTGCTGGCGGCGACCGTCGCGGGCCTGCTACTCGACCCTCGACGGGAGGGAATGGGTCGAACGCCGCGCTGAACCTCACCGGTTTCGAGCCGTTGATGACGGCGAACAGTCCGGAGTTGCCCATGCGTACCGTCCTCGCCGCCGCCTCGACCGCTCTTCTTCTGGCCGCTTGCGGCCAGGGCGCTGGCCCTTCTCAGGATGCTCCGCGCCCAGAGGATGCGTCCGGGTCAACCGATACTTCGACACAGCCCACCGGTGACGCGCCGCCCCTTTCGACTCCGGCTAGCCCACCCACTGCGACCGATACCACCTCGGCCGAGGGTGAGCAGGGCAGCACCGCCGACTGGCGGCAGGTCGTGAGCGCCGCCGATGCCGCCAATCTGTCCCGGCTGGACCAGGCCTGGCGCATGGCGCGCGCCGAGGCCGACGACAAGGGGTTCGCAGACGAGGTCACCGCCCTGGGGCCGCTCGTCGATCCCAATGCGGGTCAGGTAGGCCGCCTCCAGCCCGCACCGGGCACCTATCGTTGCCGCACCATCAAGATGGGGACCAAGAGCGAAGTTGGCCTCGCCTTTAATCCCTATGGCTATTTCCGATGCACGATCGAACTCACGCCCGGTGGCGACCTGATCCTGACCAAGATCACGGGTTCCCAGCGTACACGTGGCCTGCTCTATCCGGACACGGATCGTCGTCTGGTCTTCGTCGGAGCCCAGGCCTGGGGCATGGATGAGACCGGCTTTCCTCGCTACGGCCAGATGCCGGAACGCGACCAGGTCGGTGCCTTCGAGCGTATCGGCCCCAACCGCTGGCGCCTGGTCATCCCCTGGCCGCGCGTGGAATCGAAGCTGGAAATTCTCGAACTGGTGCGGTGACCGTCAGACCTTCGTCAGCCGCAGGTCGTGATAGTCATAGCTGAAGTCAGCGTCCGGACTGACGGCCTTCATCGTGGCCGAGACGGGCATGCCGTTCTCGAGCTTGAAGGTGATGAAGGCGTCCTCCTCGCGCTTGTCGATGAAACGAGTCCGCAGGGTGTCGCCGTCATAGGCTTCCAGCGGTCCGTTCAGCGCCGACGTGCGCGAGAACTTCAGCCCCAGTTGCCTGAACGCCGTCCGGCCGCGCGGACCTCGCACCATGGCCGAGCTCAGCGTGATCTCGATATCGCCATACCAAGGATCGCGCCATGTCCCGACATAGGCCTCCAGCGGCAGCGACGGCGGTGCCCCTGCCGCCTGTTTGGCATCAATCTCCGCGGCGGCGGCGATGGACTTGACGTCCCCCTCGGCGCGCAGGCGGGCGCTGTCGGCGATCCAGTCGAAGGCGGGGAAAGCCCGGTCCTGACCCAGGATGATGTCGATGATCCCGCTGCGCAGAGCCCTCAGCAGGAAACTCTCTTCCGCATTGGTGAAATAGGAAAAGCCGGTCATGCGCCCGGGCAGCAGGACGGTCCCGGAGATGTAACCGGGTGCCCCGCCACCGTGGGTGATCATCCGCTCGCCGCGATAGTCCATCACCTGCCAGCCCATGGCATAGGTGGCAGCGATCGCGCGTCCCGGCATGTCCGGCGTCGGCCCGCCCGAGTTGGAGATGATGATGTTGGGCTTCCACATCTCCTCGGCCCGCGCCTCGGCATACAGGCGCGTCCCGTCCGGCAGGGCACCCTTGTTCAACTGCACCGAAATCCACTTCGCCCAGTCCACGGGGTTGGTGACGAAGCCACCTGCTGCCCCGGCCGCAGTCCAGTTCCACACCTCCTGGATCGACTGGCCGATGACCTGGGTCTCGCCCTGATAGCGCAGCGGCGGCCCGATCCGGCCATGCGGCAGGGCCGAGACCGCCGGGTCCGCGCCCGCCATCACCGGCAGGGTCTCGGTCATGCCCAGACGGTCCAGGATGCGCGTCTGGACGAAATCCTCCCACGCCATGCCCGACGCCGCCGCGACGACCTCGCCCGCCACCACGAACATCAGGTTGCAGTAGTTGTAGCCGGCGCGGAACGCCCCCTCAATCGGCACATGCGGCACCGCCGCCATGATCTCCGCCCGCGTCCGGTCGCTGTTGGGCCAGAACAGCAGGTCGCCTGCGCCCAGGCCGAACCCGATCCGGTGACTGACCAGATCGCGCACCGTCACCATGTCGTTCAGTTCGGGCTTGGATAGCGCAAAGCCGGGCAGATAGGTCCGCACCGGCTCGTCCCACTTCACCTTGCCCTCATCCACCAGGATGGCCAGGGCCGCACAGGTCACCGCCTTGGTGTTGGAGGCAATGGCAAAGCGGGTGTGTTCGTCGATGGGCCGGGCATCACCCTTCCTGCGCACGCCATAGCCTCGGGTCAGGGCCGTTTGCCCGTCGGCAACCAGGGCCACCGACACCGCCGACTGATCCGGAAACGCCGCCATCGCCCGTTTGACGAACCCGTCGACCTGCTCGGCCAGTGACGCGCCGTCATGGGCCGCCGCCTGCGCCCAGGATCGCGCGGGCAGGATCGCGGCGGTGGCGGCACCCATGGAGGCGAACAGGGTGGTCCGGCGGGTGGGGCGTATGGACATCGACATCTCCGGCATGGGCTCGAACCAGACCTAGCCCGACAGCCTGGTCGACACCAGCGCCGCTGGCCTTTGGTCTGTTTGGATCAGCACAAGTATAGATGACCGTTCTGTAATGTTCGGCCTTGTCTTTTCCTGCCCTGATCATGACGAAGAAGTAACTCGCAACGCGGTCAAGGACGCTTTACGTCAGCCGCAATGACACCGTGTTACGTGACCGGTGCGAGGGGATTTCTCATGACGTCGTTCAAATTCCTGCTGCTGGCCGGCACGGCCCTGGCGGCTTCGTCGGGCGTAGCCGTCGCCCAGACCGCGCCTGCGCCCCAGGCTCAGACTCAGACCCAACAGCGCCCTGCCGCCCAGACGCCTGCCCAGACGCCTGCTCCCGCAACCAGCCAGACGCCGGCGCCTCAGCAGGCCCCGGCACCGGCTGAGGAGGAAAAGGAAGATGAGGCCTCGGCCCTGTCCGAGGTCGTCGTCACCGCCCGCCCGAACGAGGTCCGCACCTCCATCGATTCCACCAGCTACAGCCTGGCCAACGATCTGCAGGCGACCACCGGCACCCTGGCCGACGCGCTGCGCAATGTGCCGTCGGTCGAGGTCGATCCCGACGGCAACGTCAGCCTGCGCGGCGACAGCAATGTCACCATTCTGGTCGACGGTCGCCCCTCGACCCAGTTCAACGGCCCCAGCCGCGGCCAGATGATCCAGCAAATCCCGGCAGACCAGTATGCCCGCGTCGAGGTCATGACCAACCCGTCCGCCGCCTACAGCCCCGAGGGCTCCGGCGGGGTCATCAACCTGATCACCAAGCCCACAACCGTCCGCCCGAGCCAGACCACCACCGGCTCCATCCGCGCCAACATCGGCGATGCCGGGCGTTACAACCTGGGGGCCAGCGTCGCCCATGTGAACGGCAAGCTGACCCTGTCGGCCGACGCCGGCGTGCGCCATGACGGCTATGTCGCCGAGGTGAACCGCCTGCGCGAGCGGCTGGACACCGGTTCGAACCAGTTCCTGGAATCGCGCACGACGTCCCAGGTCGATGGCGCATCCGACAATTTCTACGTCCGCCTGGCCGCCGAATACAATCTGGATACTCAGACCCAGCTGGTGGCCGAGCTGCGCCACACCGATGTCGACGCCGGTGGCGATTCCGTCGAACTGTTCGAGGCGGATGCCGCCGGCGGAGGGCTCGCCTCCAGCTATCGCCGCACATCCGACGGCGGTTTCGAGGGTCAGTTCTCGGGTGCGACCGCGCGCGTCGTCCGCCGTTTCGGCAGCGAGCCCGGCCACGACTGGACCAATGAGATCCGCTACGATCGCAACCGGTTCCAGTTCGGCGGCGACACCTTCACGGACCAGATCTTCCCCGCCGCCACGCCCTTCTTCGAACTGATCGACAACCAGAACGAACAGGACCAGATCGGCATCACCAGCGCCTATGTCCGCCCCATGTCCAACGGCGGGCGCCTGCGGCTGGGCTATGAGCTGCAAGCGACCATGCTGGAGCTGGACAATTCGGTGGCCCGCGGCACCGACCGGGCGGCCCTGACGCCGGACCCGACCGTGTCCAACATGTTCAACGTCGACCAGACGGTGCACGCCGTCTACGCCACCTATGAGCGGCCGTTCGGCGAGAAGCTGTCTGCCCAGTTCGGCCTGCGGCTGGAACAGGCCAATCTGGACCTGGATCAGATCACCTCCAACATCCAGACGTCCCAGGACTATTTCCGTGCCTATCCGACCGGCCACGTCTCCTATCAGCTGGACGACACCCAGACCCTGCGCGCCAGCTACAGCCGCCGCATCCAGCGGCCTCAGCCCGGCGATCTGAACCCCTTCCTGACCTATGGTGACCTGCAGAACGTCCGCTCGGGCAACCCCGACCTGCTGCCCCAGGAAACCGACTCCTTCGAGTTCAGTTGGCAGAAGCGGGTGCAGCAGACCTTCTATCAGGCCACCCTCTACTATCGCGACACCCAGGACGCCTTCACCCAGGTGACCAGCGACATCGGCAACAATGTCTTCCTGACCCGTCCCGAAAACCTGGGCTCCAGCCGCTCGACGGGTCTGGAACTGGTGGCCAACGGGGCCCTGCACCCGACCCTGCGCTACAACGCCAGCGTCAATGTCTATCGTCAGGAGATCGACGCGGCGGGCATCCCCGGCGGCGTGGATTCCGAGGGCGAAAGCGTTTCGGGCCGCCTGTCCCTGAACTGGCAGCCGACCCAGGCCGACTTCGTCCAGCTGTCTGGCATCTGGACCGGCGATCAGCTGCTGGCCCAAGGCACGCGGGAGCAGTCGACGCTGGTCAACTTCGGCTACCGCCGCAAGCTCAGCCAGGACTGGTCCCTGCAGATGACGGTGCGCGACGTGTTCGACGACTTCGGCTCGACCACCACCCTGTCGACCCCGACCTTCCGGGACCGGACGGACCAGACCTTCGGCGGGCGCGCGGCCTATATCGGCCTGACCTGGAATTTCGGCGGCGGCCAGCGTCGTCCCGAACAGTTCGACTTCGCCCCGCCCGCCACGGGGGGCTGACGTCAGCCGGGCGCGGGCCTCAGGTCCGCGTCTCCCAGGCCAGCCAGGCGGCGACCACGACCAAGCCCCCGGCCATGACCGCGCGCATGGCGGGTCCCTGCATCCGCCGCAGGATCACCCCTGCCGCACCGGCGCCGCCCAGCACGATCAGGCTGTGCACCAGCACGGCCACGGCCAGATGCAGGCTGCCCAGCGTCAGGGCCTGCGTCAGGGGCGCGCCGTGCCCCGGCCGCATGAAGGTCGGCAGCAGCGCCACATAGAAGACCGCCGCCTTGGGGTTCAGCAGATTGCCCGCCAGACCGCGCAGGAAAAGCCCGCGCAGGGTCCGCACGTCCGGGTTCGAATCGGTGGCTTCCGCCTCGCGCCAGGCCTCCCACGCCAGCCACAGCAGGAACAGCACCCCCGCCCAGCGCAGGGCCTGATACAGCGGCGGCCAGGCGGCAAAGACCTGCGTCAGACCAAAGGCCGCCGCCACCATCCATATCGCCAGCCCCAGCGTCACCCCCGCCACCGCCGCGAACCCGGCCAGCCGCCCGCGCGCCACCGACACCAGCGCCAGCCACCCCATGTTCGGCCCCGGAGTCAGCTCGATCAGGGCCACGGCCAGCAGGAAGGGGCCGATGACGGCCGGGTCGACGGGCCATGCGGAATGCGGGATCACGGGCGGCCTCCTCTGGCGATCAGCCTAGGCTGCGCCCGTCCGCCGCGACAGTCCCGATCGTGACCTGCGCCGCCCCCTTGTGTGACCCGATCGTCACACCCACCTCGATCACAGCGGCGCGTCGCTCGATGGAGGGCGGGCCGGACCACATCCGCCTGTCCAAGGGGACCCACATGAACCTCGACCTCTATTCCGACCGCGCCAAACAGGCCGTCCAGTCGGCCCAAAGCCTGGCCCTCGCCCGCCGTCACCAGCAGTTCGCGCCCGAACATCTGCTCAAGGTGCTGCTGGAAGAGCGCGACGGCTTGGCCCGCAATCTGATCACCTCAGCCGGCGGCGACGCCGCCAGGGCCGAGGCCGCGACCGAGACCGCCCTGAAAAAGCGCGCCCAGGTCGAGGGTGGCAGCGGCCAGCTCTATCTGGACGGCGACACCGCCCGCGTCTTCGCGGCCGCGGAGGAAGCCTCCAAAAAGGCCGGCGACGCCTTCGTCACCACCGAACGCCTGCTCAGCGCCATCGCACGCGAGGGCGGCACGGCGCGCGAGATCCTGAAATCCGTGGGTGCCACGCCTGACAAGCTGGACGCCGCCATCGCCGACATCCGCAAGGGTAAGACCGCCGACTCAGCCGGGGCCGAGGACGGCTATGACGCCCTGAAACGCTATGCCCGCGACCTGACCCTGGCCGCCGCCGACGGCAAGATCGACCCCGTCATCGGCCGCGACGAGGAGATCCGCCGCACCATCCAGGTCCTGGCGCGGAGGACCAAGAACAACCCCGTCCTGATCGGCGAACCCGGCGTCGGCAAGACCGCCATCGTCGAGGGCCTGGCCCTGCGCATCCTCAACGGGGACGTGCCCGAGAGCCTGCGCGACAAGACCGTCATGGCGCTGGACATGGGCAGCCTGATCGCAGGCGCGAAGTATCGCGGCGAGTTCGAGGAGCGTCTGAAATCCGTCCTGGCCGAAGTCACGGCGGCGGAAGGCCAGATCATCCTCTTCATCGACGAGATGCACACCCTGGTCGGCGCCGGAAAGGGCGACGGGGCCATGGACGCCTCCAACCTGCTGAAACCCGCCCTGGCGCGCGGCGAGCTGCACTGCGTCGGGGCCACGACGCTGGACGAGTACCGGAAGTATATCGAGAAGGACGCGGCCCTGGCCCGGCGCTTCCAGTCGGTCTTCATCGACGAGCCGACGGTCGAGGACACGGTCTCGATCCTCCGTGGCCTGAAAGAGAAGTACGAGGTCCACCACGGCGTGCGCATCAGTGACAGCGCCATCGTCGCCGCCGCCACCCTGTCCAACCGCTACATCACCGACCGCTTCCTGCCGGACAAGGCCATCGACCTGATCGACGAGGCGGGCAGCCGCGTCCGCATGGCCGTCGATTCCAAGCCCGAGAGCCTGGACGAAATCGACCGCCGCCTGGTCCAGCTCAAGATCGAGCGCGAGGCCCTGAAGAAGGAAACCGACAGCGCCTCCAAGCAGCGGCTGGAAAAACTCGACGACGAGATCGACGACCTCCAGACCCAGTCCGACGACCTGACCGCCCGCTGGAAGGCGGAAAAGGACAAGGTCGGTCAGGGGGCCCAGCTGCGCGAGACCCTGGACCGCCTGCGCGCCGACCTGGCCCTGGCCCAGCGCAACGGCGACCTGGCCCGTGCGTCGGAGATCGCCTACGGCCAGATCCCCGGCATCGAGAAACAGCTGGCCGAGGCGGAAGAGAACGAGGCCGACAAGTCCGGCCCCCTGACGCCAGAGGTCGTCGACGCCGAACAGATCGCCGCCGTCGTCAGCCGCTGGACCGGCGTCCCCGTCGAAAAGATGCTCGAGGGCGAGCGCGAGAAGCTGCTGTCGATGGAGGATGCTCTGCGTCACCGCGTCGTCGGCCAGGATGCGGCGCTGGAGGCCGTCTCCGATGCCGTCCGCCGCGCCCGCGCCGGCCTGAACGACCCCAACCGCCCGCTCGGCTCCTTCCTGTTCCTGGGCCCGACCGGCGTGGGCAAGACCGAGCTGACCAAGGCGCTCGCCGCCTTCCTGTTCGACGACGAGGCCGCCATCACCCGCATGGACATGTCCGAATACATGGAGAAACACTCGGTCAGCCGCCTGATCGGCGCCCCTCCCGGCTATGTCGGCTATGACGAGGGCGGCGCCCTGACCGAGGCGGTGCGCCGCCGCCCCTATCAGGTCGTCCTGTTCGACGAGGTCGAAAAGGCCCACCCCGACGTGTTCAACGTGCTCCTGCAAGTGCTCGACGACGGCCGCCTGACAGACGGGCAAGGAAGGGTCATCGACTTCAAGAACACCCTGATCATCATGACCTCCAACCTGGGGTCGGAGGCCCTCGCCGGTCAGGCCGAGGGTGACGACGTTGAAAGCGTGCGCCCCTATGTCATGGACCAGGTCCGCGCCCACTTCCGGCCCGAGTTCCTGAACCGCATCGACGAGATCATCCTGTTCCGCCGCCTCGGCCGCGAACAGATGGGCGGCATCGTCCGTATCCAGCTGGCCCGGTTCGAAAAACTCCTGGCCGACCGCCGCCTGACCCTGGCGCTCGACGACACCGCCACCGCCTGGCTCGCCGACCGCGGCTACGACCCCGTCTACGGGGCCCGCCCGCTGAAGCGCGTCATCCAGAAGGACCTGGTCGACCCGATCGCGAGGAAACTGCTGGCCGGAGAGATCGAGGACGGGTCGGTGATCGCCGTGTCAGCGGGGGCGGACGGAATGGATATCGGGAAGGCACGGGTGCATTAGGGCAAGACGCGCCATCATAAGCTCAAGCAGGGGCTTGAGAAAATTCGCTTTCAGCATGCAATAGTTAGGACGACAAAACGTGACCGAATCGCTCGTTGAAATCCAACGACATCGCGCCGAGGTTGCTTTGACAACATTCAGGGCGAAAAAGTGAAAATAGTCACAATTTTCAATAACAAAGGCGGTGTTGGCAAGACAACACTGAGCTTCCACTTGGCCCATGCCCTAGGAGAGATGGGAAAAAAGGTGCTGATGATTGACCTCGATCCTCAGTGCAATCTGACGATATATTCGCTTTCAATGGAAGATGTTCACAAAGTATGGGCTCCAGAAGACGCTTTTATCGATGATTTCCAATCGGCCAGAAACAGCATATCAACACAAGAGTTTGACCGTCTTGTTGATGATTTGAGGTCCGTACACTTTATTCTAAAACCCACAGAAGATGGTACCGCAGAACTCGATCAACTTCCTCAGCCTATAGAGCTTGGAAAAGGCGTCGATTTGATACCAGGCAGGCTTACGTTACATTTGTATGAGGCTAAGGTAGGAGAAAGGTGGAGCGGTGTTTATCAAGGTGATCCCTTATCGATCAGAACCGCAACTCGTATTCGTTCAGTTGCACGTGAGTACGCCGATAGATACGGTTACGACTATGTGTTGTTTGATACATCACCCAGCCTAGGCGCTCTAAATAAAAGCCTTCTCTCTTTGGCAGATGGGTTCATCATACCGTGCTCGCCTGATCTTTTTTCTCTGTATGGAATCCGAAATATCGGTAGCGCTTTAAAGACTTGGCGGTCTCAGTTCGAGACGATTTTCCACTTTCTTTCTGATTCCAAGCGCAGTGAGTTTCCATCACGCTTTGTAGAATTTTTGGGTTATACGATCTACAATGCAAAAAAATACAGTGGTTCTGGTAATTCTTTGAACATCGCTCAAGCCCATTTTCACTACGCCGAAAGAATCCCGGAAACTATCGAAACTTATATCGCCGAAAGCAGCAGAACCAAGGTTGGTATGCCAACTCTTAGAAAGGCTATTGGCGGTATGTCTGTGATACACACTCACAATACACTTCCAAGCATGGCCCAAAAATATACAGAGCCAATGTGGAAGCTGCCTAGTCTTATTGTCGAGCCCGAAGACAGAAATACGATTATGGGTAATCGAAAAATCTACGAAGACACGAAGGCGGCGTATATTGAGTTCGCCGAGGATTTCGTCAGGCGGGCAGAGGCGCTCGATGACTGAAGCCGCAATTGAACTTTATAACGATTACAAGCACGACTTTCGCATATTTATGGATGGCGTTGTTGGTTACATTGGTGCGCACCCCAAGCTCGTAGGAAAGGGTGGTGCAGTTCACTCTACTCGACATCGCTTAAAGGATGCCGACAGCCTCAGACATAAAATCGCGAGGAAGGCGGCCGAGGGCCGAACCGTTGACGAGACAAACATATTCGACGAGATTACGGATCTAGCGGGTGTGCGTGTGCTTCATTTATTTCAGCACAGCTTTGCCGAGATAGATGCAGTAATTCGCTCGAGAGTACAATCTGGTGACTGGTGCCTGGGCGAGAAACCGCGAGCCTACACATGGGACCCGGAAGCTGCTGCGTTCTTTTCGAACTTTGACGTAGACGTGAGACATAAGCCGACGTCCTATACCAGCGTGCACTATCTTCTAAAGCCGAGAGCAGACTCGCTTGTGTGCTGTGAAGTTCAAGTACGAACTCTCTTCGAAGAGATCTGGGGTGAAGTTGATCACCAGATGAATTACCCTGATCCTACTGATAGCTTGGCATGCCGCGAGCAGATTTTAGTCCTTTCAAAGTTAGTGGGTGCCGGCAGCCGCCTTTTGGACGCGCTTCATCGCGTGAAGTCTGAAATATAAACCAACTGCAAGGTAGATTTCGCTAGCCCGGTGCAGGCCGGCTAGCTGCGTCCTTCGGCGCTAGCCGTTGCGGGGGCGGGATGTGGCTGTTGTCGTATGTCAGGCGTCCCGTGGTAACGACATCCTCCTCAATCCCCCAGCACAGGCATCACCTCCACCCCGTCACAGACGAAGATCGACATGTGCGGATGGTCGTCGAACAGGCGGACGGCGGCCTCGTGCGAGGGGGCCTTTACCACCATGAAGACGGTCAGCAGATTGACCATGTCGGTCACCGCGCCCGCATCGGATATCCGCTTGGTCGGCCCCAGCGGCCCGCCGACATACAGGATGTGGTCGCTGTGCGCCTCTTCCCACGCCCTGACGGCGGCGACGCCGCGGGCGGCGGTCTCGTCCTGCTCTTCCTTCGTCATCGCGCGCCAGGCCGCCCATTTCGGCCCGGCCTTGTCGGAGGTGAAGACGGCCAGATAGCGGGCGTCGGGCATGGGGGTCTCCGTGGCTTTGCATCCGCTTTGTATCATGGGACGTTGATGGGCGAACCGACACGAAAGGCCCTGCCATGATCCGCTCTGCCCTGTCCGTTTCCCTCCTCCCGATGCTGGCCCTCGCGCTCGCCGCCTGTGGCCAGCCCGAGACGCCCGAGCCCGCGACCCCGGTGGCCCCGGCAGCGACCGCTCCCGCCGCCACGCTGCCAGCCGCCTCACAGGCCGCGCCCGCCGGGCTGGAGGCAGCCCTGCGCGGCCTGCACGCCGACGATGGGGCCCTGACCTATGCCCATGCGTCCGTCGATCTGAACGGCGATGGCTCCGACGAGGTCCTGGCCTATGTCATGGGGCCGATGGTCTGCGGCTCGGGCGGGTGCAACCTGTATGTGCTGGCGCAAGAGGGCCAAGATGGGGGCGAGGGCTGGCGCGTTGTCACCCGCACCAGCGTGACCCAGACGCCCGTCGGCGTCCTGACCACCTCGACCAACGGCTGGCGCGACCTGGCCGTCTCCATCGGCGGCGGAGGGGGCCAGGCCGGCTGGGTGCGCCTGACCTATGACGGCCGGACCTATCCGACCAACCCCACCGCGCCGCCCGCCACGCCCCTGGAGGGCCAGCCCGACGTCACGACCCTGATCGCGTCCGAACCCGACGCCCGCCCGCTGCCCTGATCGGGGCGACCACAAGCGCGTGATCGGCGCTAATGATTTTGCAGTGCGGCGCACTATATGCTGCTGTGCCGTATCGTGACCGTTCGCGGTCGCCGACCAGGATCGACATGCTGTATTCGCTGCACGAGCTCGCCTACGCCTCCGCCTCGCCGTTCCGGATCGGGGCCCAGATGGCCCGGACCTTCTGGTCGTCGCCGCTGAACCCCGCCGCGGACACAGCCATCGGCCGCACCGCCTTCGCCTCGGCCGAGCTGTTCGAGAGCGTGACGCGCCGCTATGGCAAGCCGGACTGGCGGCTGGACACCATCACCGTCGACGGCCATCCGATCCGCACGACCCAGCAGGTCATCTGGTCCTCGCCTTGGTGCCGCCTGATCCGGTTCGCGCGCAACATCGGCGATCTGAAGCGGGCGAAGAAGCCGGTCGCCGCCCCGTCGGTGCTGATCGTCGCGCCGCTGTCGGGCCACTATGCCACCCTGCTGCGCGGCACGGTCGAGGGCTTCCTTCAGGACCACGACGTCTATGTCACCGACTGGTCCAACGCCCGTCAGGTGCCGATGCTGGAGGGGCGGTTCGACTTCTTCGACTATATCGACCACGTCCGCGACATGCTGGCGGCCATCGGGCCGCGCGCCCATGTGGTCGGCGTCTGCCAGCCCGGCCCGCCGGTTCTGGCCGCCTGCGCCCTGATGGCCGAGGACGAGGACCCGAACCGGCCCGCCTCCATGACCTTCATGGGCTCGCCCATCGATGCGCGCCTGTCGCCGACGGTGACCAATGAACTGGCCGAGGCCAAGCCCTTCACCTGGTTCCAGTCGAACATGATCCACACCGTGCCCTGGCCCTATCCGGGGTTCGGGCGGCGCGTCTATCCGGGCTTCGTCCAGCTCTACAGCTTCATGTTGATGAACGAGGACAAGCATATCGACGCCCATCACCGCTATTTCCAGGACCTGGTCTCGGGCGACGGCGACGGGGTGGAGAAGCACGAGGAATTCTACGACGAATATCTGTCGGTGCTGGACCTGTCGGAGGAGTTCTACCTCCAGACTATCGACATCGTCTTCCAGCAGCATCTGCTGCCGCGCGGTCTGCTGGAACATCGCGGGCGCAAGGTCGATCTGACGAAGATCACGGACATCGCCCTGATGACCGTCGAGGGGGCCAAGGATGACATCTCCGGTGTCGGCCAGACCCAGGCGGCGCATGGTCTGTGCACGCGCCTGACGGACGAGCAGCGCGTGCTGTATGTCCATCCCGATGTCGGCCACTATGGCGTCTTCAACGGTCGCCGGTTCCGCGACGACATCTATCCCCGCGTCCGCGACTTCATCGCGGCCCATGAGGTGGCCAGTGCAGTACCGGAACGGTCAGCGGCTGCCGCCTGAGGCGCTTGGCGTCGCCGCCCGCCTGTCGGTCAATCCCCGCGCCCGCCGCCTGTCGATCCGCATCGACGGACGGGCGGGCGAGGCGGTCCTGATCGCGCCCAGCGAGCGTAAACTGGGCGAGGTCGTGGCCTTCGCCCGCACCAAGACCGACTGGATCCTGGATCGCCTGGCCCAGCGTCAGCCCGGGACCCCGATCGTGCCCGGTGCTGTCCTGCCCCTTTTCGATCGCCCGACCCGACTGCTGGCTGTTGCCGGTGCCGGGGCCGCGCGCCTGACCGAAGATGCCGAGGGCCCGGTCATCCTGTCCGGCGGCGAAGGCGAGGCCTTTGCCCGCCGTGTCGAGAACCTGTTCAAACGCATCGCCCGCGACACGCTTCAGGCCCGCACGGACGTGCATCTTAAGACGCTCGGTCCCAAGGCCGGGCGGGGTCCGGTGAAGATCTCCATCGCCGACCCCAGGTCCCGCTGGGGCTCCTGCAGCCCGCACAACCGCACCATTCGCTACAGCTGGCGGGTCATCATGGCCCCGCATGCGGTGGTCGATTACCTGGCCGCCCACGAGGTGGCCCATCTCGTCCACGCCGACCACAGCCCGGCCTACTGGTCCGTCGTCCACGACCTGATCGGCGACCATCGCCCCTACCGCCGCTGGCTCAAGGATAATGGCGCGGCCCTCCACGCCGTGGGGCGCTAGAAGAACAGCGGCTCGCGGCTTCGTTCCGGCTGTCGGTCGTCCGGTCGTTGCGGCTGCGGCGCTGTGGGACGGACGACAGCGGGCTCGCGGCGCGGCGTTTCCTGATTGCCCTGGGCCGGAGGCGTGGACGGCTCCTCGTACAGACCCTCGTCCGTCTCCGCCGGCGGATTGTCGCCATAGGGATCGCCAATCTCTTCCAGCATCTGGCCGATGGGCGTCGGCGGCTGCCAGCCTTCGGGCATGGCGGGGCCGTCCGGAATGGCCGGGGCGTTCAGGCGCGGCAGGGCCGCCTCCATGAAGCCGCGCCAGATGGCGGCGGGGGACGAGCCGCCCGTGATGCCGCGCATGGCCGTATTGTCGTCCTTGCCGACCCAGACGGCGGTGACGAAGCCGCCCGTATAGCCGACGAACCAGGCGTCCTTGTAGTCCGAGGTCGTCCCCGTCTTGCCCGCGATATCGCGCCCCGCGATCCCCGCCGACCGACCCGAGCCGGAGGTGACGACGCCGCGCAGCATCTGGTTCTGGTAATAGAGGAAGGGGTTGGAGATGGCCTGCACCGGCGCGCCCTGACGCGCGTCGCGCTGATAGATCACCCGGCCTTGCGGCGTGCGGATGCGGCTGATGCCGTAAGCACTGACCCGGCGCCCGCCATTGGCGAAGGCGTCATAGGCCTGGGCCATTTCCAGCGGACTGACCTCGACGGCCCCAAGGGCCATCGCCGGCTCCAGCCCGATCCGGCTGGTGATGCCCAGGCGGCGCGCGGCGCGGGCGACGTTGTCGCGCCCGATCTGGTCCGCGATGCCGGCGGCCACCGTATTGGTCGACTGGGCCACCGCATTGGCCAGGGTCGTCTCGCCGATGAAGTTGCCGGAATAGTTGCGCGGCGACCAATTGCCGATGGTGATCGGCTGATCCACGACGCGGCTCTCGGGCGTATAGCCCGCTTCCAGCGCGGCCAGATAGACGAAGGGTTTGAAGGCCGAGCCCGCCTGACGCCGCGCCTCGGTCGCCCGGTTGAACTGGCTGTCGGCATAGGACGCGCCGCCGATCATGGCCCGCACCCGCCCGTCGCCGTCCAGGGCGACCAAGGCCGCCTGTTCGACGCCCTTGCCTTCGTCGCGGTCCAGGATGCGCCGCACGGCCCGCTCGGCCGAGGTCTGCAGCGTCAGGTCCAGCGTGGTCTCCACCACCAGGTCCTCGGTCGGTTCGCCGACCAGTTCGCGGATCTGGCGATCCAGCCAGTCGACGAAATACTGGGCATGCTGGGTCGCCAGGGTGCGCGAGACCCGCACCGGCGTGGCGGCGGCGGCATCGCGCTGCTCCACCGTGATCACGCCCGCCTCGACCATTTCGTTCAGCACGACCGTGGCCCGCCCGGCCGCCCGCTCGCTCTCGGACACGGGTGAATAGCGCGACGGCGCCTTCAGCAGACCGGCCAGAAGCGCGGCCTCGCCGACCGTCAGGTCCTTGGCTCCCTTGTCGAAATAGCGCTGCGACGCCGCCTCGATGCCATAAGCCCCCGCACCGAAATAGACGCGGTTCAGATAGAGGGCCAGGATCTCCTTCTTGGAGAATTTCATCTCCAGCCAGACGGCCAGCATCAGCTCCTGAACCTTGCGCTTCATGTTCTGATCAGGCGACAGGAACAGGTTCTTGGCCAGCTGCTGCGTCAGGGTCGAGCCACCCTGGACCACGCGCCCGGCGCGGATGTTGGCCACCATGGCCCGGCTCATGCCGATGGGGTCGAAGCCGGGATGGCCATAGAAGCGCCGGTCCTCGATCGCCACGAAGGCGGCGGGCACATAGTCGGGCAGGCTGTCCAGATCGGCGGGCGGGGCCATCTGGGTGCCCCGCACCGCGATCAGCGCGCCGTTGCGATCCAGATAGGTGATCGAGGGCTGGCGATCGACATTGTAAAGGCTGGCCGTGCTGGGCAGGTCGCGCGCAAAGACGGCGAAGAAGACCACCAGGAAGATCAGCGCCCAGACCGCCAGAACCGCGCTCCAGTAGAAGAAGCGCTTCCATCCGGTCCGCTTCGGCTTGCGGCCGTCGGGGGCAGGACTGGACTCATTACCGAAACGCGCGCCTGAACCCGCCATTGCAACCCTCATCAAGCCGATGCCCGGTCATAGCGGGTCGTGCGGCATACGGAAACGGTGCCCCCCGTTTCACACGATCGTGAGCACCGTTTCCGCCGAAAGCATGGCCGTTCGAAGGGCTATTCTAAAAACGCGTTCACCTCGGCCAGGAAGCGCTCCGGCTGATCCAGCATGATGAAATGGGCGCTGTCGTCGATCCGCTTCAGCGTGACCCCGGGCAGGGTGGCGAAGGAGGCGGCGTAGATGCCGTCCGTCATTTCATCGGTCATGCGGGCGTCGTTGAACTTGACGTACAGCACCTCGGTCGGGGCCGTGATCCGCGCCAGTTCGGGACGCAGATCCGTGGTGATCAGCTCGCGCATTGAGGCGGCGGCCACATTCTGATCGCTGGTCACGCTGTCCTGGATCGGGCCGGCCCGCGCCGCCTCGGTATTGATCATTCCGGCGATGGTCTGGGCGGCCTGGGCCTGCCAGGCCTCGGGCGGCGAGCTGCGCATGCCGTTGGCGACCATGTCGGCCATGGGCTGAACGCTCTGGGCCGTCGCCTGGGGTCCGCCGAACATGGCTCCCATGAAGGGGATCATGTCCACGACCATCAGCTTGCCGACCAGCGTCGGCTGACGCGCCGCCAGCATCATGGCAATGGTGCCGCCCATCGAGTGGCCGATGACTACCGGCTTGTCGAGCTGTTCCTGACGGATGTAGCGGGCCAGGTCGGCGGCGACCGGCGTGGCCACCAGTCCTTGCGCATTGTCCTCGGCCGGCGCACCCGCAAAGCCCTGAACATGGATGCGGTGGATGCGATAGCGGTCCTTCAGGGCCTCGGTCAGCCCGTCCCACACCTCTGGCGACGACGACAGGCCGGGGATCAGGATGATGTCGCCGATCGGCTGTTGTGGTCCGTCGACGCGGACATGGAAACGACCGGATTCGAAATCGGCATGCTGATGGCCGTGGTCGGCACCGGCGTGACCGGCATGGTCGGCGTGCTGGGCCAGGGCAGGGGTGGCCGCGGTCGCCAGAATGGCGGCGGCGACAAAGGCTAGGGTTCTGTTCATGCGTGTTGTCCTCCCGACGATGACCGCTCAATACCACTTCACTTTATGATGTAAAGTGCTTTCTTTGTCGCGCGACGCTGACAGGCGACAAGCGCGATGAAGCCCAATACGATGGCGGCATGCCCGCCGATACCGCTGATCTCTCCGCCACCGCCCGACCTTCGCCCGCGCCCACGGCCTTCGGCAAGGGGTTCGTGCTGGACACCTGGTATTTCGTCGCCCTGTCCCGCGAGGTGAAGCCCGGCGACATGAAGCGGCACGAACTGCTGGGAGAACCCGTCCTGATCGGTCGGACCAAGGCGGGCCAGGTCTATGGCATGCGCGACATCTGCCCGCACCGGGCCGCACCCCTGTCGGCGGGCCGCTTGGTCGACAAGCCCGGCGAGGGCGAGACGATCGAGTGCTGCTATCACGGCTGGCGCTTCCGCCCCGACGGCGTCTGTGCCGCCATCCCGTCCCTGGTCGAGGATCAGGCCTATGAGCCCGAGCGCATCCGCGTCCGATCCTATCCGGTCCGCGAAAGCCAGGGGATGATCTTCGTCTGGATGACGTCCGATCCGCGCAGTCCCGCAGAGCCGGATCACGAACCGCCCGTCTTTCCCGGCGTCGTCGGCGGCGAGGCGCGGCTGGTTGAGGCGATGGATTTCGACAGCCATATCGACCACGCCGTCGTCGGCCTGATGGACCCCGCCCACGGCCCCTATGTGCATCAGCAATGGTGGTGGCGCTCCGAGCATTCGATGCACGAAAAGTCCAAGGCCTTCGAGCCGCGCGATCTGGGGTTTGCCATGGTCCGCCACGCGCCGTCATCGAACAGTCGGGCCTACAAGATCCTGGGCGGCGCTCCGGCGACCGAAATCACCTTCCGCCTGCCCGGCTATCGCTGGGAGCATATCCAGGTGGGGGAAAAACAGGTCCTGGCCCTGACCTGCCTGACGCCGGTGACCGAGACGAAGACCCGCATCACCCAGATCTTCTGGTCCGACCACTGGGTGTTCGGCATCGCCAAACCCTTCCTGCGCCAGGGCGTACGCGCCTTCCTGAAACAGGACGGGGGCATGGTGAACCTGCAGAACGAGGGGCTGCGCTATGATCCGGCCCTGATCTGGATCGACGACGCCGACAAACAGGCCAAATGGTACCAGCAGTTGAAGCGCGAATGGATCAAGAGCCGCGCCGAGCAGCGGCCATTCGCCAACCCGGTGAAGCCCGCGATCCTGCGCTGGAAGAGCTGAAACCCCCGCCGCTCAGGCAGCACATCGGGGTCTGGGTCGGTAGCGCCCAAATCTGCGCTCAAGCAGCGAGACGCCGCGCGTCGAGCGGTAGCGCCCTGAAACAAAAAACCCGCCGGCGAACCGGCGGGTCTTTCGATTACTGTCGGGCTAGCTGCCCCGCCAGGATCAGGTCCATCTGCTTGCGCGTATGGGCCGTCAGCTCTTCCATCCCCCAGCCGTCGTAGGCGGCGAAGCGATAGTTGGCCATGTACAGTTCCCAGATCATGCGGGTCATCAGCGTCACGTCGACGT
>NZ_JAEMRO010000147.1 GCF_016463295.1 Brevundimonas sp.
TCGGTGCCGATGTCGCCGATCTCCAGCAGGCCGTCGACGAACAGCCGCAGGCCGGCATGGGTGGGAATCCGTCCCGCCGAGGTGTGGGGTGACGCCAGCAGGCCCGCCAGCGTCAGGTCCTGCATGGTGTTGCGGATCGAGGCGGGCGACAGGGCGATGCCGGTCATCGACAGGGTCCGCGACCCGACGGGCTCTCCGGTCTCCAGATAGCCCTCGACGATGCGACGAAAGATGTCGCGGGCCCGACCGTCGAGCACGGACAGGGAGGCGGAGGGGGAGCCGATAAAGGTCATGCTTGAAGCGCCTGTCTGGACTGCCAGCCCGTCTTCTCCAGCCGCATGACCAGGCAGTCGTCCTGATCGAACATGCGGCGACCGACCTCGACGAAGCCGAGACGCCGGTAGAAGCGCTGGGCGGCGGTATTGCTGTTCAGGGGGTCGATGACGATCGCGGTTACGCCCGCCTCGGCGAAGCAGCGGTCGATCATCAAGGTCATCATCTGTGTGCCCGCGCCCCGCCCCAACCACTCGGGCGGGCCGATCCAGATGTCGATGGCGCGCAATCCCGGCTCTATGTCGCCCCAGTAATGGCTGGATTCGGTGTGCGGATCGCAGACGGCCATCGCGCCTATGGGCCGGCCATCCACCTCGGCGATCAGATAGGTCAGCTCATAGGCCGAGTTGGTGACCTCGTCGGCCCAGTCGCTGCCGAAGGCCACATCGGCGTCGGGATCGTCGTTGGAGCAGGCGATGACGTGCGGCTCGCGGTCCCAGGCGTCCAGCGTCGACACATCGGCAAGCGTCGCCGGGCGCAAGGTCACCTCGTCACGGGCTGGGGGGGACACGGTCATGGTTTCAGGATAAGCAGCGCGGCTGTTACCTCCAAGGACCATCTCATGACCGTCTCGCCCCGCGCCTCCGGCCGTACCCCCGAACAGCTTCGTGCCGTGACGCTGGAGACCGGCGTCAACCGCTATGCGGAGGGCTCGTGCCTGGTCACCTTCGGCCACACCAAGGTGCTGGTCACCGCCTCGGTCGAGGACAAGGTGCCGGGCTGGATGCGCAACTCGGGCCAAGGCTGGGTAACGGCGGAATACGGCATGCTGCCGCGTGCCACGCACACGCGGGGCCGTCGCGAGGCGGCGGCGGGGAAACAGTCAGGCCGGACCCAGGAAATCCAGCGGCTGATCGGGCGGTCGCTGCGCGCCGTCGTCGATCTGAAGGCCCTGGGCGAGCGGCAGGTGGTGCTGGACTGCGATGTGGTCCAGGCCGACGGCGGCACGCGCACGGCGGCGATCACCGGGGCCTGGGTCGCCATGGCGTCGGCTTTTGACTACCTGCGGGCCGAGGGTGTCCTGAAGACCGACCCGATCCTGGACCAGGTCGCGGCCATCAGCTGCGGCGTGTGCAGCGACCTGCCGGTGCTGGACCTCGATTACGAAGAGGATTCCAATGCCGAGGCCGACAGCAACTTCGTCCTGACCGGCTCGGGCACCATCGTCGAGATCCAGGCCACGGGCGAGAAGCGCGGCTTCAGCCGGGGCGAGTTCGACCGGCTGTTCCAGCTGGCCGAGGGCGGCTGTGCCGAGCTGTTCGCCTTACAAAGGCAGGCGCTGGGCCGCGTTTGATCCATCAGAAGATGCAGGGCGCGGGTTTCGCCGCGCCCTGAACCGTGCCTAAGGTGACCGCTCGCCAGATCGCATGGAGCCCTGAGATGCGTCTGCCCCTCCTCGCTGCTGCCTGTCTTTCCCTGGCGCTCGCCGCCTGCGGACAGGGCGAATCTACGCCGGACATCGACGAGGCAACGGGCGGTGAAGAGGTCATCGCGGCCCCGACCGCTGAAATGCCAGTCGATGCGCCGCCGCAGGAGGAGATCGTCCCCTCCGAGGCTGCGTCGCCTGGCGATCAGGCCGCAGCAGGCGAACCCGGTTCATGCCTGTCCGAGGTCGGACCCCAGGCCTCGGCCCGGCTGGCCGAGCGCTGCATCATGGTCAGCCCGGCGACCCGTCCGCCCTGCAATGCCGCCAACCCCTGCACGATGATCCAGGGCGAGATCGACCGGGCCTGCGGCCAGTACGGACCCGGCGAGACCAAGCCGGCGGAATGCGCGGCCTGAGACCCAGCGTCACCGCTTAACGGTTCCTAGAGCCTGAGGTTGTAGCCTTTGCGCCATGACCTCGATCCCGACCCTCGGTCAGGAGGCTCCGGCCGACCTGCGCGCCCTGACCACTCTGCGGTTCTTCGCGGCCCTGTGGGTCGTGTTGTTCGCCGCCTGGCCGCATCTGGACGTGGCTTTCACGCCCAATGTCGTGGCCAAGGGCTATCTGGGCGTCGAGACCTTCTTCATCCTGTCCGGCTTCATTCTCAGCCATGTCTATCTGGAGGGGGCGGGGACGAAGCGCTTCTCCTACGGCGGTTTCCTTTGGGCTCGGCTGGCGCGGGTCTATCCGCTGCATCTGGCGACCCTGTTCGGCATGATCGCGCTTGG
>NZ_JAEMRO010000016.1 GCF_016463295.1 Brevundimonas sp.
GGGTGGAGTTGAAGTATTCGAGGACGGTCAGGCCTTCCTTGAAGTTCGAGATGATGGGCGTCTCGATGATCTCGCCCGACGGCTTGGCCATCAGGCCGCGCATGCCGCCTAGCTGCTTCATCTGGGCCTGCGAACCACGGGCACCGGAGTTGGCCATCATGAACACCGAGTTGATGTCGGGGTTCTCGCCCTTGATCAGGGCGCGAGGCTGGGCGATCTCGCCCATCATCGCGTCGGCGATCTTGTCCGTGGCCTTGGCCCAGGCATCGACGACCTTATTGTACTTCTCGCCCTTGGTGATCAGGCCGTCGGCATACTGTTGCTCGTACTCCTCGACCTGGGTGCGGGTATCCGCCACCAGCCCGGCCTTGGCGGCCGGGATGACGATGTCGTCCTTGCCGAACGAAATGCCCGCCTTGGCCGCCTCGCGGAAGCCCAGCTGCATCATCTGGTCGGCGAAGATGACCGTCGCCTTCTGACCGCAGTGGCGGTAGACCTGATCGATCAGGTTGCCGATCTCCTTCTTGGTCAGGTTCTTCTCGAGCAGGCGGTAGCCGATGTTGGCGTTGTGCGGCAGCAGCGCACCCAGCTTCATCCGGCCCGGCGTGGTGTCGATCACCTTGGTGATGATCTCGCCTTCCGCATTCATCTCGGTCCAGCGCGCCTTGATCTTGGTGTGCAGGGTGACGACCTTGGCATCCAGGGCGGCATCGATTTCACCGATGTTGGCGAACAGCTTGCCCTCGCCTGGCTCGCCTTCCTTGACCAGCGACAGATAGTACAGACCCAGGACAATGTCCTGCGACGGCACGATGATCGGCTTGCCGTTGGCGGGCGACAGGATGTTGTTCGTCGACATCATCAGGACGCGCGCTTCCAGCTGGGCCTCGAGGCTCAGCGGGACGTGAACGGCCATCTGGTCGCCGTCGAAGTCGGCGTTGAAGGCGGTGCAGACCAGCGGGTGCAGGCGGATGGCCTTGCCCTCGATCAGCTTGGGCTCGAACGCCTGGATGCCCAGACGGTGCAGCGTCGGCGCGCGGTTCAGCAGGACCGGGTGCTCGCGGATGACCTCGTCCAGGATATCCCAGACCTGCGGCTGCTCGCGCTCGACCATGCGCTTGGACTGTTTGACGGTGCCTGACAGGCCCTTGGCGTCAAGGCGCGCATAGATGAACGGCTTGAACAGCTCGAGAGCCATCTTCTTGGGCAGACCGCACTCGTGCAGCTTGAGCTCCGGCCCCACGGTGATGACCGAACGGCCCGAATAGTCGACGCGCTTGCCCAGCAGGTTCTGACGGAAGCGACCCTGCTTGCCCTTCAGCATGTCGGCCAGCGACTTCAGCGGACGCTTGTTGGCACCGGTGATGACGCGACCGCGACGGCCGTTGTCGAACAGGGCGTCGACGGATTCCTGCAGCATCCGCTTTTCGTTGCGGATGATGATGTCCGGCGCGCGCAGCTCGATCAGGCGCTTCAGGCGGTTGTTGCGGTTGATGACCCGGCGATACAGGTCGTTCAGGTCGGAGGTCGCGAAACGACCGCCGTCCAGCGGCACCAGCGGGCGCAGTTCCGGCGGGATGACCGGCACGACGGTCATGATCATCCACTCGGGCTTGTTGCCCGATTCCAGGAAGGCCTCGATCAGCTTCAGGCGCTTGGAGGCCTTCTTGGCCTTCATTTCCGACGGATTGTCGGCCAGTTCGGCGCGGTGCTTTTCGGCCTCCGCGTTCAGGTCGATGCCCATCAGCAGGTTGCGGACGGCCTCGGCGCCGATCTCGGCGGTGAAGCCGTCATCGCCGTATTCTTCCTGGTAGCGATAGAACTCGTCTTCCGTCAGCAGCTGGTTCTGCTTCAGCGGGGTCAGGCCCGGCTCGGTGACGATGTAGTTCTCGAAGTAGAGGACCCGCTCCACGTCCTTCAGCGCCATGTCCAGCATCAGCGAGATGCGCGACGGCAGCGACTTCAGGAACCAGATGTGGGCGACCGGGGCGGCCAGGTCGATGTGGCCCATCCGCTCGCGGCGAACGCGGGCCAGGGTGACCTCCACGCCGCACTTCTCGCAGATGATGCCCTTGTACTTCATGCGCTTGTACTTGCCGCACAGGCATTCGTAGTCCTTGGTCGGGCCAAAGATACGGGCGCAGAACAGGCCGTCACGCTCGGGCTTGAACGTACGGTAGTTGATGGTTTCCGGCTTCTTGATCTCGCCGAACGACCACGAGCGGATCTTCTCTGGCGAGGCCAGGGCGATCTTGATCTGGTCGAAGGTCGGCGTGACCGGAAGCGGGTTGAAGATGTTCAGGACGTCCTGGTTCATCTTGTTTTCCTTCTGCGGGGCTTCCCGCGAAAATTCAGACAGTGGAGTAGAGCGAAAGACCGTCCCTCCCCGCTTTCGCGGAGAGGGATAATTCGGTCGGTCAGCTGTTCTCCAGCTCCACGTTCAGGCCCAGCGAGCGCATTTCCTTGACGAGAACGTTGAAGCTCTCGGGGATGCCCGCCTCGAAGCTGTCGTCGCCACGGACGATGGCCTCGTAGACCTTGGTACGGCCGGCAACGTCGTCGGACTTCACCGTCAGCATCTCCTGCAGGGTGTAGGCGGCGCCGTAGGCTTCCAGAGCCCAGACCTCCATCTCCCCGAAGCGCTGGCCACCGAACTGCGCCTTGCCGCCCAGAGGTTGCTGGGTGACGAGCGAGTACGGCCCGATCGAACGTGCGTGGATTTTGTCGTCGACCAGGTGGTGCAGCTTCAGCATGTAGATGTAGCCGACAGTGACCGGACGCTTGAACTGCTCGCCGGTCTGACCGTCATAGACGATCGACTGACCCGAGCGATCCAGACCGGCCTTCTCCAGCAGGTCCTCGATGTCCCCGATATGGGCACCGTCGAAGACCGGCGTGGCGAACGGCACACCCTTGGACAGGTTCTTCGCCAGCTCGATCAGCTCTTCTTCCGTATCCGGCAGAGGCGTCTCGGGGCCGTAGATGCTGGTCAGGTGATCGACCAGCGCCTTCTTCTGTCCGCCCTGTTGCCAGGCTTCCAGCAGACCCTGGATCTGCTTGCCCAGACCGGCGGCGGCCCAACCCAGGTGGGTTTCGAAGATCTGGCCGATGTTCATGCGCGACGGCACGCCCAGCGGGTTCAGAACGACGTCGACCGAGGTCCCGTCTTCCAGGTGCGGCATGTCCTCGATCGGCAGGATCTTGGAGATGACGCCCTTGTTGCCGTGACGGCCGGCCATCTTGTCGCCGGGCTGAAGCTTGCGCTTCACGGCCACGAAGACCTTGACCATCTTCATCACGCCGGGGGGCAGTTCGTCACCGCGTTGCAGCTTCTCGACCTTGTCCTCGAAGCGGCGGTCTAGAGCCTTGCGGGCGTCCTCGAACTGCTTCTTCATGGCCTCGAGCTCGCCCATGGCCTTCTCGTCGTCCAGGGCGATCTGCCACCACAGGCCGCGCGACAGTTCGCCCAGCTTGTCCTCGGTGACTTCACCGCGACCCAGGCCCTTCGGACCCGAGACGGCGTTCTTGCCCAGCAGCAGAGGCTTAAGGCGGCCGTAGACGTTGCGCTCCAGGATCTTGAGCTCGTCGTCACGGTCCTTGCCCAGGCGCTCGATTTCCGAACGCTCGATGGCGATGGCCCGTTCGTCCTTGTCGACGCCGTGACGGTTGAAGACGCGCACGTCCACGACGGTACCGGCCACGCCGGGCGGCAGGCGCAGGGAGGTGTCGCGCACGTCCGAAGCCTTCTCGCCGAAGATGGCGCGCAGCAGCTTCTCTTCCGGGGTCATCGGGCTCTCGCCCTTGGGCGTGACCTTGCCGCACAGGATGTCGCCCGGCTGGACTTCGGCACCGATGGCCACGATGCCCGCTTCGTCGAGGTTGCGCAGGGCTTCCTCGCCGACGTTCGGGATGTCGCGGGTGATTTCTTCCGGCCCCAGCTTGGTGTCGCGGGCCATCACCTCGAACTCGTCGATGTGGATCGAGGTGAAGATGTCGTCGCGCACGATGCGCTCGGAGATCAGGATCGAGTCCTCGAAGTTGTAGCCGTTCCAGGGCATGAAGGCGACGAGGGCGTTGCGGCCCAGGGCCAGCTCGCCCAGGTCCGTCGAGGGGCCGTCGGCGATGACGTCACCGGTCTTGACCTCGTCACCCACGCGCACGATCGGGCGCTGGTTGATGCAGGTCGACTGGTTGGAACGCTGGAACTTCGACAGGCGATAGATGTCGACGCCCGAGCGGCCGGCATCCAGTTCGCCGGTGGCGCGCACGACGATACGGGTACCATCGATCTGCTCGACGACGCCGTCACGCTTGGCGACCACGACCGCACCGGAGTCCACGGCCACGACCGCTTCCATGCCGGTGCCGACCAGCGGCGCGTCCGACTGCACCAGAGGCACGGCCTGACGCTGCATGTTCGCGCCCATCAGGGCCCGGTTGGCGTCGTCGTTTTCCAGGAAGGGGATCAGGGCGGCGGCGACCGAAACGACCTGTTTCGGTGACACGTCCATCATGTCCACGTCGGCGCGGATCAACAGTTGAGAGTCGCCGTTGATCCGGCCGGGGACCAGGTCCTCGACGATCATGCCGTCCTTCAGTTCGATATTGGCCTGGGCGATGGTGTATTTCGCCTCTTCCATGGCCGAGATGTAGACTACCTCGTCCTGGGCCTGGCCGTCCTTGACCCGGCGGTACGGGCTCTCAATGAAGCCGTATTTGTTCACGCGGGCGTGGGTGGCCAGCGAGTTGATCAGGCCGATGTTCGGGCCTTCGGGCGTTTCGATCGGGCAGATGCGGCCGTAGTGGGTCGGGTGAACGTCGCGGACTTCGAAGCCCGCGCGCTCACGCGTCAGACCGCCCGGGCCAAGCGCCGAAAGGCGACGCTTGTGGGTGATCTCGGACAGCGGGTTCGTCTGGTCCATGAACTGCGACAGCTGCGACGAACCGAAGAACTCGCGAACCGCGGCGGCAGCCGGCTTGGCGTTGATCAGGTCGTGCGGCATGACCGTGTCGATATCGACCGAGGACATGCGCTCCTTGATGGCGCGCTCCATCCGCAGCAGGCCGACGCGGTACTGGTTTTCCAGCAGCTCGCCGACCGAACGGACCCGGCGGTTGCCCAGGTTGTCGATGTCGTCGATCTCGCCGCGGCCGTCCTTCAGGCCCACCAGGATCTGCAGAACCTTCAGCACGTCATCCTTTTGCAGGACGCGGATTTCGTCGGACACCTCGGGGCTTTCCAGACGCATGTTCATCTTGACCCGGCCCACGGCCGACAGGTCGTAACGCTCGCTGTCGAAGAACAGCGAGTTGAACATAGCCTCGGCGGCTTCGGGGGTGGGCGGCTCGCCCGGGCGCATCACGCGATAGACGTCGAACAGCGCGTCCTCGCGGCCGGTATTCTTGTCGATGCGCAGGGTGTTGCGCATGTAGGCCCCGACCGTGACGTGGTCGATGTCCAACACGTCGATGGTGGTGAAGCCGTGGCTTTCCAGCAGTTCGATGGTCGGCGCGTCCAGTTCGTCACCGGCCTCGGCATAGATTTCGCCGGTCTCGTAGTTGACGGCGTCGGCGGCCAGATAGCGGGTCAGCAGGGCATCGGCGGCCAGCGACAGCGAGGTCGTGGTCTCACCCAGCTTCTTGGCCTGGCGGGCGCTGATCTTGGTGCCGGCGGCGGCGATCACTTCGCCGGTGTCGGCGTCGACGAGATCGAACTCGGGCTTCACGCCTCTCCAGCGCTCGGCCTTGTAGGGCGTGACCCAGCCTTCGCCGCGCTTTTCATAGGGCACGGTGTCGTAGAAGGTCTTGAGGATTTCCTCGCCGTCCATGCCCAGGGCCATCAGGAAGGTCGAGGCGGGCAGCTTACGGCGACGGTCGATGCGGGTGTAGACCACGTCCTTAGCATCGAACTCGAAGTCCAGCCAAGAACCGCGATACGGAATGACCCGCGCGGCGAACAGCAGCTTGCCCGAGCTGTGCGTCTTGCCCTTGTCGTGGTCGAAGAAGACGCCCGGCGAACGGTGCATCTGCGAGACGATCACCCGCTCGGTGCCGTTGACGACGAAGGTGCCCTTGTCGGTCATGAGCGGAATGTCGCCCATGTAGACGTCCTGCTCCTTGATGTCCTTGACCGAGCGCGCGCCGGTTTCCTCGTCCGCCTCGAACACGATCAGGCGCAACTTGACCTTCAACGGCGCGGCATAGGTCATGTCGCGCTGGATGCACTCCTCGACGTCGTACTTCGGGTCCTCGAACTCGTAGGAGACGTATTCCAGGATGGCGCGTTCGTTGAAGTCCTTGATCGGGAAAACCGACTTGAACACCGCCTCGATGCCTTCGTCCCGACGCTGGCCGGCGCGCACTTCGCGCTGCAGGAACTGTTCGTAGGAGGCGCGTTGAACCTCGATCAGGTTCGGCATCTGGATCGCTTCGGGGATACGCCCGAAGGAGTGGCGGATGCGCTTCTTGCCGGTGAACGAGGTGGCGGTGGCGAACTGACCGGGGGCGGTGAGTTCAGCGTTGGTCTTGGCCATTCTGTCTTCCCAATGCCAGCCGGGCAGCTGGCGTCAAATGCAGCAGCCACGGCTTCGCCAATCCGGCGACCCGTGACCATCGGTTTCGGCGTCCACCCTCGGGCCTTTCGGCTCCAGGACGCCTGAAATGTAGGGCTCCCTTGGGGAGGAGCGCGTCTTCGCTCGGTCGGAGGGCGACGGACCGGGCCTCGACGCTTTCGCGCGCGGACTCATGGAGTTCTGCGGAGCGCGGACATATACGCCCTTCTTCGGCGAAATAAAGGCCCCGATCACACCGGATCGGCCGCAGAGCGAAGATTTTTCGCCGCCGGTGTCGATCTGCGCACTCCCGGTGCGTCTCCCTGTCGACGCGGGATCGCCGCGCCGCCCCGAAAAACAGGATGACGCTCATGATCCGCACCACTCTGACATCGCTGGCCGCCGCACTGGCGCTCGGCACCTCGGCCCACGCCGAGGAATTCGCCCTGTTCGTCTATGAGACCCCCGCCGACTTCGCCGCGCGGGACGACGCCGCCCGCGGCCCCGGATACTGGGGGGCCTATGCGGAACTGGCCCAGGCGATGGGCGCGGCGGGGATCGTGCGTGGTGGTGGCCCTCTGACCTCCCCGGCGCTTGGCTCCCGCGTCGCCGTCCGGCAGGGTCAATCGTCGGTGACGTCGGTCGATGGCTCAGGCGAGGCGCTCAGCGGCTGGTTCGTGATCGACGTCGCCGACCGGGCCGCCGCCGAGGCCTGGGCCGCCCGCGTCCCGGCCGCCTCGACCGCCCGGATCGAGGTGCGGGCCGTCCTGCCGACGCCCATGCCAATGAACCCTTGACCCTGGACAAGCGGGGCCGTTCCCTTCGATCGCAAGTTTTTCGTCGTCTGTTGTCGATCCCGTCCGTGCCCGCGCGTCTCCTCATTGTCGGTCATCGCATCCGCCGATCGCCGACCCACCTCACGGAGCTCACATGCAATACGTTCTTCTGATCCACGAACCCGAAACCGAATCCTATCCCCAGGGCGAGGCTGATCCGGCCTGGCACGCCATCCTGCAGGCCCACACCGAGTACGGCGGCCAGATGCATGGTGCCGGCGTCTTCGTCGGTGGTGCCGGTCTGAAGTCGGCCAGCCTGGCCACCACTGTCCGCGTCACGCCCCAAGGCCGCACGGTTCACGACGGCCCCTTCGCCGAGACGCGCGAGCAGTTGGGCGGGCTGTATATGATCGACGTGCCCGATCTGGACGCCGCCATCGACTGGGCCAAGAGGCTGCCGATCGCCGGCAACGGGTCGATCGAGATCCGCCCCCTGCTGCCCCCGCCACCGATGCCGGGCTGATCGGCGTACCTTGAGTCTTCTCGACCAGACCTTTCGACAGACCGGCGGGCGCGTCATCTCTGCGCTCGCCGCGTCCTTCCGCGATCTGGACCTGGCCGAGGAGGCCTTTGCCGAGGCCTGCGCCCGTGCTGTCGAAAAATGGAGTGACGCCCCGCCCGCCGACCCCGCCGCCTGGCTGTATGCCGTCGCCCGGCGCTGGGCGCTGGATCGCTATCGGCGCCGCGCCACCGCCGCCGCCTGGCGTCCCGATGCCCCCCCGCCCGAGCCGACGCCCGAGGACCAGGTGATGGCCATGGACGACCCCATTCCTGACGAGCGACTGCGCCTGATCTTCGTCTGCTGCCACCCTGCGGTAGCCCACGACGCGCGCGCGGCCCTGACCCTGCGGACGGTTTGCGGCCTGACGACGGCGGAGGTGGCGACCGCCTTCCTGCTGCCCGAGCCGACCCTGGCCCAGCGGCTGGTCCGGGCCAAGCGCAAGATCGCCGAGGCCGGGGTGCCGTTCGACATCCCCGCGCCCGACCGCTGGCCCGAGCGGATGGACGCCGTCCTGTCGACGCTGGAGGTCGCCTATGCCCAGGCCCATGCTGACGCGGCCCTCGCCGGGCCCCATGCGGATTTCGCCCGCGAGATGCTGCATCTGACCGACCTGCTGGCCCGGCTTGTCCCTGATGACCCCGAAGTCCTGGCCCTCGCCGCCACGGTTCGCTTCACCGAGGCGCGCCGCCCGGCCCGGCTGGCCGCGGATGGGGCCATGACGCCGCTGGCCGACCAGGATGTGCGTGACTGGAATGGAGAACTTTGCGTGCAGGCCGAGCGGCTGCTGTCCAGCGCCGCTGCCTTGGCGCACCGGAACCGCCACCCGCCCGGCGCGCGCGCGTTGCAGGCGGCCATTCATGCCGTACATGCCGACCGACGCCGATCCGGCCTGACGGACTGGCGAGCCGTCGTCGGTCTGTACGATGCACTTCTGACCCAGCGTGACGACCCGGTCATCCAAACCAACCGCGCCATCGCTGTGTCGGAGGTCCAGGGTCCGGCGGCAGCCCTGTCGCTTCTGGACGCCGCGCCTCAGCGTGACTGGCTGCCGTGGCGGGCCGCGCGTGCCGACATGCTGGCGCGTCTCGGTCGGGAGAGCGAGGCGGTGGCCGAATACGATGCGGCTCTCGCGCTGCAGCCCTCCCCCGCCGAAGCCCTATTCCTCGCCGCCCGCCGCGCTGCTAGCGTCGCGGCATGACTCGCACCCCGCTTCTTGCCGCCGCCGCCCTCAGCCTGACCCTCGCCGCCTGCGCCGGTGCGTCCAGCCAGCCGGCGATGAACCTCGATTTTTCGGGCAGCAACACCCAGGAAAACTGGAACGCCGGCAATGCGGCCTATCTGATCGTCAACGGTGGCAAGCGCGGCTGGACCACGACAGAAAGCGGCCTGCAGTATCGCCGCGTCGGACCGTCCAAACCCGACGGCAAGCAGCCGGTCGCGACCGATACGGTCAAGGTCCACTATCGCGGCACCTTCGTCGACGGGCGCGAGTTCGACAGCTCCTATTCCCGCAACGAGCCCGCCGAGTTTCCGTTGAACCGCGTGATCAAGGGCTGGACCGAGGGTGTCGCCCTGATGCGTGAGGGTGAAAAGTTCGAGTTCGTCATCCCCGCCTCGCTAGGGTACGGCGACCGCTGGGTCGGCGGCGACGACCTGCCCCCCAACTCCACCCTGCTGTTCACGGTGGAATTGCTGGAAGTTCAGCCCGCCGCCTGAGGCCAGGATTACAGGATTGTAATCTTTTCGACCGTTCGTCGGGTTGACCCGCAAGGCCTGCCGTCGTGATCTCCGGCTCCCCTTTTCTGCCGGAAGTCCCCGATGATGCGTCCCCTGCCCCGCCTGCGCCTGTGCGCTTCCGCCTGCACCGCCGCCCTGATCATGGCGGCCCCGGCCTGGTCACAGACCCCGGTGCTGACCCAGCCGCAGGATGCGGCTCTGGCGCTTCCGCGTTCGCAGCCGGCCATCCCGGCCCCGACACAGGCGACCTTTCCAGGCGTGATCCGCTATGAAGCCGACGTCACAGACCGTGACCGGCGGATCATCAGCGTGCGCCAGACCATCCCTGTCCCGTCAGCGGGGCCCTTCACCCTGTTGTATCCAGAGTTTCTGCCCGGCAACCATGCCGACACGGGTCCGATCCAGCTCATCTCCGGGCTGACGGTCATCGCGCCGGACGGCCGACGGCTGGAGTGGCTGCGCGATACGGTCCAGCCCCACGCTTTCCACCTGGACATCCCCCAGGGCGTCACGGAGATCCGGGTCGAGTTCCAGTGGCTGACCCAGCCGGACGGCGGTCCCTGGCGGGTCGTCCAGACCCCCGGCATGGTCAATATGCAGTGGGAAAAGGCCGTCCTCTATCCGGCCGGCTATGCCGCCACCGGCATTACGATCGAGCCTTCGATCCGCCTGCCCGAGGGCTGGGGCTATGGGGTCGCCCTTGACACCGTTTCCAACGAAGGCGGCCTGGCGACTTTCGCACCGGTCAGCCTCTATACCCTGGTCGACAGCCCGATGTTCGCCGGGGCGCACTATCGCCGCTTTGCGCTCGACGCCGACGGGGCCTCGCCGGTATATCTGAACGTCGTCGCCGACAGGGCTGAACAGCTGGAGCCGGCGGACGGATTGATGGCCAAGTTCGAGGCCATGGTGGTCCAGGCCGACCGCCTGTTCGGTGCCCGGCCCTTCGACCGCTATGAGTTTCTCGTCGGGCTGACCAATCAGCTGGGCGGGATCGGGCTGGAGCACCACCGGTCCTCCGAGAACACCCTGGCACCGGACTTCTTCAATCGCGGCACCGGCTCGCTGGGCTCGCGCCAGTTGCTGCCACACGAGTTCGTCCACTCCTGGAACGGCAAATACATGCGGCCCGCCGACGAGCTGACCGCCAACTACAACGTCCCGACCCAGAACACCCTGATGTTCGTCTACGAAGGCCTGACGTCCTACTGGGGCGAGGTGCTGGCCGCGCGCGCCGGTCTGGCGACCAAGGACGAGACCCTGATCGGCATGGCCGGTCACGCCGCCTTCTACGAGAACCAGCCGGGGCGCCAGTGGCGGGCGCTGCACGACACCCAGAACCACAATCTGCTGGGCTATCGCGTGCCGGGCAACTGGCCGTCCTGGATGCGGACGACCACCGACTATTATGACGAAGCCCTGCTTGTCTGGCTGGATGCGGACACCCTGATCCGCGAGGGTACCGACGGACGGCGCTCGCTCGACGATTTCGCCAAGGGTTTCTTCGGCCGCCAGAATGGCGAGGTCGAGACGCGGGGCTACACGTTCGAAGAACTGGTTGCGGCCCTGAACGCCGTGCATCCCTATGACTGGTCGGGCTTCCTGCGCGGGCGTCTGGATGCGGTCGGTCCGGACGCGAAGGCTCCGCTGGATGGCATCTCACGCGGCGGCTACCGTCTGGTCTATGTCGACAGCCTGACCGACGCCGAAAAGCGTATCCAGACGGGCTGGGCCAGCGACTTCCAGTATTCCCTGGGCTTCAGCCTCTCGTCGGCGAACCGCATCGGTGGCGTTCGCTGGGGCAGTGTGGCCTATGAACAGGGGCTGGGCGCGGGCTGGGACCTGATCGCGGTGGGGGATCGCGCCGCATCGGCTGAGGCGCTGCGGGAGGCGATCACGGCTGCCAAGGGCGGATCGGTGCCCCTGACACTGACGGTGAAGAACGGCGACCGCATCCGCACCCTGTCGATCCCCTATCACGACGGCCTGCGCTATCCGCGACTGGAGCGGGTAGAGGGGACGCCGGACGTGCTGGGCGACATCCTGGCTCCGCGTCGCCGCTGAGCCTCAGACCTCCCCGCCGCCTGCATCGGCGGGGAGGTCGCGCACATACCTACTTCAGCAAGGCCAGCAGGGCCTCGGCCGCACCCTCGGACGACGCCGGGTTCTGGCCGGTGACCAGCTTGCCGTCTGTCAGCACGTGCGGAGCCCAGTCGGCGCCGCGGGAATAACCGCCGCCGTTCTTTTTCAGCTCGTCCTCCAGCAGGAAGGGCACGACGTCCGTCAGGCCGACAGCCTCCTCCTCGGTGTTGGAAAAGCCGGTGACCTTGCGGCCCTTGACCAGGAACTCGCCGTCCGGACCCTTCACGTGGCGCAGGGCGGCGGGCGCATGGCAGACGGCTCCCACCGGCTTGTCCGCCTTGGCGAAAGCCTCGATCAGGGCGATGGATGTCTTGTCCTCGGCCAGGTCCCACATCGGGCCGTGACCACCGGGATAGAAGACGGCGTCATAGTCCTCGGCCTTGATCTCTGACAGCGGATGGGTCGAGGCCAGGGCTGCCTTGGCGTCGGCGTCGTTTTTGAACCGCTCGGTCGCCTCGGTCTGGGCGTCGGGCTCGTCGCTCTTGGGGTCCAGCGGTGGCTGGCCACCCTTGGGCGAGGCCAGGGTGATGTCGGCCCCGGCATCCTTCAGGACGTAATAGGGGGCCGCGAACTCCTCCAGCCAGAAGCCGGTCTTCTTGCCGGTATCGCCAAGCTGGTCGTGCGACGTCAGGACCATCAGGATTTTCATGGGGTCAGCCTTTCGGGTTCGGGGAGAGACGGCATTTGGGAAGCCCACGCCGTCGATGCCACGACCCAAACGAAAACAGGCCCGGAGGTTTCCCTCCGGACCTGCTCATTTCGCAATGCCCTCAAGCAGCGAAGCTCCGCGAGCCTCGCGTCAGGGCACTAAAAAGTTCAGACCTTACTTGATCTGGACCTTGGCGCCGGCTTCCGTCAGCTTCTTGGCGACTTCGTCGGCGTTCTGCTTGGAGACGTTCTCGACGACGTTCTGAGGCGCGCCTTCGACCAGGTCCTTGGCTTCCTTCAGACCCAGGTCCGAACGCACGCCGCGCACTTCCTTGATCACGTTGATCTTCTTGTCGCCACCGTCCAGCAGGACGACGGTGAACTCGGTTTGCTCTTCGGCGGCTTCGGCCGGAGCAGCCGCGCCACCACCGGCCGGCATGGCCATGGCGACGGGAGCGGCGGCGGAGACGCCCCACTTTTCTTCCAGCATCTTGGACAGCTCGGCGGCTTCCAGGACGGTCAGGGCGGACAGGTCTTCAACGATTTTGGCGAGATCGGCCATTGGGATTTTCCTTCGGAGGATAGGGGTTCAGATAGAGAGGTTGCAGAGATGAAAGTGGCGAGATGCCCTACGCGGCGTCCTTGGTGGCATAGGCGTTGAAAACGCGTGCCAGTTGGCCGGCAGGAGCTTGAACCACGCCGGCGATCTTGGTCGCAGGTGCGTTGAGCAGGCCCAGCATCGAAGCGCGAATCTGATCCAGCGACGGCAGTTTGGAGAGAGTCTCCACGCCCTTCGCGTCCAGAACCTTGTCACCCATGAAGCCACCCAGGACGACGAACTTGTCGTTGGCCTTGGCGTATTCGGCAGTGACCTTGGCAGCCGTCACCGCGTCGTCGGCATAGGCGATGCCCACGGGACCCTTGAACAGGCCGTGGTAGTCGCTGCCGTCTTCGGCTTCGAGCGCCTTGAGCGCCAGGCGGTTCTTGACCACCTTGAACGTGCCGCCCGCTGTACGCAGGCGACCCCGCAGGTCTTCCATATCCGCAACGGTCAGACCCAGGTTGTGGGTCACGACCACGGCACCCGCGTCGGCAAAAACGCCCTTCAGCGTTTCGATCGACTCGGCTTTTTGTGCGCGATCCATTGCGGTCTCCAGTCTAGCATTCGCCGCCGGGCTTATTCCCGAACGGCGGTTGGCCAAAGCACCGCGCATCGCTGCGAGGCGTTCGGGCCGGTCGTATTGTCCGAAGGAGGCTTGCGATCCCGACCTGACCGGATACCGGTCGCGTCTGGCGTCGTCTGCATCCCCATCTCCCCACGGCGTCAGAGGGCTCTCTGACATTTATGGCCTGGGTGACCCCCAGACCCCGAAGTTCTCGGACAGGACCGTCAGAACCGGTAGGGTCCGGACGGCGAAGGGGCGCTCTATACACGGCTCGCCGCCAAACTCAAGCGCCGGCTCTTCACAAGCGGCGTCGAAGGCGCTCACATCCCCCTAACGGGAGCGACACCATGACTGAGTCCATCCAGACGGCCATGCCCGAAGCCACCGGCCGCGACAGCCTCGGACGGGCCGCCTCGCCGCTGTTGTTTCCGATCAGATTAGGCATCGGCGCGGTGCAGGGGCTGGCCTTGTGGTGGCTGTATCAAGCAGCAGATATGAGCTTGATATCCGGACGAGACATAGTGCGCGGTTGGCCCGCCAGCGAACCGACGCTTTTTGCGCCTTTGGTGCTGATTTTTCTCTTCGTGCCAGTTCTGCTGCTTGCCGGGGTTGGGCGGATGCGCTGGCGAACCCTGACAATCTGGGCCATCGTCGCCGCGGTCGTCCTGGCCCTGCTCGGCTGGCACGAAGTGGCGCGTCAGAGTGCCGAAACCCTGCGCTATCCGCCTTTTTTCACTGCACCCCTGTTCCTGTTCGGCGCCGCTGCCCTGTTCATCGGCCACCATCTGATCCTGCCTGCGGACACGGAACGGCGCTGGATCGCGACCTTCCCTGGCTATTTCGATACGGCGTGGAAGGCCGGGGTACAGCTAGGTCTGTCCATCGGTTTCACAGGGGCTTTCTGGCTGCTGCTCCTGCTGGGATCAGAACTGTTCAAGATCATTGGCCTGCCATTCCTCAGCAATCTGATCGGCGAGGAGTGGTTCACCATCCCCTTGACCTGCCTGGTCTTCCCGGTAGCAGTTCACCTGACAGACGTGCGCGACGGCCTGATCCGGGGCGTGCGGACCGTCGTGCTGATGCTGCTGTCCTGGCTTCTGCTGGTCATGACGGTGCTGGTCGCGGGTTTCCTTGTCGCACTGCCCTTCACCGGCCTGGATGGATTGTGGGACACCGGCAGCGCGACGGCCCTGGTCCTGTCCGCCGCCGCGGCCCTGATCATCCTGATCAACACCGCCTATCAGGACGGCCGACCCGACAACCTGCCGCCCGCGGTCCTGCGTATGGCCGTCCGCGTCGCCGCCGTGCTGATCACCCCGTTGGTCATTCTGGCCTTCTGGGGTCTGGCCCTGCGCATCGGCCAGCATGGCCTGACGCCGGACCGGATCATCGCCCTGGCCTGCGCCGTCGTGGGCCTGTCCTATGCTTTTGGCTACGGCGTCGCAGCCCTGCGTCCCTTCTGGCGGCGCGACGCCGCCTGGATGACCCCTCTGGAGCGCACCAACGTCTGGACCGCCATCCTGGCCGTCGCCCTGATCCTGGCCCTGTTCAGCCCCCTGGCCGACCCCACCCGCCTGTCTGTCAACGACCAGGTCGCCCGGCTGGAGCGCGGTGCGGTCACGGTCGAGGCGTTCGACTTCCGCTTCCTGCGTTTCGAAAGCGGCAAGGCGGGGCTGGCGGCGTTGGACCGCCTCTCCGGCTCGACCGATGTAGATGTGGCACGTCGCGCCAAAAACGCTGCTGCCACGACGGATCGCTACGACGATGCCCTTACCGGCGAGCCCAAGCGCACGCCGGTCTTCGAGGTCTGGCCTGCCGGAACAACCCTGCCCCCCGACTTCATTTCCGGCGTCGGAACGAGGGACGACCGCTATCACTGCACTGTGGAGACCCCCTGCCTGGCGCGACTCATCGACTTGAACAGTGACGGCGCTACCGAGGTTTTGACCACCAGCACAGGGTTGATCACGCTCTGGCACCGTCAAGCGAACGGCCAGTGGAGCGATCTTGGCCACTATGTTTCGCGTTGCGGAAGCAGGAGGGCCGACGGTGCCTCGCGCGACATACTCAAATCGGACCAACTCAGCGGCGTTGCCCCTGAATGGGCCGATCTGCAAATCGACGGAGAACGACTGGAAGCTCGACCCAGCTTGTCTTGTTTGGAGGCAAGCGTGCAGCCTCCTGCGACCGCCCGTTAACCCCCCGCTCACCCTGCCCGACCACCCGATCTTCACCTTGTCGGGCGTAAAACGTCCCGGAATGAGCCAGTCCCGCTGAACGAGGACTGGCCACGATCTGTGATGTTTGAAGGGTGTTTCCGCATGGCCAAGACCGTTCTGGTGGTCGACGACGATCCGACCCAGCGCCGCCTGGCCCAGGCCGTGCTGGAGCGTGAAGGCTATGCCGTCGTGCATGCCGAGAGCGGGGGCGAGGCGATCGACCGCTTGACCAAGGGCGGTGGGGCCGATGTGGTCCTGCTGGACATGGTCATGCCGGGCATGAGCGGCATGGAGGCCCTGGCCGAGATTCGTACCGCCGGCGTCACCACGCCGGTCATCGTCCTGACCGCCAACGGCGGAGTGGACGCCGTGGTCAAGGCCATGCAGGCCGGGGCCCAGGACTTCTTCGTCAAGCCGGTGTCAGCCGAACGCCTTTTGGTCGGCGTCTCCAACGCCCTTCAGATGACCCGGCTGACGGCCGAGGTCGGACGCCTGACCAAACGCGTTTCCAACCGCTCCTCGTTCGACGACCTGGTCGGCGACAGTCCGCCGATGCGCACGGTCAAGGCCATGGGGACCCGCGCCGCCAAGTCCGGCATCCCCGTCCTGATCACGGGCGAAAGCGGTGTCGGCAAGGAAGTCATCGCCCGCGCCCTGCACGGCGCCTCGGACCGTTCGGGCAAGCCCTTCGTCGCCGTCAACTGCGGGGCACTGCCGTCCAACCTGATCGAATCCATCCTTTTCGGCCACGAGAAGGGTGCCTTCACCGGGGCCCACGACAAGCACCTGGGCAAATTCCAGGAGGCCAACGGCGGCACGCTGTTCCTCGACGAGATCGGCGAACTGCCCCTCGACATGCAGGTCAAGCTGCTGCGCGCGCTTCAGGAGGGCGAGGTCGATCCCGTCGGGGCCAAGCGTTCAGTCAAGGTCGATGTCCGCATCGTCTCGGCCACCAATCGCGACCCGGCCCAGCAGGTCAAGGAAGGTGCCTTCCGCGAGGACCTGTTCTACCGCCTGAACGTCTTCCCGATCGAGGCCCCGGCCCTGCGCGACCGGCGCGAGGATATCCCCGCTCTGGTCGATCACTTCATCGCCCGCTTCAATGCCGAGGAAGGTCGCCGCGTCACCGGCTGCGCGCCCGAAACAATGGCGATGCTGACGGCTTTCGACTGGCCCGGCAACGTCCGCCAGCTGGAGAACGCCGTCTACCGCGCCATCGTCCTGGCCGATGCGCCCTTCCTGCAACCCCACGACTTCCCGGCCATCTCCGGCATGGCCGCGCCTCTTCTTCCTCCGGTTGGAGAGGCGGATCGACGCCCAGGCGGCGAGACGGAGGGGGCACAGGCAAGCGCCGTCAGCCTGGCTCCCGACAGCCCCATCCGCATCCTCGACGACCGTGGCCACCTGCGGACCCTGGAAGAGATCGAACGCGATCTGATCCAGCACGCCATCGCGGTCTATGCCGGCCACATGTCCGAGATCGCGCGCCGCCTCGGCATCGGCCGATCCACCCTGTATCGCAAGGTCCGCGAACAAGGTCTGGAGGACGTGCTGCGCGAGGCGGGCTAGCGTCGGCAGCATAGCCTTTCGCGGCTCTCTGCTCTGCCAGCAGCCGTAGCCGTGGCTCGGCGGCCACCATCCACAGCCCTATCCCCTGTCATATCGGCAGAGGGGCAGATTACGTCCCCATCTGGCGCATCATGGGTTTAAGCGTCGGCGGATGAACGCCCTCGCCAGCTTCCCCTCGCCGCTCGATTCCGCGCCTGTCGCCGCCATGCCCCACAATCTGGAGGCCGAGCAGGCGCTGCTGGGCTCGCTGATGTTCGACAATGCCGTGTTCGAGCGGCTGTCGGACCGCCTGCGCGGCACCCATTTCTACGAACCCTTTCACCAGCGCCTGTACGACGCCATCGAGGATCACATCCGCCAGGGCATGCTGGCCGAGCCGACGATCCTGATGGAGCGGTTCAAGCAGGATCCGGCCTTTCAGGAGTTCGGCGGCCTGCGCTACCTCGCCGATCTGGTGGACCGCGCGCCGCCCGCCGCAAACGCGCCCGACTATGCCCGCGTCGTCTATGACCTGGCGCTGCGTCGTGACCTGATCCGCATCGGCGGCGAGATCATCCATCAGGCCCCTCAGCCGGAAACACCGGCCATCGACCAGATCGAGGGGGCCGAGCAGCAGCTCTATTCCCTGGCCGAGACCGGCAAGCCGTCGTCCGGCTTCGTCAGCTTTTCCAACGCCCTGTCCGGCGCCGTCCAGATGGCGGCGGAGGCGTATCAGCGTGACGGCAAGCTGGCCGGTCTGGCCACGAACCTTGACGACCTGGACCAGAAGCTCGGCGGCCTGCACCCCTCCGACCTGCTGATCCTCGCGGGGCGTCCGTCGATGGGCAAGACGGCGCTGGCCACCAACATCGCCTTCAACGTGGCGCGCAACTATCGCTGGGAGCCGACGCCAGAGGGACGCAAGACGGTCTCGGGCGGCGTCGTGGCCTTCTACTCCCTGGAAATGAGTGCCGAACAGCTGGCCATGCGGATTCTGGCCGATGCCTCAGGCGTCTCGTCCGACAAGCTGCGCAAGGGCGAGATCAACGCCTCGGACTTCGGCAAGATCAGGGACGCCGCGGTCGAGATCGGCGAAAGCCCGCTCTACATCGACGCCACCGGCGGCCTGTCGATCGCCAAGCTGGCCGCCCGCGCTCGCCGGCTGAAGCGGATGGAGCACGGGCTGGATTTGATCATCGTCGACTATCTGCAACTGGTCACCGTCGGCGAAGGCAGCAACCAGAAGAACCGGGTGCAGGAGGTGTCGGAGATCACCGGCGGGCTCAAGGCGCTGGCCAAGGAGCTGTCGGTGCCGATCATCGCCCTGTCGCAGCTGTCACGTCAGGTCGAACAGCGCGAGGACAAGCGGCCGCAACTGTCCGACCTGCGCGAATCCGGCTCGATCGAGCAGGACGCCGACTGCGTCATGTTCGTCTATCGCGAAAGCTACTATCTGGGCCGGGCCGAGCCGCGCGAGGGCACCGAAGAACACCTGAAGTGGCAGGAGGATATGGACCGTCTGGAGCACCAGGCCGAGGTCGTCATCGGCAAGCAGCGCCACGGCCCCATTGGCATCGTCAAACTGTCCTTCGATGCCGATACCACCAAGTTCGGCAACCTGGCCCAGGGTCAACAGTACGACAGCTACGGCGAGTGACAGCGACCTTCTTGACACCCCGCAGGACTTTCGGATTAGGCTGAGGCGTTAACCGCGCCGGGGGAGGTGCGGTCGTTCGGGGGAAGTCTCATGCGTATCGTCGTCGCCGCGCTCGCCGCGCTGTCTCTGGCCGCCTGCGCCACTACGCCGGTGCCGAATGCACGGCCCTTGAATGACAGTCAGATCGCCGCGATCGGCCCCACGACCTTCACCGTGGTCGAGGACAACAACGGCGTGGCCAAGACCTGGTTCGCCCAGGACAGCTCGGCGGCGGGCGCTCAATACGGCCTGATCGGTGCTCTGGTGTCGGCGACGATGGACGCCATCATCAACTCCTTCCCAGCCCGTCGCGCCACCAAGACTGCGAATGAAATCGCTGAAGTCCTGCCTGCGCAGACGCTGAACAACTCTCTGACGATCCACCTCAACAATCAGGTCGATACCACGCCGCCTGCAAATGCCGTGACGATCTCCGACGTTCGAACCGTCCAGCGCCTGATGCAGCCCACGCCGGCCAATGACACGGTCGAGGTCACCTCGGCCTACACACTGTCAGAAGACGCCTCGACGCTGCAGATCGTCTTCACCCTGACCTACGCCAATACCGAGGTGCCGTATGTCACGCCCTACACCTTCGAGAAGTCGCCCCCGAGCAGCGAGCTGACGGGGCCGACCTATCGCAACACCTTCACCTATTTCTCGCGCCAACTGCCAGTGCCGGAACTGACGCCCGAGCTGCGCGAACGCCTGATCGCCTCGGTGCAGGAGAACTCCCGCGACGAGAATGGTGCCCTGCCCGTCGAGGGCACTGACGCCTACAAGGCCATGACCAGGGAGATGGAGCAGGCCACCGACGACAACCTGACCAAGGGCGAAATCTCGATCTTCCTGGCGCGCGAGTGGATCAAGGACAACGGTGCCCTGCTGCGCGCCGAAGTCGACAGTGCCCATCGCCTGCTGGCCCGCTACGCCCTGATCGACATGAACCGCACTGCCGTTCCCAGCCTGGAAGGTCAGGACGAACTGGTGGAGACACTTCCCGACGGTCGGACCGTTCGCCGCGTGGGCGCAGGGGTGCAGGCCGGCTCCTACATCTCCTCGCCCGCCGGCGTGACCAGTTTCACCACCTTTGGCAACACCATGAGCATCGCCAAGGTCCACTCCGAACGGATCGAACAGATTCGCACCGCCGCCCGAGCCGCCGCCCGCGCCCGCTGAACCGGTAATGACGCTCCGCAAGCCCTCACGCGCCTTCGCCGCCCTCGCCCTGCTGGCGATGGGCGGCTGCGTCAGCGGCGTGGATTATGTGCCGATCAGCGACAAGTCCTATTTCGGCTACAGCGACCGGCCGAACGCGGACGGCGGCCACACCGTCCGCGTCGAACTGATGGATGGCGGCCTGGCCATGGAATACTGGAACCGCCGGGCATCGGAACTCTGCGACGGCAAGGTGGCCCGCAAATCGATGCACACGGCCCTTCGCCCCACCGCGCACTACGATCGCTATGGTGCCCAGCCTGGCCATTACATCGTCGAAGGCTACGTCTATTGCGAAACGCCAGCGTCGGCGACGGGACAGGCCGAACCGGCCGCCTGATCACCGCATCTCGACCCGGCGCGCACTCGCCGGGATCATCAGTTCCTGACCGGACCAGCTCGCCGCCCGACCGTCTATCCGCACGCGCGCCGGCGGCGTCTCACCGGTCGGCCACTGGATGACGAAGCCTCCGGGCGGGCTGACCTCGGAGCCTAGCGTCAAGACATAGTCCTGCCCCTCCTGCTTCAGGCGATAGGTCAGTGGGCCATAGGCGGTGCGGACGCCTTCGACGCCAACCCCGTCTCTTGCCAGCCAGGCGGTCGGAATGCCAGCCGCCAGGACCAGGGCGTGGTCACGGTCCCGCTCATAGACCAGCAGGTCCAAGGTCGAGCGGATGTAGTCCGAGCTGATCCAGGCATGAGGCATGTCACCGATGAAGCGTGGCTCGCGCGCGTCGCGTCCGACGACCTCGGCCCAGCCGTTCCAGGCGATGGGGCGCATGTCAGCGAAGTAGAAGTCCAGCGCCCTGAGCGCCTCCTCGCGCCGCCCCAAACGCACCATCGCGCCGACGTTGCGCAGCTCATAGGGGGTGTAATCCTTCCACGCCTGACGGTTCTCCTGGCGGGCCGTGAAGTTGTCCCACCACTTGTCGAACGTCCCGGCCAGAAGCTCGGGCGGCAGGTCGTCGATCAGCCCACCGGGCGACAGGCCGATGGTGGTGGAGGTGGCGTCGAAGTCGCCCCTGTCCGCCGCGCCCGCGATCCAGTCGATGCCGTGCACCTGCGCCGTTGCTCGGATCGAGGCCATGATGTCGGCCTTAAACTCGGCCTCTGACGCCCGGATGCGTGCTGCCGCCTCCGCGTCGCCCACAGTCTCGGCGATGAAGACCGCATCGCGATAGCCCAGCAGGCCCCAGAAGTCGTCCCAGTAGGAATAGGCTGGTCGGTCCGAATAACCTTCGTGACTGATGGTCGGGGGCAGCAGACCGAACAGGTGCCGCTTGTCCGCCGCCTGGAACTCGGCGGTGCGGGTCGAGGCGCGCAGGGTGTCCATATAGCCGATGGCGGCCTGAAGCTGGGGCCAGACCTGCCGCAGCAGGGCTTCGTCGCGGGTGTAGCGATAGGTTTCGGCGGCCAGGAAGACGAACTCGCCGTGGCTGTCGTTCTCGGGCACCGGATCGGCCCCGCGCGCATCGACGCAGCAGGGCACCTTGCCGTTGTCGAAGACATAGGGAGCGTACCAGCGCAGATAATCCGCCGACAGATCCGCATGCCCCAGCCGGTTCAGACCCTCGGCCATCATGGCCCCGTCACGGATCCAGCTGCGGTTATAGCTGCGGGTGCCCGGCTGCAGGATCGGCCCCTGCCGCGACATCAGCATCTGAGCCAGGGAGGAGCGCATGACGTCTTCGATCCGCTGGGCCTCAGGCGGGAGGGTGAGGTCGAAGCGGTCCATCTTCTCGCGCCATGTGCGGGCGACACGGTTCTCGACGGTGTCGAACGCGGCCTCGCCCGAACCTGTGACCGGCTGCGGTGGTAGGTCGCCTGACAGCGCCGAGACCCAGCCGAAGGTGCGGGTCTCGCCGGGCTGGAGCGTGACGTCGTACAACATCGCACCGCTGGCCAGGTCTGTGTCCTCGACGCTCACCTCGGCACCCGCCGCCCGACGACGGGCCGCATCAGCCAGCAAGGCTTGCGGATCGCCGCCCCTCTGGAACCCGGACAAGGCGATGCCGTCAGGCGCGACCATGGGCCGGACGCCGAGACCACCGTTCAAAGCCATCGCCGAGCCAGTCCAGCGCAGACTATCGATCGGCCCGACACCGCCCGGCGTCGTCAGGAACTGACGCGGGCCGTTCACCTGATAGGGCCGCGCCATGAGCGCCAGCGTCAAAGTCTGTGCCCGGCTGGAGGTGTTGGTCAGGGTGTAGCGGCCATACAGCTGTGCCGCCTCGGGCGTGCCGTCGGCAAAGGCGGTCGTGGTCAAAGTCCATCCGTCGGAGGTCCAGGTGACGGACGGGATCGGCAGGTCGTCATCGCGAAGGCTCTGGGTGACGTTCACATCCGCCCAGGTCACCAGCCGCCCGTTGTCCAGCACGAACGGCTCGATCGACGGTCCCCCACGGCGCAGTTCGATGGCCCCGTCCTCGCCGATCAGGCCGCTCTCGCCGCCGCCATCGACCCCGACCAGGGTCCAGTAGGGTTGCTCGCCATGAAAGCCGCGCGGGTAGAGGCCGCGACGGCTCTCGCCGGCCACGGCAGTGATGAAGGTGGTCGCTGTCTCGCCGAACGACAGGGGTTCGATCTCGATCTCCGACAGGCCGTAGGCGGCGGCCTCCGTGACGCCCAGCCGCTGGCCGGCGCCGGCTTGGCCGACCACAGTGGAGGTCGATTGCGGAGCCTTGAGATCCAGCCGCAACCAGCGGGCCGAGGCCTCCGGCGTCCGCAGCCAGTCGATGCCGCCGTCGCCGCCGGTCACTTCAGTCAGCTCACGCCAGTCACGCCCATCGGACGAGGCCATGACCGCATAGTCCGACGCCGCGCCGCGTTCGGCCCAGCGGAGGGTCAGGCCGCCGAACTCGCGCTCATAGCCCAGGTCCAGCGTCAGGCTCTGCGCGCCCGCCGCCTCGGTCCGCCAGATGGTGGTCGGGTCGCCGTCGACGGCCAGACCGGCCAGGCTGCGCCCCGCTTCGCTCGAAGCCTCGGCCAGCGGGCGTGGCGGGACCGAGGGCTCGGGCGGCAGCTCGCGCAGTTCCAGCTGATCGACCTCGATCCAGCCCTGGCCACCCTCACCTGCGGTGATGACGAACTCGATCCGCTCGGCACCACGGAAGGTCCGGTCCGGGTTTGGGCCCCAGGCCCAGATGACCTGGCGCTTCTTGATGACATAGCGGGTCCAGTCGCCGGTCGCCTGGAACGCCCGAACCTGACGCCAGTGGACGTTCTCGCCCGAGGCATCGGTGAACTTGATCTCCAGCGTATTGGGCCGCATCTCGCCGCGCAGCCAGAAGCTGATCTCGTAGTTCTCGGGCACGGCCATATCGATGGATCGGGCCGCGAAGGCATAGCCGGACCGGCCATTGAAATCATAGTCCAGCCGCATGGCCTGGCCGTCACGGCCAGGCACGGCACTGATCCGCGAGGACACGTCGGTGGAGGCGTCGGCGGTCCACGGCGTCAGGGTCTCGAAGGCGTCAAGGGTGCGGATGGACTGGGCGTGGGCAATGCCTGCGGGCAGGGCCAGCATCACGATCGAGGCCACAAGACGAACCCACATACGCATACTCCCGATCACCCCTTCACACTCCCCGCCAGCATGCCGCGGATGTAGTAGCGTTGCAGTGCCAGGAAGAGGATCAGCACCGGCGCGACCGTGATCACGGCTCCCGCCATCATCAGCTCGATGTCCTGTACGTGCTCGCGCGACAGGGCGGCCAGCGCCACGGGCAGGGTATAGTTGGACTGGTCCGTCAGGATGATCAGCGGCCACAGGAAGTCGTTCCAGCTGCCCAGGAAGACGAACAGGGCCAAGGTCACGATGATGGGCTGAAGGGTCGGCAGGACCACGCGGCGGAAGATCTGCCCCTCGGAGGCACCGTCGATGCGGGCCGCCTCCAGCATCTCGTCGGGGATGCTGAGCGCATACTGGCGCACCAGAAACAGGCCGAAGATCGACGCCAGCCACGGCACAAGCGCCCCGGCATAGGTGTTCACCAGCCCCACCGACTTCAGCATCAGGAACAGCGGCAGGGTACCGATCTGGGCCGGTACGACCAAGGCCCCGACCAGGATCTGGAACACCCGATCACGCCCTTTGAAGGCCAGCTTGGCGAAGGCGTAACCGGCGGGCACGGTGAAGGCCAAAGCCAAAGCCGTGGCCAACGACGCCAGGGCAAAGCTGTTCCACAGATACCGCCCCATGCCCTGGGTCACGAACAGGTCGCGGTAGTGCTCCAGCGTCCAGACCTTGGGCAGCAGCGGCGGCGGGAAGGTCGCGGCCTCACCCGTGGACATGAAGCTGACCGACAGCATCCAGACCAGCGGGAACAGCACCAGCAGAGCGATCAGTGCGACGCCGATGTTCAGGATCAGGGCCTTCAGGCGGCGGGCGCTCATTCGTAGGCCCCCAGACGCTTGGCCACGGCCAGCTGGACCAGGGTGACGGCCAGGATGCAGAGGAACAGCACGAAGGCGACGGCGCTGGCGGAGCCCAGGTTCCACCATTTGAAGCCCTCTTCATACATGAAGTAGAGCACCGTCACGGTCGATTGCGCGGGTCCGCCCTGGGTCATCACATAGGGCTCTGCGAACAGCTGGAAAAAGCCCGCGACCGAGATGATCGACACCAGCAGCAGGGTCGGCGCGATGGCCGGGAGCGTTACGTGGCGGAACTGTTTCCACGGCCCGGCGCCGTCGATGCGCGCGGCCTCGTACAGGTCGTCCGGCACGGTCTGCAGCACGGCCAGGAAGATCAGCATGTTGTAGCCGAAGATCTTCCACACCACGAACATCAGGATGGCCGGGATGGAGGTCGAAGGCTGGCCCAGCCAATCCACCGGCGGGATGCCCACGGCCCCGATGGCCCAGTTGATGACGCCGTATTTGGTGTGCAGCAGGTAGTTCCACAGGACGGCTGTGGCGACCAGCGTCGTCACGAAGGGGGCAAAGAAGGCCACCCGCCAGATCGGCCGCCACTTGATCACCCTGGCGTTCAGAATCACCGCCGCCGCCAGAGAGGTGATGATCGACAAGGGCACACCGATGACCGTGAAGACGCCGGTGTTCTTCATGGCCGTCCAAAACAGCGGATTGGTGAACAGCCGCTCGTAGTTCTGAAGGCCCACGAACCGCATATTGCCGATGTCGGCCAAGGCATAGATGTCGAAATCCGTCAGGCTGAGCAGCAGGGCCGCGAAGACCGGGACGGCGAAGAAGACGGCAATGGCGATCAGGGCCGGGGCCACGAAGCCCCAGGCGGCGCGTTCGCGCGAGCGGGGCGTGCCCGGCCTGCGGGTGGCCTTGGCGGTCAGGGGCGGGATGGGCTGTGCGGTCATTCCGCCCTCCCCTGCTCGATCATCCAGCGGCGCTTTTCCAGCAGGCGATCGGCCCGGCGGTCGATCTCGGCCCCGGCGGTGGCGGGCGTGTATTCGCCGCGCACCATGCGTTCGGCCACGATCTGCATCTCGGTGACGATCCGCTCCCACTCCGGCACCTTGGGCACGGCCCTGGCGCGCGACAGCTGGCCCTTGAAGGCGGCGATATAGGGGTCGCCCGCCACCGTCGGCGTAGCCCAGGCGCTCTCCCGTGCGGGCAGATTGCCGGTGATGCCGTTGAACCGCGCCTGCACCGCCGGATCGGACAGATAGCGCACCAGCTTCCACGCCGCCTCCTGATGCGGCGACGACCGATAGACGACCAGCGACGAGCCGCCCGGCGCCGAGGCCCCCGGCCCGGTCGGTCCAGGCACGCCGGACGTCATCCACCGCGTAGTCGGGGCCAGTCGCGTGCGGAAATCGCCGACGCTCCAGGGGCCGGAGAAGTAGAAGCTGAAATAGCCGCGCTCGAACTCGGTCCAGACGTTGGAAATCTGCGTCGAGGACGCCAGCGGGGCCAGTCCCTCGTCGAACAGGCTCTTGTAGAAGGCCAGCGCCGCCACGAACGACGGGCTGGAGAAGTTGCCGCGCGTGTCGCGGTCACGCAGCAGCGGCTCGGTCCCCTGCAGCCCGAACGTCAGCAGTTGTTCGAACTCATTGACCGGCAGCAGCACCGCATAGTTCCCGGCCCCCGCCACGCGCTTGACCGCATGCATGGCCTGTTTCCAGCCATCCCAGGTCCGGGGCACCGTGTCATACCCCGCCCGCTCCAGCAGGTCGCTGCGATAGAAGATCAGCCGGGTGTCAACGTACCAGGGCGTCGCCATGGCGCGGCCGTTGATCTGGTTGGTTTCCAGCACCGCCGGAAACTGATCGGTCAGCAGGTCGTCGGCAAAGCCCGGGAGGGGGCTGATCGCGCCGATGGCCGTCATCTCCGACACCCAGGTGTTGCCGACCTGACTGAGGTCCGGCAGCGACGACCCGGCATAGGAGGTCAGCAGCTTGGAGTGCGCCGCCGTCCACGGCAGGGCCTGCACCTCCACCGTGATGCCGGGGTTCAGTCGCTCGAACTCCGGCAGCAACTGGCCGACATTGGTCGCCTCCGACCCCATGGCCCAGAAGCGAAGGCGCGTCGTGCCGTCATCGCGCGACCCGCACCCCGTCAGCCCGGCCGCGCCCGCACTGGCCAACAGGCCCAGCGCCGTCCTGCGATCCGGGCGGAACAGGCTCATCCGCGACCCAGCCAGGCCCCGGTGAAGCCGGCACGCTTCAGGCCCCGCATCAGGTTCGGTTCGCCGCGCATGCGGCTCCAGACGATGTCGCTGCGATGGTTCTCGATCTGGATGACGATCGGGCCCTGATCGATGCCCAGATAGTCGTCGGCGATCCAGCCGCCCGGCGTGATCTTGCCATGCCGCAAGGGTGCGGCTGTCTCCGTCAGGGTCGGGTTGAAGGCGTCGAGGAAACCGTACTGGGTATAGACATCCGGATATTGCGCCTTCATCGCCTTCAGGCAGGCCGTGACCTCGGCGGGCGCGAACGGCAGGGACGACATGGCAGCGGTGGGGGCCAGGGTGCCGTCGTCGCGGTCGCCGGGGCCGCGCGCGGAATAGCTGAAGAACTCCCGCTCCGTGCCGTCAAAGACGACCTGTCTGAAATCGCCCGGCCCGTCGCAGGCCGTCAGGCCCCAGACATCGGCGGAATAGCCTTTCCAGCGCAGGCTGCTCTCCACCGCATAGGCCCGCTGGCCCTCGACCGCGCGGCGGCTGTTCTCGAAATAGTCGAAGCCGGGAATCTCCGCCGACTTCTCGCGCAGCCAGGCGTCCTGAATGCCCCGGAAATCGACGAACAGATGGCTGAACTGGTGCCCGAACAGAGGCGGGAAATGCAGGTGCGGGCGACCCCAGCGGTCAGACCAGCTGCGGTCATAGACGCTGCACCATTCGTCCCAGACGCTGGCGGGCACCGGATGGGTCGGGCTGCCGATGGCTAGCAGCAGCACCAGCATGCCCTCGTTATAGACGTTCCAGTCGGCCTCGATGAAGCCGCTCTCGGGGTGCCAGCCCATGCTGACCCGGTCGGGCCGGACGACGACCCAATCCCACTCCACCCGCTCATAGACGCGCTGGGCCAGCCGCCGGATCTCGCGCTCGTCCCGGTGCGAGCCGTCGAACCAGCGCGCCGCGAACAGCATGCCGGCGATCAGCAACGTCGTGTCGACCGTCGACAGCTCGGTCCGCCCGAAGCGGTGGCCCGTGTTCATGTCAAGGAAGTGGTAGAAGAAGCCTTTGTGGCCGCCGACGCCCGTCGCCTCCGGCCCCTGCGGCAGGTCGTGGAAGAAGCGGATGGTGGTCAGGGTCCGCTCGCGCGCCTCCTCCCGGCTCATCCAGCCCCGCTCGACCCCGATGGGCCAGCAGGTCAAGGCGAAGCCGACGGCCGCCACGGATGAAAAGGACGGTGTCGGCCAGCGATCGGGCGTCAGGCCGTTCGCGCGATTGGTGACATGGGTGAACCAGTCGAAGGTGCGCCGCTGAAGCTCGTCCATCTCGGGATCGACGGCATTGCTCACCAGCGGAGCCCTCTGCGTCTGCGCCGCCGCCTGATGCACGCCCAGCCCCAGCATCGCCGCCGACGCCATGGCCGTGCCCATCAGAAATCCGCGACGATCCATGGGCCACACCTTCTTACGCAAACAGAGAACAGTCAAAAAATCGGCCGCCCCCCGGGATGCGAGGGGCGGCCGGCAGGCTCAGGAGATCAGAAGCGGTAGCGCATGCCGATCTGGAACGTCCGGGTCGGGAACAGCACGCGGGAGGGCCGCTCGTAGTTGGGGTTGGGGCTGGTCGCTGATCCCGTCCCACCATCGAATCCGGCAAAGTTGTCGAAGTTGAAGACGTTGATCGCGTCGACGAACACCGACAGTTCCTGGCCGCCCCAGACCTGGAAGTTCTTGGTCAGGCGCAGGTCCAGATTCCGATAGGCGAAGGAGTTCGGAATGATGAAGTTGAACTGCTGCGGACGGCCACCGTTCGGACGGTAGACGAAGTTGGCACCCGTGCCGTCGAAGACGTCAAACGGGACGCCCGACCCCAGCGTCAGAATGCCCGACAGCTGGAAGTCGAAGGGCAGATCGACGATGCCGTTGGCCACAATCCGGTGACGCTCGTCATTGTCGGTCGGACGAACCGGCGAGTTTTCGATGTCGAAGCAGTCGAAGCAGAAGGCGTCACGGCCACCGTTCTGTTCGGCCTCGGACCAGGTGTAGGCGATGTTCAGACCCCAGCCGGAATCCCGCGTGTAGTTCTTGTCCAGCTTGACATAGAGGGCCCGGAACTCGCGGCTCTTGTTGTGGTCGGAGGCGAAATAGTTGCGGAACTCGTTGGTGCCGTCCGGGCCGCAGAAGCCACCGTTGTCACCAAAGCCGCCACCCTGTGATGGCCGGTTGGGCTCACGGCAGCGACCCAGATACAGCCAGGTGAACTCGTTCTCGGTCTTGCCGTAGGCGAGGGTGAATTCGCTCTGCCAGTCGCCGAAACGCTGACGAAGACCCAGGTTGAACTGATCGGTACGCGGCGGCTCGAAGTCGTTCTTCAACAGGAAGACTTCGCCCTTGCCCGGAATGGTCGCAAAGACCGGGTCTAGACCCGCAGCCGTACCGTATGACGACTGCCACAGGATGGGATCGCCCGCGTCACCCGGCAGATCGACGCCCGGACCTGGATCGCGGTCTTCGCCAGCGGGACGGCCTGTCGTACTGAAGAAGGCGTTCTGGCGAATATCGAACGGCTTGACCAGTTCGTCGTAGGAGAAGTTGAAATTGATCCGGTCGTAGTAACGGCCCGCGCCACCAAAGATCACGGTCGAGCGATCACCGAAGACATCGTACGAGAAACCGATCCGGGGCTGGAACGCCTTGGCATAGGCCTCACGATTGTTGCCGGTCGAGATATAGTCGGACTGATTGAAAAAGCTTGGTACGTAGCCGGCGGCACGCCCGCCGGCCGTCGAAGCGAAATACTGGTTCAGACCGGTGACGACGTTGGCCGGGGTCACATAATCCTTGTTGTTGGCATTGGTCTCATAGTCCCAGCGGATGCCCAGGTTCAGCTCGAGCTGGTCGGTGATGCGCCAGTCATCCTGGATGTAGAGACCGATGACGGTGTTATCGAGATCGACGCTAGGAAACGAACGGCCCAGTTCGACGCGGTAAGGGACGGTTGTGCTACCGCTCAGTTCGGGGCGACCACCCAGATCATAATAGAAGAGTGGGTTGCGACCGAACTGCTTATCGACCTGATAGTTCTGGAAAGATGCCTTTGCCCCGATCTTGATCGTGTGAAAGCCACTCATTTCCAAGTCGCTAAACGTCAGATCATTGCGGATGGTTACAGCATTGTCTTGAATGTCCTGCGTACTGTCCCTGCCGCCCAGTTCAAAAATGCTCTGGCCGCCAAAGAAGTCCGGCTGAAAACCCGGGTCGGGGCTCGTGTCGTTTTCAAACAGACGATACGTTTCACCCAGGTCTGTGAAGTTGGCAGCTCCTGGATTGTAGTTGTAATCGCGGTAGTCGATCGCGAATTCATTAAGGAAAGTGTCTGTCTGCCACTGCCAGCGTAGGTTGCTACCAATGGTCTGCTGACGCAAATCGTTGGCGCGCGAGAATGCGGTGATACCGCCAAAATCGCGCAGTTCCGATTCGTCACGATATGTCCCAGACCAATCAATTAGGTGACCTTCGGCGGGCTGCCAGCTCAACTTACCGAAGAACAGGTCTTCTTCGAAAGGCTTCGCAAACGTTCCCTCAAACTGACCAAAGCGAGTGACAAAGGCAGGGTCTCGACGCTGCAGAGCAACGCTTTCTGCCCGGTTCTCCTGCTTGTGTTCATATGTACCGAAGAAATGCAGAGTATCGCGAATGATAGGCCCGCCCAGAGCAAAGCCATACTGCTGGACTTCCAAGGGGATTTTTTCGCTGTTGTTGAGCTTTTGAAAAAAGTCGCGGCTCGTGAAGCTTTCATCGCGATAGACCCCAAAAATTTCCCCTTGGAATTCGTTGGTGCCCGAACGGGTTACTGCCGTGATTATAGCTGACGACGCCTGTTCGTACTCAGCTTTGAAGTTCTGACTTACAACGCGGAACTCTTGAATGCCAGCCTGTGGAAAGGGGTTACCGCGGCTGTCGTCCTGGCCGATGATGCCACCGGCGATGACGTTGGATTTCAGGCTGGCACCGTCAATGAAAGCATTGATCGATTCGGCACGTTGACCACCAGCGGTGATTTGCTGCTCTTCTTCAGTCAAGTTTGCTCGCACACCAGGTGCGAGCGCCGCAAAGTTCAGGAAGTTGCGATTGACCTGAGGCAGATTATTGATCTGCTGTGTCGTAACATTGGTGGCGTTTTCAGGCGTGCGCACCTCGGCCAGCCGGCGGCCGGTGACGACGACTTCGCCTAATTCAGTGGCATTCGGGTCGGTGGAACCGGTTACAGCAGCTCCGGACACCGACAGGTCCAGATCACCGACCTGACCCACCCCGATGGAGACGACATCGGAACCCGTCTCGCCATCTGTGCTGGTGACCGTGATCTCGTAGTTGCCCGGACGCAGTCCCGAAAGGACATAGGTGCCGTTGGCACTGGTTGTCGTGCGGCTGGTGAAGCCGCTGGCCGTGTTCCGAGCGACGACGGTTGCGCCGGCTTCGGCGACACCGTCATCGGTCACTGCGCCACGAACGGTCGAGGTCGTCACCTGCGCCGACGCCGCCCCGGCACCCGCCAGTGAGATCGCCAGTGCCAGCGCCGATGCGGCACCCAGATAAGCCTTGTTGCGTGTCATTGTGGGTTCTCCCCCTCCAGGGCTGAAACAGGATGGACGGCGCGTGCGCCGGGTTGGTGAGTGGACCGGGCCAGGGACGCGGCCGCAGTGGACGCCCGCACGACCAACTGCGGTCGCACGGTTTCGCAGGACGTGTCGGCGGAGCCGTCGTCTGCGGTATTGATGATGCGGACCAGACGCTCCAGCGCGCCACGGCCCGTCTCTGCGATGTTGATGCCGAGGGTCGTCAGTCCGGGCCGGACCATGTCGGCGATCGGCACGTCGTCGAACCCGATCAGGGCGACGTCCTCGGGCACGCGCAGCCCTGCATCCTGCAAGGCCAGCATGGCCCCGACAGCCATGATGTCGTTGGCGGCGAAGACGGCGTCAGGCTTCAGCGCCATCTCGCTGATCTTTAGACCCGCCACGTGGCCTGAGGCCTGGGTGAAAGCCCCGTCCAGCACCATGGTCGGCAGACCGGCCTTGGCCATCGCCTGAAGATAGCCGGCCAGGCGGGCCTCGGACTCCAGATTGCCCGCTGGCCCTGAGATATGAACGATCCGGCGACGTCCGGTCTCCAGCAGGTGTTCGACCGCCTGGACCGCGCCGCCGTGGTTATCGACCACGATGGACGGCCGGTCGGCCTCGCCTGCCCCGCCGTTCATCAACAGGACCGGCAGACGACCCGCCAGGCTGGAAGCCAGATTCGCCGCGTCCAGATGAGGCGAAAGGACGATCAGACCATCGACCCGACCGCGCATGGAGCGGATGGCGGCGGACGCCTCCTCCGCATCGTCGTGTGAGCTGGAAACGATCAAATGATAGCCCAGGGCCCGAGCGGCCACGTCCATGCCGCGGATCAGCTCCGAGAAAAACTCGCCGTACAGGTCGGGCAGGACGACGCCGATCGTCTGGGTCTTGCTGGTCGACAGGCTGCGTGCGCCGGAATGGGGAACGTACTGCAGGGCCTCGACGGCTTGCAGAACCTTTTCGCGGGTGGCCGCCGTGACAGGGCCCGCCCCGTTCAACACGCGCGAAACCGAAGCCACGGACACGTCCGCGCGACGCGCTACGTCACGGATATTGGCCGGCTTCATGCCGCCACCGCCGCGCAAGTTTGCTGGATGATCGCTACGACCAACAGACATCCTTCCCTGACCGGTCAGGTTCCGGCCCGCTTGCCGCAGGTCCGTCCTTCAATCCGTGTAACCGTTTACATGGCACATGGAGATTGCGTCACGCAAGGCCGCATTTCGGCCACATCGGAGCAGGGCCTGACGCTGTGGCGCACTGGCCACAAGCGGCGCGGCATGGGCCTCAGCGAGGCCGGCTGTAGTAGGCTTCGATCAGGTCCAGCCTCTCCTTGAACGGGATCGGCTTGGCGACGGGTCCTTCATTGGTGAACTCCAGCAGCCGATCCGGCTCGGCCCCGAACGACGGCCATACTGGTCGGCCCTCTGCGTTCGGATCGCCCGCTGCGGCGAATCGCGTCCAGTAGTCGGCCATGGCCGCGGCCGCCCGATAGTCCCGCTCGCCCATCGGCCAGTTGGTCGTGGCCAGATTGTCGAAGACATAGGGCCGCTCCGACGCATGGGTCGCGCCCTCGTGCGGCTCGGGATTGGGATCGGGCACCACGTCGAAGCGATAGAGGTAGGTCGGATGGCCCGCCCGCGCGTGCAGCCGGGCCAGGTGCCGCGCCGGCTCGTTGAAGGCCAGGTCGCTGACGACATGGGCGTTGTACCCGTCCTCCCCGCCATAGGCCGTGACGATCGCCGCGCGCTCGTCCGGTGTCATGGCGTCGTCAATCTCGCCATAGGGACTGAGATCGGACGGCTTCATCCACCAGAACTCGGCGCTGTTGGTGCCGATGATCAGGGGCACTGGAGACTGCCGGCCAGCGGCGAACGCGGCCTCGACATCCTCCTGAACCACCGACCCGTCGATGACCAGATTGTCTCCGCCGTAGAAGTTCGGGGCGGGCGCGAGCAGGGTCTCGGCGGGGATGGCCCGCAGATCGGCGGCGGACGGTGTCGTCAGGCCCAGTCGCTGCGCATAGGCCTGTCCGCGACCCTGCAGCGACGGCTTGCCCAACGCTGAAGGGCGATCCAGCGGTGTGCCCGTGTCGCGCCCCAGCCCCGACTGAACGACCGCGCGGTGGAACAGGCGACGTGCCTCGGGAGAGATCATCAGGCGCGTCACCGCCGCGCCACCGGCTGACTCTCCGAAGATCGTCACCCGGCCCGGATCGCCGCCGAACGCCCCGGCGTTGGCCTGCACCCATTTCAGGGCGGCGATCATGTCCATAAGGGCATAGTTGCCACCCGGCTCACCCTCCGGTCGTTCGGCGGCCAGGGCCGGATGATCGAAGAAGCCCAGACGGCCCAGCCGATAGTTGATCGTCACGACCACCACACCGCGCCTAGCCAAGGCCGTGCCGTCGTACAGAGCCGCGGTGCCGGAGCCGTTGTTGAAGCCACCGCCGTGGATCCAGACCATGACCGGGGCCGGCTCTGCTGCCTCCAGCGGCGACCAGACGTTCAGCGTCAGGCAATCCTCGCTCATGGGCAGCGGCCCGACACCCGGATCTCCGTTGGCCGGTGGCTGGGGACACAACGCCCCGACGTTGCCGGCATCGTGCGGGCCCTCCCAAGGCTCGACCGGCTGAGGGGGACGCCAGCGCCAGGCTCCCACCGGTGGCGCGGCATAGGGGATGCCCTTGAACGCCTGCACCTGTCCGTTGGTCCGCCCGACCAGCACGCCGTCGGTCGTCAGAACCTCCACCACCGGATCGGTCTGTGAAACAGGAGACAGCATAAGGACCGCCGCAGACAGGAGGGAAACCAGGCTCATCTCCCTTCCTTAAACGTCATCGCACATTGCCCTCAAATCGAGATTTGCAACACCGATGGTTTCTGGTTGAAACCAACCGTGGCCGACGGCGTTGACGGGGCCAGCAGCGGGAACAGGCTTGAAGATACTTTCCAAATCCGGGGATCCGAATGTCGACCTTGGCCAGGCCTTCGACGCCTCGCCAAATCCCTATGTGCTGATGACGCCGGACTTCGAGATTGCCGGTGCCAATCAGGCGTATCTGGACGTGACCAACACCACCCGCGAGGCCATCGTCGGTCGGTCCATGTTCGCAGCTTTCGATGCCGGTCCGGGCGAGGACGCGCCGGAGAATGTGCGACAACTCCGCGCCTCGCTGGAAAAGGTTCGCGAAACGCGCCAGCGCGATCATCTGGCCGTCATTCCCTATTCCATCCCGCGCAAGACCGACACCGGTGAGGTCTTCGAAGATCGCTATTGGAGCGCCACCCACACGCCTCTGCTGAACGAGGCGGGCGAAGTGGTGATGATCCTCCAGCATACGACCGACATCACAGAGCTGGAGCTTCTGCGCCAGCAGACGCAGGAGGCGGAAGGCGCAGCCCCGCTGAAAGCCCTCGATGCCATCGTCGGCGGCAATATCCTGGAACGGGCGCGCCTGGTTCAGGAGGACAACCGCCGCCTGTCCGTCGAGCGCAACCGCTTGGTCGAGATGTTCATGCAGGCACCGGGATTTGTGGCCGTTCTGTCGGGTCCGGAGCACATTTTTCAGTTCCACAACGACGCCTATCGCCGTCTGATCGGCTACCGCGATGTTCAAGGACAACCGGTGGCCCAAGCGATGCCCGAAGTGGTGTCGCAAGGCTATGTGGAGATGCTGGACAGGGTATTCCGGACAGGCGAGCCGGTTCAAGGCAGCGCCAGCCTGTTCCAGTTTCCGCAGGAACCTGGCGGCCCCCCGTCAGACGCCTATGTCGACTTCAGCTACCAGCCTATCCGCGAGGCAGACGGCACCATCATTGGCGTGTTCGTCCAAGGCCACGACGTCACGGAATCGGTTCTGGCCGCAGAGCGTCAGAAGCTGATGATCGACGAACTGAATCACCGGGTGAAGAACACCCTGGCGACGGTGCAGTCCATCGCCATGCAGACGGCCCGATCGCACACCGACCCGGCACGCTTTGCCGCCAGTTTCCAGGCCCGGCTGCTGGCTCTTTCGCACACGCACGATCTGCTGACGCGTAGCCACTGGGAGGGTGCCAATCTGCGATCGATCCTGGAGCACGAAACCCAGGCGCACGATCAGACGCGGGTTCTGCTCAACGGCCCCGCGGTCGATCTGGATTCCGCATCGGCTATATCGCTCGGCATGGTCTTCCACGAACTGGCGACCAACGCCGCCAAGTATGGCGCGCTGGCAGCGCCCGATGGGAAGGTCGTGATCGACTGGACCGTGACGCACTCGCCCACGCGCACCCTGAACCTGACCTGGCAGGAGTCTGGCGTTCAAGACCTGCAGCCGCCGGATCATCGCGGCTTCGGCAGTCGACTGATCGAGCGCAATGTGCGGCATGACCTTGGTGGGACAGTGTCGATGGACTATGGCTCCACCGGACTGATCGCCCGCCTGACCCTGCCCCTCGATCGAGACCTGCCCGCATGAGCCAGCCCCTGTCCGGCCGCAACATCCTGATCGTGGAGGATGAGTCGCTTGTCGCGATGCTGCTGGAGACTATCCTCGAAGACATGGGCTGCACGACCGTAGGGCCGGCCTCCAGTGTCGAAGAAGGTCTGGCTCTGATCGAGAACGGGGCAGCGCTCGACGGTGCCCTGCTGGACGTCAACGTCGCGGGTGTGAAGATCTTCCCGATCGCCGAGGCCCTAGCCGCGCGCGATGTGCCTTTCGTCTTCTCCACCGGCTATGGCGAGGGCGGACTGCCAGACGAATGGAAGGGCCGCCCTACCTTGCAGAAGCCGTTCAGCGAAGCGGCTGTGCAGGACGCCTTGATGACCGCCCTCGGCATGGCCAGGGTCTGACCTAGCGCTTCAGGTCGTTGAGCACTGCCCTGGCCGCATTGTGCCCCGGTGCCCCGGTGACGCCGCCCCCGGGATGAGCGCCGGACCCACAGAGATACAGCCCCGGCACCGGCATGCGGTGATCCGCATGGCCCAGGACAGGGCGGGCGCTGAACAGCTGATCCAGCGTCAGCCGCCCGTGGAAGATGTCGCCGCCGACCAGGCCGAAGCGCCGCTCCAGATCGCGCGGGCCCAGCGCCAGCCGACCCAGCACAGAAGCCTTGAACCCAGGCGCATGGCGATCGACCGTCTCGATCATCAGGTCCGCCACGGTATCGCGATGCTCGTCGGCGAGATCGGGCGACACATGCTGGCAGAACAGGCTGGCGACGTGCTGGCCGGACGGAGCCAGGCTATCGTCCAGCGTCGAGGGGATCAGCATCTCCACGATCGGCTTTGACGACCAACCGTTCAGCCGCGCCTCCGCATGCGCCCGGTCCATGTACTCCAGTGTCGGAGCCATGATGATCCCTGCCGTCAGATGATCCCCCTGCCCGGGCAAGGCGGTGAAGTTCGGCAGTTCCGACAGCGCGACGTTCATGCGGAACGTGCCCGACCCCGACTGATAGTTGCCGAGCCGCTCACGGAAGTCGGCGGGAACGACTGCGTCGTCCACCAGCCGGTCGAACAGCAGCCGCGGATGCAGGTTCGACACCACCGCGCGCGCCCGCACCACGTCGCCGGCCTCC